>NZ_FPBW01000018.1:0-162745 GCF_900116795.1 Methylobacterium sp. UNCCL125 | reverse complement strand
GCTTCTTGCCAGCTTCCAGAAACTCCTTGGACCAGCCGTAGTACATTGAGGACGCGATGCCCTCGCGCCGGCACAGCTCGGCGATGCTGTCCTCACCGCGCAGGCCCTCCAGCACGATGCGGATCTTCTCCTCGGACGAGAACTGCCGACGTGTGGCCCGGCGGATGTCCTTGATCACGGCTTCTGCCGGCTTCCGCGCCGGCCCGGATGTCTGTTTCATCTTCGCTCCTGGGGGCTACGATGAACCAGCCATCCTCTGTTCGTGAAGAGCCTCAATCTGTCTCAGGGGTGCTGACGGCGGACAATTAAATCGTCGCTCGTTCGGGCCGCAGCGGCACGAGACAAGCGGGATGCTTGGCACATTGGGACGTTCGATGAAGCTCTCGACGAGTGGGTCAGGAACTGGGAGTTCGCGGCGAGGATCAGTAACTCGAATGATCATAAAACACTAATACTAAAATATGAGGATCTGAGGTCGAACTTTGATGGTCAGATGAGGCGCATCTCGGACTTCTTATCTGTGTCTGCCGGTTTTTCAAATCTCATTGAGCCGAGCGTTGGAACCGGTGAGACATCCCGTCTGGCACCCGAGCAAGAGGCGCGCATTTCGGAGCGAATGGGCGGGCTTCTTGATGCATGGGCAACAACTGACGTAAGCGCTCTACTAGCTACCTACCCCACGTTGCCGTATATCGTAAATTCCAACGAGTTCATTGGGATGTCGGGCGCGAAGCTACTGCCCCATGTCTTGCGCGGCGGCTTCTATCCGGCCGAGGAGTGGGGCGCGTGGTCCTGCGGCACGCGCGCTCGAGTCGTATTCAAACTTAGAGGTGCGAGGCCGGTCGAAAATGTTTGGATCGACATCTCCTTCACAGGTTATGTATTTGAATCGCATGATTTTGTATTTGGAATCGCGGTAAATTCTGGCGATCTGGAGATTGTCTGCGTCGAAGCCGCAACTGCCTTGGGCCCAGTCGCGAATATCGGGCGCCTTTACAAAGTCGTAGACGGGCTGATCGAATTGACTTTCAGCATTCCGAGACCAAAGTTGCCGGGGCAGGAACCGCAACATGACAGCAGAGCCCTTGGTCTATATCTGAAATCCATTCGAGCGACCATCTTGTGAGCGGCCTTTCGTGCCTGGCCAACGATACGGCAGGCATGGCGTTCTGAGAGACCATACCTCCCTTTGATGCCGTCGACTGCCAGCCGGCGTCGCTCCGGGCTACAAGCTTCCCGAGGCGACGTCCGTAAGCACCTGCTTTTCCGACGAAGTGTCCGCTGCGAGCCGGCGCAATCGTGCGTTCTCACGATCCAGATCCTTTATTCGGCATGCCTGGTCGGTTGGCGCGACCCCCGTATACCTTGCGCTAGCAAAAATAGCTTTGCTCGAAGATCTCTGCCTCCTTGCATGCGAGGGCTAAGCACTCACCCTGTGCCATCTGAACGTCGATCTGGCGCAGCTTCAACACCACCTGCTCCGCACCCGTCATCTGACCTAAAGCAGGCACCGACGAGATTGGATCGTCTGGAGTTTCGGCGCGGACGGCGGTGTGATTCGATGTGCGGCTTTCCGAGGAAGAGAGCTGATGGCGTATGCCCTGTCCGTTGATCTGCGCGAGCGCGTCGTGGTCGCAATCGAAGCGGGGGCCTCGCGCCGGGAAGCGGCGCGGCGCTTCGAGGTCAGCCCGGCCAGCGTCGTGCGCTGGCACGGGACCTCTTTGCAGGAGGGGCGGACGCAGGCCAAGCCGATGGGCGGCGATCAACGCTCGCACACCATCGAGGCTCAGGACGACCTGATCCGGCAGACCTATGAAGCGCAGCCCGAGTTGTTCTTGCATGAGTTGCGCGACCGTCTGGCCGAACGAGGCCTGCGAGTAGGAGTGAGCAGCCTGTCCTGCTTCTACAAGCGGCACGGCATCACGCGCAAAAAGACACCGGCGACGCCGCCGAGCAGGAGCGGGGGGACGTGAAGGCAGTACGCTTGTCCTGGTTCGAGCGCCAGCTCGATCTCGACTCGGACAGGCTCGTGTTCCTCGACGAAACTGCCGCCAACACGAGGATGGTCCGCCGTTTCGGGCGGGCCCCACGCGGAGAACGCTGCCAAGTTGCGGTGTCATTTGCGCACTGGAGGACCATCACCGTCGCCGCCGGCCTGCGCACCACCGGTCTGACAGCCACCGCAATCTTCGATGGACCGATGACGGGCGCGCGCTTCCGCGGCTATGTCGAAGAAACCCTTGTCCCAGCTCGCAGGCCCGGTGACATCGGCATCGGCGGGCGTGACGTGCAGCGCCAGGAGATGGCCGAGGGTGTCCACCGCCATGTGCAGCTTTGAGCCCTTCTTGCGCTTGGCCCCACCGTAGCCGGCCCGCTCGCCGCTCTCGGGCGAGGAGCGCAAAGTCCTTCTGTCGAGCACAGCCCGCCGTCGGCTCCGGCGCCCGACCCGCGGCGAGGCGCAGCACCGCGCGCAGATCCTCGGCCAGTTGCTCGAAGCAGCCAGCTGATAACCAGCGCTGGGCCTGCTGATACACGACAAACCAGGGCGGCAGATCATGCGGCATCAGCCGCCACGGGCAGCCACTCCTGACGACGTAGCGCAGCCCGTTGAACACCTCCCGCAACGCATGCTCGCGCTGACCGGCATCCTCGCGCAGCAGCGTCAGGCAGGGCGCGACCAGCGCCCACTCCTCATCGGAAACGTCGGACGGATACGGCTTGCGGGCAGGGCTCATCCCCACCCATCTGAGCATCAGACCCACCCAGGTCCATAACCGCCTCTAGCTGATTCTTCTAATCAGCCCGATCCAAAGCCCCCCGGTCAGGTTATTGCCCGCGAAGTCTCACATCTATCTCGTTCAGCCGACGGCCGTACCGATCGGCGATCGCTTGGATGCTGAAATTGCTCCTGACAAACTGCGCCGCCCTCAGACCCCTCTCTTTTGCCTCATCGCGGTTCGACACGGCCTGACGCATCGCTGCTGCAGCGCTCGCGAGGTTCGGATCCGCCCAGACACTTCCTCTTTCGACAGCCGGGTACTCGTCATGCGCGACCGGGACGAGATCGTAGTCAACAAGGTAGCTGTTCTCAGGCGTGCAAAAATCCATGTTCCCGGAATACGCGGTTGCGATCACGGGACGACCGAGTTGCATCGCCTCTAGCATTCCAAAACCGAAGCCCTCTGCACGATGCAACGACACATAGCAGTCGCAGGCGAGCTTCAGAGAAAGAATCTGTTCGTACGTAAAAGTCTCGTCAATTATTCGAACCCTTGGGTCGTCACGGACGAGATCGTCTATCGCGAGCCAGACGCTGACCTGATAAGCGTCCGAGACTCGACTCCTGTTCCAAGTCTTGATGATAAGGGCGACCTCGCGGTCTTCTTTGTGAAAGGCCGCTTGGAAGGCACGAACGACCGCGAGTGGGTTCTTGCGCTCAGCGAAAGAGAAGGAATCGAAGGTTGTCAGGAAGGTGAACACCTCATCCTGAAGGAAGGAGGGATGCGGCCGGAGACCGGGGGGCAAATCCTCAACGGCCATGCCGACATTCACGACAGGCTTGTCAGTCCTCGATGTGTAAATAGACCGCACATATTCTGATGATACCCAGATTTCATCCAAAAGGTCAAGCGCGAGAGAGTGCGATTCCGGCATTTTGTTAAGTTCCCAGAAAAAATATCCTATATTAAAACTGTTTTCGAACGTCGTTCCGGGTAGAAGGGAGAAAGCGAGTGGAATTGATTCGGCATTAAGGTGAAACAAGTTGATGCGATGCGGTCGAACATATGGCTGAAAATCAATTTTAGTTGAAAAACCAATGAGTGCTGGGTTCTCGACATTAAAAGGTATCGCCGATAGGGACGGCGCGATCTTATCTTGAAGGATTTGATACGAGAGGCGCGTCGCCTGTCCTAGGCCTGAGGTCTTCTCGATGGGACCGATGACGGTCACGCCCTCTGCTGCCTGGTGTGTGCCAGCTATCGACGTTGCATAGCGTCCTGCGCCCGGGGTTGATCTCAGGTTTGGCGCGGCGGCGCTCGCCGCCCCGCGCCGTCGCGCTTGGTTCGCGAGATCGCGGGCGTCAGAGGCAGATTGGAGAAGAAATGACAAATTGTCTGTGAACGGGTCGATGCCGTCTGCTTGAGTCGCGAAGAGTAATTGCAAGGATTGTATCGGAAGAAAATCGATAATGTGGGGATGTTTGAGGCTCAGCAAAATGAAATAATGCAGCGCCGCGAGTCGGCCAGCGGCGCTGTGTAGATTCAGGCACTGCAGTTCACGGTGCTTCGCAATGTGTAGCCGCATGAATATGCTGAGTGGAAATCTGGTATAAGGCCCTTTTTCGACCCTCCGGAGTACGGCGGCCTGTTCGGGTGTCACAAGTCTTCGTTCCAAATTTAGCTGCGGTGTCTTCTCAATGCACCACCAGTAAAGAGCTTCGTGTTCAACCACTGGTTTAGTGATGTCGAGAAGGTCCGGGCGGTCGCGCCGGAGTAGGTTCCAGAGAGCCACGCTGATACTTTCCGGGAACTCGTCTACCGGCAGCGGTGCGTTGAGGAACCGGATCTGGCTCGGGGAGAGGGGGATGCTCAACGATCGGCCCCATCTCAGCGTATACTCTCCGATGTACCACAGTAGGACGTTCAGGCGGTCTTTCGTCGTCCCAGAAAGCTTGGCCTTAAGGTGTTTCCCGCCCGATCGGATGACTTCAAAGCGAAGGAATTTCGAGATCAGTCCTTCGGGGTCGCGCTCGGGAGAAGCGGTATCCATAAGGATGACCGCGAGCGACCTACCGCTGAACGGGGGTTGAGCTTCCTCGAAGGAACAAGGTTGTCCGGCTCCGCTCTGTGCCGCGGAAACTGCTGTGATCCGGGATTCAGCAGCTGTCAGCCTCATCAAAGCGAGAAACGTTCCTGGGACTGGCGGAACGGCATTGCGGAGATTCAGAGTCTCTAGGTGAATGTTTTCGGCCAAGACGCAATCGCCGCCCAGGATCGAGATTTCGATGGCACCGTCCAGGGTCGAGAAGTTCTGCAGGTCGGCCACGAAACCGTGCCGTCCGTCGCCGATACCGTGGTCCTTAAGATCTTGCCGGAAGATGTTGGCTCTCACGATCTCCGTCTTGCCGCTGGCCGCGCTGACCTGAACGAGAAGAGGCAGATCGGGATAGTGTGTATCGAAGGCCCACCCGGTGAGGAGGGGCTCGTCGATGTAGTCGATGAAGCCGCGCCACCTTTGATCGTCGGTCATGTGCAAACTCATGGATGGGCGTCATGCTCCTCGGGGAAGTCGGAAGCGGCATCACCGCCGCGGATCAGCCTCTCCCGGAACCAGCTTCGAGGCCGCGCATGACGAGAGCGGGAGCAACCGTGTAATTGGCGTGAAAGGCGTGGACCGCTGCGCCAGCGACGGTCTTGCCGCGAATAAAGACCAGATCGGCTCCACTCGACCTAATCATACTCGTGTACCCGCGGAAATTGAATGACAGATTCTCGTGGATTAGCGCGATGACGCGGGAAGCCGGATTGCAGAAAATGCAATTCGTGAGTGCGGAACTCGCTGATCCGACGATCGTGTCGGCCGTGTGATATAGCGCAACCTGTTCGGCGAAGGACAGCTTCTCGGGGTAGACGACCTCGAAGCCCTGCCGCTTCAGCACATCGATGATCTCAGCCTCGTTGAGAAGCTGCCGCTGCGCGAATCCTTGTCGTGAGAGCACGATCTTGCGGCCTGAAGGCCGCAGATCGACGCCGCGCGCGGCAAGCCGCTCCAGCACTGCGCGCCGCATGCCCGCCAGGACATCCTTCGGCCAGATCGCGTCGTAGACCGGCATGCCGGGCCGTGAATCGAACGGGAAGAAGGTCGGCACCGGGGCGACGCCGAGCTCGCGGAACCGCGTCGCCTGTGCCGACAGCGGCAGGATCGGCCGATCGCGCTCGTCGAGCAACTCGACGATCTGCCGATGCGTCTCCGGCATGTGGTCGTCGATGCAGATCGGGAAGTCCGCGGGGCAGGCGGGATCGTTGAACCAGAGCATGCGCGGCACGAACTCGAGCAGCCAGTGGCCATAATTCTTGCTCTGGAGCCCGAACATCATCAGCCCGGCATCGAGCGTGCGCGTCTCGGCCGGCTCCTCGACCAGGGCCCGCTTCGCGCCGTAGACGGCCGTCATGATCTGGTCGGGGTTCACCCCGTCCTTGATGTCGGCGATGCCGCTGAGCGGGTGGGCGGCGAGATCGTAGACCAGGCGGTTGCCTTGAAGCACGAGATTGCTGCGCGGGAAGGTCAGGCAATCCTTGAACCGCGCGATGTATTGCGGCGGCGCGTCGAGGGATCCGCACGCTGAGGTCAGCGCCACCGGCCCTTCGAGAAAGGCGATCTCCGGCTCGGCAATCCGGCGGCCCCCGAGCAGCTCCCGGTATTCGCCTTGCCCGTCCGCGGCCGCTTGGCGGGCGGAAACAATGTCGTAGATCCGCAGCGGCCCGAGCCCCAGGACGTGCCGCGTTCGTTCGTGGAGCGTCTGCGCCTCCTCGTGCCGGCCCGCCTCGGCCAGGGCGTTCATCTGCAGGATGCGCAGGTTCCGGATCTTGCGCTCGAGGGTGTCGCCGTCGATCGTCAGCGTCTGGCCGTCCAGCTGGTCCCGCGCGATCCGCGCGAGCAGGTAGCTGCGCACCGCGCCTTCGGCGTCCCCGGCGAGTTCGTAGTTCCAGGCGATGTGGATGAGCGACGGGTCGTTCTGCCCGTGATCCCCGGCGGCCGCCTTCGCCGCGCGCAACTCCTGGAGCAACCCTTCCACCGGATCGAACGCCTTGCGGCGGCAGAGATCGAGGATGCGGGTTCGGATGGCGGCGAGCCGATAGGCCGCTGCGGGTGCAGGCGTCACCCGGGCCGCGAGGTCGTAGGCACGCGCCGCGAGGTCGAGCCGGTTCTCGCCCATGAACCGGAAAGCCAGCGTGGCGAGGTGCTGCGCAGCGACCGCCGGTCGGCTGTTCGTGAGTGCGGACAGGCCGTCCTCGATCGCGTCGAGCGCAGCGGCGCCGTTCGAGGGATCGGCCTGACTCAGGATACGCCGAAAATCGCCTTGCATCGTCCTCGACCGTTCCTCTCGGCCCGGGCTCACCGTCGCCGCTCAGCGGGCCGCCAGAGACCGCTCCACGCTGCCGCAGACCGCATCGATCTGCGCCGGCGTGATCGCCGGGAAGAATGGCACCCCGATGGCGCTCGCGGCCGCCGCGGCGGTCCCCGCCAGCCCGTCGTGCCGGCAGGTCGCGAAGGCGGGGTGCGCCTGACAGCCGGTCCCGTACCAGCGCCGCCACTGGATCCCGTCTGCGTCGAAGCCTGCCGTCACCGCATCGGCGGTGCCGGGCTCGAACAGGGCGGTGATCGTCATGGTCAGCCAGTCCCTGCCGAAGCCCGGCTGCATGCGCACGCCGATCCGCTCGAAGCCCGCGACATAGGCGAGGGATGCGTCCCGCAATTGCTGGATGCGCGCCTCGAGCCCGTCGAACACCGCCAGTCCGACCGCGGCGGCGTATTCCGAAATCCGGTAATTGCCGCCCCGCACCTCCGAGACGCGGCTGCTCGCCGAGAAGCCGAAGCCCGTCATGGCGGTGGTCTGGGCCACCAGATCGGTGTCGGTGGTGAGGATCGCCCCACCCTCCCCGATCCCGAGCGCCTTGGTGGCGTGCAGGCTCACGCAGATCGGCTGCGCGCCCACGCGGTGCAGGTTGAGCGTGGCGGCGGCGGCGTCGAACACCACCGGGATGCCGTGCGCCGCTTCGAACGCTTCCCAGGCGGCGACGTCGATCGGCGCGCCGTAGGGGCTGACCACCACCACGGCGGCGACCTCGTCCCCGGCCGCCGCCAGGGCCCGGGCGGCAATGGCCGGCGTCAGCGCCAGCGTCTCGGGATCGACATCCGCGAAGAACGGCTCCAGGCCGACATTGACCGCCGCATGCGCGGTGGCGACGAAGGTGTAGGCGGGCATCAGGCAGAGCCGGCCCTTCCGGCCGGCGATCCGGTAGCGCAGGGCGAGCTCGATGGCCGTCGTCCCGCTGCCGGTGATCGTCGCCGCCACCGGCGCGCCGTCGGCGCGCTCCGAGACGAAGCGGCAGAGCGTCTCGGTGAACGCCCGGGAGAGCGGACCGTAATTGCTGTAGATGTGCGACTGATCGATCCGGCGCAGATACGGGACGATGGCATCCGTCTCCGGCAGGCTTGGAATGAGCACGGGGATCATCGTCGAGACACGTCCTGACTGTCGGCCGCCACCATCCTCACGCGCATGCTAAGGTGACGCGCCCGCTATACATGGCCGGACAGGACCGCGGAAGGCGGCGATCCGGATGCCGGCCCCTCCCCGCCTAGGCGCGCCGCAGGGACCGCGCCGGATTGCCGAACACCGTCTGGCCCGGCGCCACGTTCCGGATCACGACGGCGCCGGCGCCGACCACGGCGTGCGCGCCGATCCGCATCCGCGGGATCACGCAGGCCCCGGTGCCCAGGAACGCGCCCTCCTCGACGCGGACATGCCCGGCCAGGTGGACCCCAGGGCTCAGCGTGGCGAAATCCTCGAGCACGTCGTCGTGGGCGACGGTGCAGCCCGGGTTGACGAGGACGTGCTCCCCGAGGCGCGCATCCGTCGTGATGGAGGAATGGCCGAGGATCACGGCACCCGCGCCGATCCGGCTGCTCGCTCCGATCAGCACCCCCGGATCGATGATCGAGGTGAACTGGGCGCCGATCTCCGCCCGAAGATGCGCGACCGCCCGGGCCCGGGGCCCGGGCTCGCCGAGGGCGACGACGAAGCGCAGGCTCGCGTCGCCCGCCAGGCTGCGCACATCCCGAATCACGGGCCGGCCCCGAAACGTCTCCGGCGCATCGATACCGGGATCGACGATGCTGGCTTGCAGCTCGATCGCGGTCCCGTGCGCGTTGAGGCGCTGCAGGGCGTCGACAATCTCGCGGGCGAGCGCGCCGGCGCCGTACAGGACGAGGCGGACGGTCATCGTGCCCGGATCCGGGATCGGATCCGTCCGCGGCCCGAATGCAGCGTGTCGTTCCGGTCGTCGTCCATGCGCGGGGATCCCTGTCTGCCCGGTGCCCTGCCCTACACGAGACCGCGTGCGCCCTCCAGCGCCGCGTCCGCCGGCCCTCCCAGGCGAGGGGCATTCGGATATCTCGTCACGGCACGCCGGTTCCAGTACACCGCCCGCGAGGGCGCGCCGTTCGACCGGCGCGCGGACGGGCAGGGTCGATCAGGCGCGCAACCGACATGAGGCCGACGCAGACCTTCATCGACCTGATCCGGACGGTCCATCGCGACAACGCGCCGGACGTCCTCGCGCAGATCCGCACCCTTGCCGCCGAGGAGCGCGAGCCGGTCCGGCGCGGCGCGCTGTGCCGGCACCTCGAAACCCTCGCGTTCCGGCTCGAGGGTGACGAACGGCTCGGCGCCGCCGCCGAGACCTATGACCTGATCGCCGCCCTGGTCCCCGGCCCCCGGGCGCGCTGGACGAGGGCCGCCGCCACGGCGCGCCTGCGCGACCTGTGCGAGCGCGGCCGGTTCGCCGAGGCCGAGGCTTACATCGCGGGCCTGCGCGCCGACGCCGAGGCGCCCGTGCTGATCCAGGACGGGCTTGCGACCCTGCTGCGGCTCGGATGGGCGTACGAGTGCCGGAACCAGCCCGAGCCGTGCCTCCATTGTTACCGCCTCGCCTACGACCTCAATGGCGGCGACGCGGGCGTGACGACGGAGGACGGAGACCGGCTCAGCACCAAGGTCAAGAACCTGCGCCGCCTGCTCCTCGATACCCTGCTGGAGGACGGGCGCTTCGACGCGGCGATCGCGCTCCACGCGGCGACGCGCCACGTCACCGGCTCCGGGCCCCTGGAGGCTTACGACATCGTCTCCGTCCAGGCCCTGGCGGCGGCCGGCGGCGCCCGCGTCATCACGGTGCTCCCGGAGCGCCGCATCGCCGCGCCCGATCTGCGCTTCTGGGAACCGCCCCCGGCCCTCCGGTCGGAGGCCGGCACCCTGGACATCCCGGCCCAGTACCTCGCTTTCCTGGAGGGCGCGCGCGCCTTCCCGCGCAGCAACGTCGTCATCGCCGGCGGCAAGCTCGTCTACGACCTCGCCGCCCATCCGCGGCGCCCGGACATCCTGCTGCAGGACGGCCTCAACCCCGACCAGATCATGACCGCCGCCTTCGGGGCCACGCGGGCCCTCGTCGAGGTGCCCGAGGCCGAGCACACGATCGCGGCCGGCCTCATGATGTTCGGCCTGCAGAGCCGGAACTACGGGCACTGGTTCTGCGAGTTCGTGCCGCGGATGCTCTGCTACAACGACCCGCGCTGCCCCGACGGGATCCCGCTCTGCATCGACGACCACATGCCGGGGGCGCACGCGGAGATCCTGGGCCTTCTCGACACGCGCGACCGGCCCGTGATCGCGATGCCGCCCAGGCCCGTCGCGTTCGGGCTCCTCGGGATGGCGCCGGTGCCGGCCTTCTTCCCCTTCGACATGAAGCCCGGCCGCCCCTTCTACGACACGGTCTGGCCGGCCGACGTCTTCGGGGCGATCCGCCAGCAGATCCTCGACCGCGCCCGCGCGCGCGGAGCCCTCTCCGGCCGGACCGACCGGCGCCTGTTCATCTCGCGCAAGGCCTTCACCCAACGCGCCCTCGTCAACGAGGCGGAGATCGCCGAACGGCTGCGCCCCCTGGGCTTCGAGGTGATCTATCCGGAGACGCTGTCCTTCCTCGAACAGGTCGAGGCCTTCCATTCCGCCGAACTGGTGGTCGGCTCATCGAGTTCGGCGCTCAGCAACGCCCTGTTTTGCCGACCCGGGTGCCGGATCCTCGGCCTGATCCACGAGGAGCTGTCCTTCAACTTCCGGGGCTATGCCAGCTTCATCGAGGCCGGGGGCGCGCGGATCCTGTTCCTGCGCGGCCGAACCCTCCCGCGCCCCGGCGTGCACGCCTTCCACGTGAGCTATACGGTCGACCCGGGGCGGGTCGTGGCCGCCGTGGCCGCACTCGAGGCCGAGGTCGCCACCGGGGCACCGGCCGGCTTTTCGATCACGGCTGCGGACGATCGGCCGATCCGTGTGCCGGATCGCGGTGCCTCCCGGCTGCAGGACAAGCGGACCGTCGGGCCCGCGCGCGTCGACCCAGACCGGCTTGCGCGGGTCAGGACGCTCGCGGCCGGCCCCCATGCGGGCGCGGAGGCAGGCCTGTGCGCCCTGGAGGCGGTGGCCTACGTCGCCGGCGAGCCGCATTCGGATGAACCCGCCTGCGCGTCGCCCAGCATCGCCGCCTTTGTCCGAACCTGGAGCGATCGCCTGCCGCAGGATGCGCGCGATGCCCTGATCCTGCCGCTCGTTCCGCGCTTGGTCGGCACCCGGGGCTCGGAGGCCCTGGAGCGCCGGCGGGTCGCCCTGGTGGCCGATTGGCTGATCCGCACCCACCTGCCGGCGTGGTTCCGCCTCGCCAAGCTGAACGTGGAGGGGGACGAACTGGCCGACCTGCCCGAGGTCGAGGACGTCGCCCAACTCGTCTTCCTGTGCGATCACCTCAAGCGCGCGCGCAAGCGGGCGGCCGTCGCCAACCTGACCCTGCGGCAGACCGGCTCGGCCGTTCGGGCCGCGGCCTGGAACGCGGCCCATCAAGCGGCCTGGGGCACCGTTCGGGACGCATTGGAGGCCGCGGGCCCATCAGTCCTCGCCGCCGGCTGGGACGCGGCCTACGCGGCCGCCTACGCGGCGGCCCGCGCCTGCGGGAAGGCGCCCCTCGAACCGACGCGGCAGGCGCTTCAGCGCTCGGCCCTGACACTGGTCGAGCGCATGATCGAGGCCCGTGAGCCCGATCCCGCCGATCCGGGCCTGCGGCCGGAAGATGCCCTTCCGGCCCCCACGCCGATCCAAGACGGCGCTGAATGTCGGCCATGAGTGACACCCGGCAGGGCCCGCAGCCGCTCGATCCCGCCGGATCCGGTCAGCCCGCGCCGTCCATGGCGGGGCTCCGCTGCCTCGTGCTGGGCGGCGGCGGCTTCCTCGGGCTGAACCTGTGCAACCGCCTCGCGGCGGCGGGGGCCGAAGTCACCTGCTTCAGCCGCAGCCACATCCAGTCCGAGGTGCTCGACCGACGTGTCGCCCGGGTCACCGGCCAGTTCGCCGACCGCCTCGCGATCGCCAACGCCGTCGAGCGTCAGGACGTCGTCTTCCACCTGATCGCCGGCTCGATCCCGGAAAGTTCGAACCGGGATCCGTCCGCGGAACTCGCCGCCGCGCCGATCGCCACCCTGCATCTGCTCGAGATCTGCCGCTCGGCCCGGATCAGGAAGCTCGTGTTCTCGTCCTCCGGCGGCGCGATCTACGGCATTCCCCGGGCCATCCCGATCCCCGAGCAGGCGCCGACCGACCCGATCTCGGCCTACGGCATCAGCAAGCTGATGATCGAGAAGTCGCTTCACCTGTACCGGCATCTCCACGGGATCGACTACCAGATCCTCCGGATCGCGAACCCGTACGGCCGGTTCCAGCTCGGCACCAAGCACCAGGGCCTGATCGGCAGCTACATCCACCGTGTTCTCTTGGGCCTGCCGCTGGAGGTCTGGGGGACCGGGGAGGTGGTGCGCGACTTCCTGCACGTCGACGATGTCAGCGACGCGTTCCTCGCCGCGGTGTCCTATGACGGGCCGCACAAGGTGCTGAATGTCGGGAGCGGCAGGGGCCTGAGCGTCAACCAGATCATCGCCGAGCTGGAGGTGGCCTTCGGCGGGGATCGCCTGCCCTGCATCCACAAGCCGAGCCGCGCCGCCGACGTGCCCGCCAACGTCCTCGACACCGCGCTGATCCGGTCCGAGCTCGACTGGCAACCGCGCGTCGCCCTGCGCGAGGGGCTCATCAGCACCATCGCGTGGATGCGCGCCCATCTCGCCGAGATCGGAGCGGGCGCTGCGGCGCCGCACCCCGCCCGTGAGGGATGAAGCGCCCGTGACCGCCGTCGCGGCCGACGGCGGGACGGCGCCTGTGCGGCGGTCTTGATCGTCACTCCGCCCCGGAGCGGCCACGTTTGTCGTCGACAGCGCGACCTGCGAGCCGCACGGAGACCGCATGTCCTTCCTGCACGATTTGCCGATCGCCGACCTGATCGCGCACTATGGCTACCTGGCGATCTTCGTCATCATCACGCTGGAGAGCGCCGGCCTGCCCCTGCCGGGCGAGACGGTCCTGCTGACCTCGGCGGCCTATGCCGGCAGCACCGGCAACATCAACATCGCCGTGGTGGTGGCCATCGCGGCAACCGCGGCCATCCTGGGCGACAATGCCGGCTACTGGGTCGGCCGCCGCTGGGGTCTGCCCCTGCTCCTGCGCAAGGGGCACCTGATCGGCCTCGATCACGGCCGGCTCAAGCTCGGCCAATACCTGTTCCGCCGGCACGGCGGGAAGATCGTGTTCTTCGGCCGCTTCACCGCGATGCTGCGCGCCTATGCGGCGGTGCTTGCCGGCGTGAACAAGCTCGACGCCCGCCGCTTCTTCGCCTTCAATGCGCTGGGCGGCGTCGCCTGGGCCTCGATCATGGGCTTCGGCGCGTATCTCTGCGGGCGCTCCATCGAGAACGTCATGGGGCCGGTCGGCCTCGGGCTGCTGGCCTTCGTCCTGATGGGCGCCGTCGCACTCTGGCTGTTCATGCGCCGGCACGAGGCGCGCCTGATGGTCGCCGCCGAGGCGGCGATCCCGGGGCCGCTGGCCGAGGGGCCGGACGGGACCGCGCCGCAGGCGGCGCCGCTTGCGCGCGACGACGACGCCGCGCGGCGCGACCGGATCCAGGCGGATTTCGCCGACCAGGTCGAAGCACTCCTGACCCAGCGGGAAGCCGGCCGGAGCGAGACCGGCCTCGATGCGATCGTGCCGCCGCGCCGACGCGCCCTGCCCCTGTGGTTCAAGATCCCCGCCCTCATCGTCGCGTCGGCCGTCGGGATGACGCTGGTCTCGTGGCATGATGGCGTGACCGGTGGCTTCTACGGACGCCTCGTCGGGCATGTCGGGATCCTCGGCGCCGCGCTGATCCTCGTCGTGCCGGTCGTTCTCCTGATCGTCATCGGCTGGCGTCTGACGGGCCAGGGCGCCGCGCCCGACACCGCAGAGGGGACCGCCGGCGCGTTGGCCTGATGGAGCGGGCCCGCGCCTCAGGCCCCTCCTCCGCCGTCGGGCAGGGTAGGCACACGGGACCCGCTATGCGAGAAGCCCCCGCGCAACGGCTCGGCGGGACGTGAGCGCGCCGGCCGGACGGTCAGACGTCCCTCCGTCCGGAGCCGGCCCGTGCGGGCGCGCCGAGAGAAACGGACGACGGCATGCATCCGGATCTGGCTGGATTGTTCGACGCGGATTCGGTGACCCGCCGCTACGGTCACCGCGGCGTCGCGACGCCGGAAGCCTACGCGGCCGAGGGCTGGTGCTCCGAACGCGATCCGAATCCCCTCTTCGATTCGGCCTTCTACCGGGCGCAGGTGTCGGCCGCGGAGGCCGCCAGCCTCAGCCCGGCCGAGCATTACTGCGTCCATGGCGCCGCGATCGGGCTCGATCCCGGTCCGCTGTTCAGCACCCGCACCTATCTGACCCTCTATCCCGATATCGCCGCAGCCGGGGTCAATCCGCTGGGCCACTACCTCCATTACGGGGCCCCGGAAGGTCGGCTGCCCAACCTCCTGGAAGGCCGCGCCCTTGCCGAGGCCAGTGCGGCGGCGCTGACCCACGATCCAGAAAACCCCTATGCACGGGTCCAGGCCGCGTCAGAGCGGCTGCACGCCAACGATCCCGCGGCGGCGCTCGCGCTGCTGGCGGGCGGCCCGGTCGCCGGCCTTCAGGCGCTCCTCGTGCGCGTCGGAGCGCTGCTCGCCCTGGGGCGGCGCGACGGGGCGCTCGAGGCTGCCCGCGCAGCCGCGGAGGTCGAGGGCGCCAGCCTGATCGCCCGGTGCGGTCTGGCCGCCTACCAGGCCGAGACGCTGGGCCGGCTGGGGACCGCAGCGGCGGCCTACGAGATCGCCCTGGCGGTGGGCTGCGAGGATCCGGCCCTGTTCCGGTTCCGCCTCGCGGTCATCTTCCGGACCTGGGGCCGGCTCGTGGAATCCGAGGAGCAGGCGCGCCTCGCCCTCGAACTCGGCGATGCCAGCCCCCATACCCGAGCCCTCCACGACCTCCTCGCCCGCGACCGGACCCAGGCCGAGCGGCTCCATGCCGAGAGCCGTGCCGTTCCGGATTTCGCGCCGCAAGCGTGGCAGGCGGCCAACCAGGCCTGGGCCGCCCACCCGCAGGTGACGGGTCCGATCCGGCCGGCCCGGCTCCGAGGAACCGGCCTCCTCCTCGTCGATTCGAGCTTCCCGTCCCGGTTCTCGGCGTTCCGCTACGGCGAGCTGCTCACCTATCTGTCCGCCATCCCGGACAGCCGGGCCGCCTCGTCGCTGCGCGACATCGACCGCTACCGGCCGGACCGGACCTTCCTCGACGAAGTGCGGCAGTTCGAGGCGGAGCATCCGACCCTGGCCGGCCGGGTGCGCGCCTTGAACACCGGCCACGATCTCAGCGCCAAGGTCCTGCACACGACCTTCCTGCACAACGCCGCCGTGCTGCTGGCCTCGAACCCGGACCTGCGCGCCGAGCGCTTCGTCTTCACCCTCTATCCGGGGGGCGGCTTCATGCCGAACGATCCCGTGTCGGATGCCAAGCTCCGGCGTGTGCTCGGCGATCGCCGCTTCGCCAAGGTGCTCACGACCCATACCCTGCAGCGCGACTACCTGCTCGACCGGGGCTGGTGCGATCCGGATCAGATCGCCTTCGTCTTCGGCGCCGTCTCGCCCGATTGCTGGGATGTCGCGGCGAGCGCGCGTTGCTCGCGGATCGGGCGTCCGCTGCAGGACACGATCCGGATCTGCTTCGTGGCGCAGCGCTATACGGAGTTCGGCATCGAGAAGGGCTGCGACGTCTTCACCGACCTCGTCCGCCGCTACGCGGACGATCCGCGCTTCGAGTGGCACTATGTCGGCGACTGGACGCCGGACCTGCTCGGCCTCACGCGGATCGACCGTGTCCGTTTCCACGGCGTGCAGCCGGCCTCGTTCTTCCAGGACTTCTATCCCGGCATGGACATCGTCATCTCGCCCAACCAGTCGCCGATGGAGCGCGACGGCGGCCGCGGATCCTTCGACGGCTTCCCGACCACATCCTGCGTCGAGGCGGGCCTGCGCGGCGTGGCGATGTTCCTCTCCGATTCCCTTGCCCTGAACCGCCG
Source organism: Methylobacterium sp. UNCCL125 (assembly GCF_900116795.1). Lineage (NCBI taxonomy): Bacteria > Pseudomonadati > Pseudomonadota > Alphaproteobacteria > Hyphomicrobiales > Methylobacteriaceae > Methylobacterium > Methylobacterium sp. UNCCL125. Next base: position 146,456 of record NZ_FPBW01000018.1, on the reverse strand, counting down.
GCTCGACGGGACCCCCGCCATGCTGCCCGGCGAAGAATTCGAGCTGATCACGCGCGACGCCGACGGGATCGCCGCCCGGATCGAGTTCTACGCCGGAGACCGGGAGGCGCTCCGGCGGCTCGGCGAGGCCGGCCGGCTCGCCATCCTGCGGGAATACAGCTTCGAGCGGCAGATGCGGCCGCGCCTCGACCTGCTTCGGGGACAGCTCGATGCCGCGTAGAGGCGCGGCCCGGCGGATCGCGCAGAGATAGGTGCACGCGCCGATGTTGCGGTTCCTGACCAAGTCCGCGCGCCCGCGGCCCGAAGCCCGCCCGCCGACGGCGCGGCGGATCTCGGTCGTCATCCCATCCTACAACCACGCGCCCTACATCGCGCAGGCGATCCGCTCCGTCCTGGATCAGGACCGCCCGGTCGACGAGTTGATCATCGTCGACGATTGCTCGACCGACGAGTCGCGGGCCGTCATCGCCCGGACGATCGAGGGCTATGCCGGACCGGTCCGGATCCAGTGCGCGCTGCTCGACCGCAACGGTGGGGCGCATGCGGCGATCGCGCTCGGCCTGTCCAAGGCCAGCGGCGACGCGCTCACCATCCTGAACTCAGACGATGCCTATGGCCCCGACCGGTTCCGGGTGATCTGCGACGCGCTGCCGCCGGAGGGTGATTTCATCGCCTTTACGGGTGTCGACTTCATGGACGATTCGGGTGCCCGGCTCGCCGAGGACGACCCGGTCCGCACGTGGTACCGTGACGTCCTGGGCCAGGCGGGGGCCTGCCCGACCGTCGGCTTCGCGCTCCTCCGCCACAACATCGCGGTGACGAGCGGCAACCTCGTCTTCTCGCGCGGGCTCTACGAGACGGTCGGCCCCTTCGCGGCCTACCGCATGTGCCACGACTGGGACTTCCTCATCCGCTGCATGGTCCACGTGGAGCCGGTCTTCGTGCCGACCCCGCACCTCCGTTACCGGACCCATGCGACCAACACGCTCAAATCCACCGGCGACCTGATGCACGGCGAGGGATCGGCGGCGCTGAAGACCTATCTGTCGCTGATCGCCCGGGGGGCGACGGACAACCGGCTGGCACCGACGCCCGAGAACTGGCCGGTCTACTTCCGGTTCTTCACCGCGACCTATGCGCCCTGGTTCACCGGCGAGCCGATCGAAACCGTCGCCCGGCAGCTCTTTCCGGACCCGGAGACGCAGCCCGCCTGGCTGTCGACGGAGGCCGGGGCGGCGGGCGGCTTCCGCACCGCCCCCTCCCCCGTGCAGGACGCCCTGGCGCTGCGCCGCGTCGTCGGTTTGCTGATGCCGCGCTGACACGCGGCCGGGCGCGCCGATGCCTCAGGGTTGACCGGTCTGGGGGGCAATCGTATCACCCCGCCTCACCCGACAGGAGCGCGCTGTCGCGCCGGTCCCCGGCCGTTCACGCCGCGCCCATGCGCGCCAGCTCCTGAGAGCGTCGCGACTGAGACGGAGCCGACCGTGGGCGAGGACGTGGAAGCGCTGCGGGCCGAGCTCGCCGAGACCCAGGCACGGCTCAAGGAGGCCCAGGGCGAACTCGCCCGTCTGGTGCGTCTGGCCGAGGCCGACCTCCAGCGCCGGCGCCCCGGTGAGCAGTCGAGCGTCGTCGCTTCCTCGGTCCGCAGGCCGGCCGCCAAGGAGGTGGCCGCCCGGATCGCCCGGTTCGCGCATCTCTACCGCGAGGCTGCCGCTGCCACGCCCGATCGTGCCCCCGTCGTACCCGAGGCGACGATGCTCGGATGGCTCGAAACCTCCGGGTTGTTCGACCGCCAGTACTACCTCGCGTGCAACGACGACGTCGCGAATGCCGGCGCCGATCCGACGCAGCACTATTACAATCACGGCTCCGAGGAAGGGCGCCTCCCCAGCACCCTCTGAGGGTCCGGTCTGGGGAAGCGGCCCGCTGACGCGCGTTCGAGGGATCTGATCGATGCAGGACGGTGCAGGAGAGGCCGCGCCGGCGCTCGAGCCGTGGCAGGACGATTTCGCGACGATCTACGCCAGCGGCCTGTTCGACCATATCGGCTACGCGACGCGCTATCCCGACGTGGGTCTCACCGACCTGTCGCCCCTCGAACATTACGTGAAGTACGGTGCCCGGCTCGGGCGCCGGCCCCGGGCCGACTTCACCGCGCCGCCGGACGAGACCTTCGACGGCAGCTTCGTCAATCCCTTCGCGGCCTGGATCCGGGCCCGCGCCGAGACCCAGCCCGCACCGGCCTGGAACCGGCCGGTCGTCTCGGTCCTGTGCATCACCTACAACCAGGCGGCCTTCATCCGGCAGACCCTGGACAGCATCCTCGGCCAGGCCACGGACTTCCCCTTCGAGCTGCTGGTCGGCGACGACCGCTCCACCGACGGGACCGCCGAGATCGTCGCCGAGTACGCCGCGCGCCATCCCAACCTCGTGGCGGTCCTGCGCAGCGAGAACCTCGGCCCGAATAGGAACTTCGCCGACCTCACGGAACGCTGCCGCGGCGAGTTCGTGGCGATCTGCGAAGGCGACGATTACTGGACCGACCCGCGCAAGCTCCAGCGCCAGGTCGACTTCCTGCGGGCACGCCCGGAATTCACCCTCTGCTTCCATCGGGTGCGGGTGGTCTACGAGGACATGCCGGGGGTCGAGGAGCTGTACCCGAAGCAGTGCAGCCCGCAGCCGTCGCTGTCCGACCTCGTGGCCCACAACTTCGTCCAGACCAACAGCGTGCTCTATCGCTGGCGCTACCACGGTGCCGAGGCGTTCGCGTTCGACGAGGGCATCGCCCCGGGCGACTGGTACGTCCACCTGATGCATGCCGAGGTCGGGCGCATCGGCTTCCTGCCGGAGGTGATGGCGGTCTACCGCAAGCACGCCGCCGGGATGTGGGCGACCTACGCCACCGAACTCGCCCGTCACAAGAAGCTCGGCAATTCCGAGATCGCGTTCTTCCGCAAGCTGCGCGGCCATTTCGGCGGCCGCTACGCGGCAGGCTACGAGGCCGCGCAGAAATCGATCTTCCGCCGGCTGGCCGAGGCCTATCTCGACGAGGAGGACGTCCCGAGCCTCGGACGGCTGATCGAGGCCAATCCCGACATCGCCCGCGCGGCCTTGCACGACATGGGCCTCGACGCGCCCGATGCGCTGTCCGGTGAGCCGGACGCCTTGCGCGCGTGGCTGATGAAGCAACTCACCGTCAGCGTCATCGTCACGGCCTACAACCACGCCGCCGAGATCGGCCGCTGCCTCGACGCGGTGCTGGGACAGCGCGGGCTGTTCCGGATGCAGGTCGTGATCGGTGACGACACGTCCACCGACGGGACGGCCGAGATCGTCGAGAGCTACCGGGCGCGCCACCCGGAGCGGATCGTCGTCAGGCCCCGTCCGCAGAACCTCGGCATGCTGCGCAACATGCAGGACTGCCTCTCCGCCTGCACGGGCCGGTACGTCGCCTTCTGCGAGGCGGACGATTACTGGCTGTCCGACCGCAAGGTCGCCATGCAGATGCGCATGCTGCGCAACGACCGCAGCCTCGACATGTGCTTCAACTGGGTGCTGCTCCACTACCCGGCCACCGGCTCCTACCTGCCGCACGACGAGCAGGGCCGCTACCCGACCGGTACGATCAGCTTCCCGGTGCTGGCCAATTCGCCGCTCACCGCCAATTTCTCCTGCTGCTTCTACCGCGCCGAGGCCCTGCGCCGGGTGCCGGAGGCCTATTACGAGAACGCGTCGGCGGCCGACTGGCTGATGAACCTCTACGTCGCCGACAAGGGGCGCATCGCGTTCCTGCGCGAATTGCTCTCGGTCTACACGGTCCAGGCCAAGGGCCAGTGGTCGGGCCTGCCGGAGGACATCAAGAACGCCCGGATCGCCCAGTACCAGAAGGAATTCGCCGGGATCTTCGGCGAGGGGCGCGGCTTCGAGAAGTACGAGGTCGGCTGCACCGTGGCCGAGCTCGACGGCGAATTGCCGGATTCCTTCGCCCGCGCCAACCTCGAAGCCCCCCAGGATCGGGTCTGGGCCGAGATCCAGGACGGGCAGGTGGTGCTGGCCGGCTGGGTCGTGTCGGCGAGCCGCGCCAAGGCGACCCTGGTCGTGGAGGTGGACGGCGAGGTCCAGCGCATCCCCGTGGACGTCCACCGGCCGGACGTGATCGCAGCGGTGCTCGGCGACATCCCCACCACCATGGAGGAGGCCCGCTGCGGCTTCCGCTTCACCCTACCCTACGCCCTCCACCTCGAGGTGCTGATCTCGATCGAGGTCGAGCACACGGTGGTGCCCTGGCTCTCGGTGATCTTCACCCACCGGGTCAAGCGGTCGGGTCAACAGGGGTAGAGCCCGTCCCCCGAGCCGACGGCGGTCCGGCCGCCTCAGGCTGCCTTCTCGCTCAGGCTGCCTTCTTCGCTCAGGCTGCCTTCTTGGCCACCAGTGAGTTTCCGCAGGCCAGCTCCTCCCGGGCGGTTGCGGGCAAGGCCTCAAGCCACCTGCGCCACTGCTCCCCTTGAACGTCGAGGGCCATCAGCTCTCCGACCGTCATGTTGAGCAGTTCCGGCCGGATCTCGGCGGGCAGATGGTGGTTCAAGGCGCCCAGCACCCAGGAGACCGTGTAGGCGACCGTCTGGTTGACGAACGTGTCGCACAGCTCGACCTCGAACCCTTCGTCCTCGAAGATGGTCTTGAGCCCCTCCCGCGTCGCGTTGAAATAGTGGCTCGGGTAGCCGTGAACGGGTTGCAGGAAGGGCCAGTCGATGAAGACCGTCCCACCCTTGCGCAGCATGCGCCGCATCTCCCGGACGACAACCCAAGGCTGTCGGGTGTGTTCGAGGACGGCGAAGCAGCCGATGCCATCCAGAGTTTCGGATCGGATCGGGTACGGGCGGGTCGGATCGACGATGAGATCTGCCGAGCGGCTCGGGTAGACTTCCACATTCAGAACATTGTGGAAAAGGATGTCGCCTCGATATCCGCATCCGAGGTCCATAAACAGCTTGTCCGGCTGGACTTCGACGAAGTGGGTGAAGATTTCGGGGAGATTGCCCTGGCTCTCGCTCTGGTAATTCTCAAGATCGTAGGAGCGATCGGTGGTGAAGAGCGGAAATGTTCCTGCCTTCGACTGGTGCCACGGCTCCTCAAGGATATGTCTGAAGCGCTCGAACTTGGCCGCCCGATCCGCGGAGCTGATCATCGGAACGATTTCCTCTCGGACTGCGACAACCTAGAGAAGATCGACCATCCTCAGCAAAACGTAAACACTCTCCGAATGGGCGAAAAAAATTGAGATACGGCATCCAGAAGTTGCCGGCCTCGGAGGGCTGGCCGCCCTGCCGACGACCAGGGCCCGGAAGCCGGTGGCATGTCCTGCGCTTCGCAGATTTCGGCGATGTCCGTTCGCCGCGGCGACGGGAGCGGGGCCTCGTTTGCCCGCCCCGGGAACCGGGCTCTCCGTCATCCGCTCAACGGCTGAGCGCCGGCTGAGACGGAGCCGCGGCGGCCCTATCGCCTGCGGCCGCCCGTCAGGAAGCGGCGGACCCGCGTCATGGGGGAGCGGGGTTGCGCGAGCAGCCGCCGCACTTCGACAGCCAGCCGCGTCGCGACGATCTCGCGGGCGGGATCGTCGTAGTGGACGATGTCGTAGAAGGTCCCCTCTTCCCGGTCGCGAAAAATCCCGCTGAGGTCGAGGGCCGTGAAGGTGCGCCGGTAAGGGCGCCGCGCGGCGAGCTGCGCGGTGAAGGCCTCCAGCTTGGCGTATTGCCGGTCGAGATAGGCCAGGAACGCCCCCGAGGCGACGCCGCGCTCCGCTTCGGTGAGGTGCCGCTTGCGCAGGATCGTCGGCTGCAGGACGCTGACGATCGGCACCTGGTGGTCGTGCGACAGCTTGGTCAGCCGGTGGGCCGCGAGCGCGTAATGGTGGATGATGGCATCCTCCCAGCCGGGGCTCTGCCAGCCCACCTCGGCGCGCAGCCGCTTCAGCTCCTCGTAGATCAGCGTGATCAGCGCCTCGTAGGACAGGCCGTCCTCGCGGGCCCGGGGATCGTGCGTGTCGAAGAAATGGTCGTAGAGCCGCTGGGTGATGAAGGCGTTGTAGGGATGGCCCGGCCGGGGATCGTAGGTCCAGGGCTGGAACAGGTCGGTGCTGCCGCTGAGCACGAGGATCGCGTCGGGAGCGTAGGTCACGAGACGCGACCAGATCAGGTGCGTCATCTGCGTGAGGCAGCTCGACATGACCCCGAAATTGTAGACCTTCGCGCTGTCGAGCCCCTCCGCCCGCAGGATCCGTTCGAGGCGGCCGGGAAGGGTGTTGGCGATGTCGCCGCCGTCGATGGTGGTCGAATCGCCGACGACCAGGATCCGGGTCTCGCCTTGCGGCTTGCGCTCCACGATGGGGGCGGCGTTGAGGAAGCCGTCGGCGTCGAACGGCACGCCGTAATGGCTGGCACCCGGTTTGCCGGCAAACTGGATGAACGGGCTCGGATAGCGCGTGTTCGAATCGAGATAGCCGAAATGGTGCAGGAACTTGCGCCGGCGTACGGCGTCCTCGCTCTCCGGCGGGGCCCAGATCTGCTCGACACCCGGGGCCGTCAGGGCCGCCATCATCGCGTCCCGGAGCGCCGCATAGCCGGCGGCGTTGAGCCGGAGTCCGTCGTCGCTGAATCCAGGCCTGAGCGCGCCCGTCTCGGTGGCCAGGACGGCGTCGTAGTCGATGAACTGCGCCCCGTAGGTCCCCACGTGGTCGCGCAGCCACGCGTTGACGTCCCCGATGAGCGAGACCGGCAATCCGGCCGCGCCCGGCGCGTCCGGATCCACCGGCGGGATCGAGCCGACCCAGGTCCGCACGTAGAGGTCGCGTGCGTCCTGCAGCATGGCCGCGATATCGGCCACGATGCGGTCCAGCGACGGCGCCCGATCGCGGCTCAGGATATCGTCGCGGCCGCCGATGAGGTGGAGGCCCCGCGCGCCGTAAAGCGCGATGTCGGAGCGAAGCCGCCGCACCATGTCCCGGGTCGACTGCCCGCCGATCCCCCGCGCGACCGTCTGAGGGCCGGAGAAGAGCGGCGGCGTCTCGGCCGTCAGATCCGCCGTCACCGAATCGCCGAAGAACAGGATCGGCCCGAACGGAAACAGCGGTTTGTCCTGTGCCGGGGCGCTCATGCGGGACTGATGGCTCTGTCGTCTCAGCGCGCCGCGAAGATCTCGACCCCGTCGAGGTGCAGGTACTGCTCCTCGTCGAGATCGATCTTCAGGTAGCGGAACCGGGCATTGTCGAATCGCAGGTGGAGGGGCAGGCCCGGATGGCAATGGGCGTCCACGGCATCGAAGACGAGACGGTAATCGGTCTCGGTCTCGCCCAGCCAGACGCGCATGAATTGCGCCCGTTCGCTGAGCTGCCCCCAGCGATTGTAGATTCGGATCTCCGAGACCCGCTCGACCGCGCCGAGATCGAGGACGAACCAGGGGTTCCGGTCGAGCCCGGTGTGAAAGAAGAAGGACGGGTCGCCGGTGGTGCGCTCACCGTAGGTGCCGGTCGTCCCCGACCAGGCAGAGGCGGAGCTCGCCCGCCAGGTCTTGCCCAGCGCGATGTTCTCCGAGGGACGCGCCGTCACCAGCGTGTCCGTCTCCAGCTCCTCGATCAGGGTCCGGATCTGCTTGGACGGTTGCCGCAGCGGCGGGATCTCCAGGTCGAGCTTGTAGATCAGGTTCGACAGGATGCTCTGGTCGAAGCGGTGGTCGATGAAGCCATCGAGATCCGGCAGGCCCATCGCGTTGGGGCTGTCGGTGACGATGCGTGGATCGCCCGCGTAGCGCAGCCATTCGGCGACGAGGTGGCGGGTGGCGGGGCTCACCATGAAGGCGATCCAGGAGGCCTGGATCTGGTCGGCCTCCCAGTAGCGTTCCGCGTCGCAGTCCATCAGTACGAAGCAGTCGCGCTTGGTCCAGGCCCGCTGCGGCCGTCCGTGGAGCACACCCACCGCGACCCGGCGCTCCGAGCCGTCGAGCCACGTGAGCAGCGGCGCCACCGGCGGCAGCGGATCGTCGCCCACCGCCTGCATGCCGGTGTCGCTGAAGACGATGAAGTCGCCGTCGCGGCGCTGCGCCAGCGCCTCGGCGATGACGTAGGGCTTCCAGGCCCAGTTCCCGGCGCCCCGGGACCGGTCGAGGATCCCCCGGTGCGCGCGGTAGAACGGCGTCTCGCGCAGCCGGTCGGGGGACCAGCTCTCGATCGTGTCGAAATCGCCCGTGGCGGCGGCCGCCGCGACCAGCCGGCGCTGGCTCTCGACGTAGTGATACTTGGCGGCGAAGCTGACCAGGGTGGCATGGCGCGGCCGGAGCCGACGCCGCTGCAGCATCAAGACCTCGGCGCGGTGCATGTCGAAGGCGTTGATGCGCAGGGCTTCCGATGGCTGGTCAGCGCTGGCCAAATCTGTCCTCCGACGGATGAGCCGGGCGCTTGTCACCGGTTTTGCCGGCTTCGGCAAGGTAGTCCCGGCGGGTTCAGGCGTCGTCGAAGGCGAGGTTTCCGGCCGGGTAGTCGAGCATCAGGGCGCGCCGCTCGGGGGAGTTGTCCCATTCGCCCACCTTCGTGTAGGCGCCGGCCACGTCCAGCACCTCGACGACGCGCCCGATGGTCGGGATGCTCTTGAAGTGCTGCGGCCAGCCGGAGGCGAAGTAGAAGACCTGCTCGACATGCTCGGAGAGCTGGCAGACGCCCGGTCCGAAGGTGCCGAGCCCGAAGACGAGGTAGCGCCCGTTCATCAGCGCGGCGACGTCGTCGACGAGGGTCCCGCTCTGCGTCGTCAGGGGGACGCCGAGATCCGCGATCCAGGCTTCCAGAACCGGGATCACCGGGTTGAGCCGGTTCTCGAACACCATCGTGATCCGACGGATGCGGCCCTCCGACAGGAGCCGCCGGATGACCATCTGGTAGAAGGCGAGCGGCGGCTGCGGGTAGGTCGGCGCCACCCAGGTGCTGAAGATGTCCCCCGAGCGGATGTGGATCAGCAGCGCGTCGTCGGGCTTGGCGGGGATGGTCGGCGGCAGCCGGCTGAACAGCGGCCGGATGCAGGTTCGGACGATGTCCCGGGTCTCGGCGGGGCCGAGGGGGCCGGCGAGCTGCTGGATCCCGAGATCGAAATACATCCCCGACAGGAAGGCGCCGTCGTCCGGCAGGGGCGCGGAGCCGGGGATGAAGGTGATCCCGCCGCAGGTCAGCGGGCCGGTCAGCCCGATCACTTCGCTGCGGTCTGCGGCCGGGAGCTTGATGTATTTCAGGTTCAGGTTGCGGGCGATGCCGATGGCGAGCAGCAACTGGATCAGGCAGTTGCCGAAAGCGCCGCATTCGTAGAGCGCCAGCCCCACCAGGGCGCGCGAACGCGGCCGCTCGGCGCTGACGAGGCGGTAGGAGACGTAAGGGTTCGCGCCGGGCCGCTCGTCGGCCATGTCGAAGGGCACGTCCAGCACGCGCCGCAGGACAATGAGGTCGAAATCGGCCTGCGCGCACAGGACCTGTACCGCAGGCAGGCCGCTTCCGGCGGGCGCGTCCAGGGTGACGCGGACATGGCGCGCCCAGGCGCCCTCCCCGGCTCCGAGGATCAGGGTGGCGGCCTCCGCCCCGCTCTGGGAGGCGTCGAGGTCGGGCGTGCGCCAGACCTGTCCGTCATCGGACAGGGCGAGGCTCGGCCGCGCGGCACAAGCGGATCCGATCTCGACGCGTCGAATCGGACATCGAAAGCCGAGATCGACCTGCAAGCCCAGGGTGCCGCGCGGCAGGGCGGTCTCGTCCGCCGCAGCGTCCCTGCTGCGCCAGGGCCGGCCGAACGCCACATCGATCAGGTCGCCGTTCATCGCCTCTCGCGGTGCGAAGGGAGCGGTTCGAGGGCCTTGCCTCACGGCCCTCTCTTCGCCGGCGGCGTCCCCTCTGTCGAGGAGGGCCTGAGGCTCTCGTTGCCGTGTCGTGCTCACGCGGAGCCCGACACGGTCCTCGACGTCTTGCCCGCGGGGCGACTCGAACGGGACGCGGCACGCCGCCAAACGGCGCGCGGCCCTCGATTCCTTCGCTCCGCGCGCAATGCCGGGGCGATGCGTCTGCCGCCGCCGGCTAGCCGGCGAGCCCGAGCATCAGCCCGAGATTCTGCACGGCCGCCCCGGAGGCGCCCTTGCCGAGATTGTCGAGCCGCGCCACCAGCACCGCCTGCCCGTGCTCGGACGAGCCGAACACCCGCAACTCCAGCCGGTCGGTGTCGTTGAGGTCCTCCGGCTCGATCTTCTCGCGGTGCGCGCCGGTGGCGGCGCCCGGCACGACCTGCACCAGCGGCTGACCGGCGTACCAGTCGCGCAGGGCGGCCTCCAGGTCGGCGGCCGCCGGCCGGCCCGGCAGCGCGTCGAGATGGAGCGGCACGCTCACCAGCATGCCCTGCCGGAAGTTGCCCACGGCCGGCACGAAGATCGGCCGGCGGGTCAGCCCGCTGTAGCGCTGCAGCTCCGGCAGGTGCTTGTGGGCGAAGCCGAGGCCGTAGAGCTGGAACGGCGGCGCCGTGCCCTGCGCGTAGGCCTCGATCATGCTCTTGCCGCCGCCGCTGTAGCCGCTGACCGCGTTGATGCTGATCGGGTGATCGGCCGGGATCAGGCCGCCTTCCACGAGCGGGCGCAGGAGCGCGACGCCGCCGGTCGGGTAGCAGCCGGGATTGGCCACCCGCCGGGCGCGGGCCACCGCGGCCCCCTGCTCCCGGGTCAGCTCGGGGAAGCCGTAGGTCCAGCCCTCCGCGACCCGATGGGCCGTGCTGGCGTCGAGGACGCGCGGACCGCCACCGGGCAGGCTGTCGGCGAGCGCCACGGTCTCCTTGGCGGCCTCGTCCGGCAGGCAGAGCACCACGAGATCGACCTCGGCGAGGAGCGCCCGCTTGGCTTCCGGATCCTTGCGGTGCTCCGGCGCGATGCTGCGCAGGGCGACCCGCCCGTCGCGCTCCAGGCGCTCGCGGATGCCGAGGCCGGTGGTGCCGGCCTCGCCGTCGATGAACACGGTGGGCTTCTGTACGCCGTCGCCAGCCATCGTCCGTCTCGCTCTCTCCGAAAGGCAGTGCCGCCCGAGTCGGCCATCGCGGCCGGGAAACTGGTGAGCGCGGTGCGGCAGCCTGTCAACGGCCGCGCCGCGACCCCGAAACGCGAAAGGGCGGCTCCCGCAGGAACCGCCCTCTCCGTGACACCGGTGTGACCGGATATCAGCGCTTGGAGAACTGGAAGCTGCGGCGGGCCTTCTTGCGGCCGTACTTCTTACGCTCGACCACGCGGGCGTCGCGGGTGAGGAAGCCTTCGCGCTTCAGCGGGGCACGCAGCTCCGGCTCGTAGTAGGTCAGGGCCTTCGACAGGCCGTGGCGCACCGCGCCGGCCTGACCGGAGAGGCCGCCGCCCGCCACCGTGACGGTGATGTCGTACTGGTCGACGCGACCGGCGATCTCCAGCGGCTGGCGCAGGATCATGCGCAGCACCGGACGGGCGAAGTAGGTCTCCACCGGGCGCTTGTTGACCGTGACCGTGCCGTTGCCGGGCTTGATCCAGACGCGGGCGACCGCGTCCTTACGCTTGCCGGTGGCATAGGCCCGGCCCTGGGCGTCCAGCTTCTGGACGTGGATGGGCGCTTCGTTGGCCGGATCGACCGCGCCGGTGTTCGACCGGTTGAGGTCGGCGAGGGACTGCAGGGTCGCCATGATCAAGCGCTCACGTTCTTGCGGTTGAGGGCGCCGACGTCGAGCGCCTGCGGCTGCTGGGCCTCATGCGGGTGCTCGGAGCCCTTGTAGACGCGGAGGTTGCCGAGGATCTGACGGAAGAGCGGGCCGCGGGGCAGCATGCGCTCGACGGCCTTCTCCACCACGCGCTCGGGGAAGCGCCCCTCGAGGATGAACTTGGCCGTGCGCTCCTTGATCCCGCCCGGATAGCCGGTGTGGTAGTAGTAGCGCTTCTGGACGTACTTGCGGCCGGTGAACTTCACCTTGTCCGCGTTGACGACGATGACATGGTCGCCGCAATCGACGTGGGGCGTGTAGGCGGCCTTGTGCTTGCCGCGCAGGCGCATCGCCACGATCGACGCGAGGCGGCCGACGACGAGGCCCTCCGCGTCGATCACGATCCACTTCTTGTCGACCTCGGCGGGCTTCAGCGAGGTGGTCTTCATAGCCAAATCCCAGGGGTTCCGACGGACCAGGGCCCCGACGCGTCGGGATCCGAGAACATCGGGGTGCCGAAAAACGAGCCGCCGCGTGGGGCACACGCGGCGGCGGTGGCCAGTGCATAGACGGGCCCGGATGCCGGGTCAACAGCGAAATCGGAAATCGCGAAAAGGCGAGCAATCAGAGAGGTTTGGCGGTTAAGGTATCAGAATACCACATCATGGCGGGCACGGGGCCGCAGAGGGCCGGCTCGGCTCTTCCCGTCACCGCCGCATCGTGAGGGGCCGCAGAGCGGCGGAGGCCTCCTTCAAGGCTCGCTGCGCTCACGCCTCGGAATCAGGGTGTTGGGTGGGCTGACCCGATCCGGCGGGAATCGTTCCCGATCGCGCTGAGACGGGGGCGATAGCCGAGCCCGTTCCACGCGATGCGCGGGTCCCCTCTCTCGTGCGGGAGCGGGACAGGGTGAGGGATCAGGTTCGTCCGGACGAGGCTCGCCTGCCCGAGCCGTGATGGTGCGCTCGACCGCGAAGCGTCGTGTCCCTCACCCCGACCCTCTCCCGAACGGGAGAGGGAGCATGGCGCGGCTGTCTCGACCGGAGTCGCCTTCCTTCCAGCCCGTCGCAACGCGATCGGACGCGGCGCTGCGAATGGGGCGCTGGCCACGGGGCGCTGTCTCGGACCGTATGAGGATCGGATTCAGTCGCCCCGCCGGCTCCGCTCCGCGATGGTGAGCTTCTGGACGCCCTTGGCCGCCAGCACCGGTTTCCGGGCGCTGAGGATCCGGGAATTCACGCCGGTCCAGCCGATCTCGCCCGAGAGCCGGCCGTACTCGATCTTGGGGCAGCGGTTCATGATCACCGTGAGGCCGCGCGCCTCGGCCCGGGCGGCGGCCGCGTCGTCGCGCACGCCGAGCTGCATCCAGATCACCTTCGGCGGCGGGCTGAGCGCCAGCGCCTCGTCGACCAGCGGCCCGGCGGCGGCGGAATTGCGGAAGATCTCCACCATGTCGATCGGCTGGTCGCCCAGGCTGGCCTGGACCTCGGCCAGGGAGGCCGCCACCCGGCGCCCGAGCAGGTCCTGGCCGGCGAGGCCGGGATTGACCGGCGTCACCGCGTAGCCGCGGTCGAGCAGGTATTTCAGCACGATCCAGCTCGGGCGCGCCGGGTTCGCCGAGGCCCCGACCAGCGCGATCGTGCGCGTGGTGTTCAGGAGGGCGCGGATCTGCGCGTCGGGGTAGCGGGCGTGGCGCTCCGCGAGCGCCGCCATGTCGCCGGGCGCGGGCTGCCGGTGATCGTGGCCGGTCTCGTCCATGGCATGTCCCCTCGTCGTCCGGATGATCGCAATGCTTGCCGGCGGCCCGGCAACGGTCACAGCCGCCAGACCTCGTAGCCCAGCCGTGCGAACGCCGCGCGCTCGTACAGCGCCTTCACGTCCACGATCAGGCCCCCGGGCTTCACCCGGGCGGCGATCGCCTCCGGCCCGAGCCGGGCATAATCCCGGTGCGGGACCGCGATCACGGCCGCGTCCGCGTCGGCGGGCAGGTCGGCCCAGTCGACGAGGGTGATGCCATACTCGGCCCGGGCCTCCGCCGATCCGGCGCGGGGATCGTGGACCGACACGGCGCAGCCGAATTCCTCCAGCTCCCGCACGAGGTCGGCGACCTTCGAGTTGCGCAGGTCCGCGCAGTTTTCCTTGAAGGTCAGGCCGAGGACGATGACCCGCGCCCGCCCGGCATGGCCGCCGCGCCGGACGATCCGCTTCACCGTGCTGCGCGCCACGTGGGCGGCCATGCTGTCGTTGATCCGGCGCCCCGCCAGGATCACCTGGGGATGATGGCCGATCATCGCGGCCTTGTGGGTGAGGTAGTACGGGTCCACGCCGATGCAGTGGCCGCCGACCAGCCCGGGACGGAACGGCAGGAAGTTCCACTTGGTCCCCGCCGCCGCGAGGACCTCCTGCGTGTCGAGGTCGAGCTTGTCGAAGATCAGCGACAGCTCGTTCATGAGCGCGATGTTCAGGTCGCGCTGGGTGTTCTCGATGACCTTGGCGGCCTCGGCCACCCGGATGGACGAGGCGGCGTGGAGGCCCGCCTCGATGATCGACCCGTAGAGGGCCTTCAGCCGCTCCAGCGTCGCGGGCGTGTCGCCGGCGACGATCTTCACCACCTTGGCGAGGCTGTGCTCCCGGTCGCCCGGATTGATCCGCTCCGGCGAGTAGCCGACGAAGAAATCCGTCTTCCAGCGCAGGCCGGAGGATTGCTCGAGGACGGGGATGCAGACCTCTTCGGTGGCGCCGGGATAGACGGTGGATTCGAACACCACGGTCGCGCCCGGCCGCATGTGCCGCCCGACGAGGTCCGAGGCCCGGATCAGCAGGGTGAAATCGGGGCTCTGGGCCGCGTCCACCGGGGTCGGGACCGTGACGATGATCACGTCCGCCGCGCTCAGGGCGGCCGGGTCGTCGGTGATCGCGAGGTGCCCGGCCGCCCGGAACGCCGCCGCGTCGATCTCTCCCGCCGGGTCGTGTCCGGCCCGGTAGGCCGCCACCTTGTCGGCGGCGCGCTCGTAGCCGATCGTGATCCGCGCCCGGCCGAACGCCAGGGCGAGCGGGAGCCCGACATAGCCCAGGCCGACGATCGCCACGCTGTCTGCCGAGCTGTCCGCCACGCCGGATCCCTCTGCGGGCTCGGAAGGCGCCGATGACGGTCCGGCCGCCGGGCGCGTATAGGGGCGGCCCGGGCCCGCGTCGACTCGCTTCGGCCCGCGCGGCGCGTCGCCGACCGGTCGCGGCGCACCAAGACCACCTGACCGACGGGCAGAGACCGATCGAGCCCGGGGCGCGCATGAGGCGAGACGATGCCTGACCTCCGCTGGACCGAGGGGCCGGTCCACTGCACCGACCTCGTAGACGGCACCGGCAAGGTTTTCGGCTATGTCGGCCCGTGCGCCGCGGGCATGCGTGGCTACGTCGTCCAGTCCGGATCGGAATGGCCGCCGCGCCCGGCCGCCTTCGCCGATCATCCCGCGGCCGACGCGGCCCGCGCCTGGGTCGAGGCCGAGGTGTCCGCGCGCGCCTTTCGGCCCGTCCGCATCATCCGGGAGACCGGCGCGCCGGTCTCCTGATTCCCCGGGGCGGTTCAGGACCGCGTCAGCCTCGCCCGGCTTCGCTGCGACGCGGGATGCCGGGGGTGCCGGCGCGTTCGGGCTCCGGGGCGCAACGTGCTATGAGCCCCGATCGCCCTGTCGCGGGCCCTGAGGTCGATCATCATGCGCACGATCATGCTCGCCGCCGCCCTGCTGGCCCTGCCCGTCCCGGCCTCGGCGCTGTGCCGCTGCACGTGCGTCCGGGGCGAGATGAAGGCGATCTGCCAGGAGACGGACCTCACGATTCCGATCTGCCAGGGGCTCTGCGAGACCACGATCCGACCGGACCGGGTCATCATTCCGCTCGCCGGCGCCCGGCAGGCCTTCGAGCCGGCCCAGTCGACGAACCCCGCGCCAGGCGGCCTCGTGTCGCCCGATCTCAGCCTGGACACCAATCCGAACGGCACCCAGCTGGGAACGCCGAGCCAGCTCTCCGGAAGCGTCGGGTCGAGCTTGTCCTCCGGCAGCGGACGCTGAGCCACGAAAAAGCCCCGCGCGGCGGGTGCCGGCGGGGCTGAAGGTTGAGGACGCCCGGTGCGTTACGTCGGGCGACTGGTTTTAGAATACCATCATTGCTCGCGATGTGAAGCTCTCGCGATGACAAATCCGGCAGATTATTTCTTCAATACTGTAGATTGACGAATAAATCCCCGTCCGGCTCGGCCGGACGGGGTGAAATCAGTGAATCCAGAGCGCCGATCGCTCGTGTCGCCGCTCCGAAGGCGGATCGGCCTTACGACTGAGTCTTCAGATAGGCGATGACGTCGTTGATCTTCTTGTCGTCCGTGATGCCCTGGAAGATCATCTTGTTGCCCGGGACCTTCGCCTTCGGGTTCTTCAGCCACTCGTGCAGGTTGGCCTCGTCCCAGGTGATGCCGGAATTCTTCAGGGCGGCGGAGTAGTTGTAGCCCTCGTAGGTGCCCGCCTTGCGGCCGACGACACCCTTCAGGTCAGGACCCACGCCGTTCTTCTGGAAATTGTGGCACGCCTTGCAGGGAGCGAACGCCTTCTCGCCGGCGGCCGCATCCCCGGCCTCCTGGGCCTGCGCCGCGAGGGGCATGACGACGGCGAGGACGGCGCCGAGTGCAAGCATACGCATGTATAGACCCCGAATTGATCAGATAAGCTTTGCGTTTCTGACAGAAAAATTCTTCGATGCAAGGGAAAAAATCTGCGCAGGCGTGCAGATTATATTGAACGATGCATCAAACAATTTCGGATGTCATGCCCGGTTCCGCGGTTTGCTCTCGGCACGTCTCGGCAGGCCTCGGATCGGTGGCCCGCTCGCGCGCATCCGCGGGGCGCGTCCCCGGGCGGCGGGACGGGCGAACGGCGGATCTGAGAATGCTTCCAAACTTGGCATGTCGGAGTGTTGACGTCCGATGCGGGGCGATAATCCGGCCCGCGCTGGAAAATGATGCGTCCTTCCCGGCTGGACGCCGCGCGCACGACAAGGCCCGCCGCGGCGAGCCGGGCGGGTCCGCGCAGACGGGCCGTGTCGATGCTAGGCGGCCAGCGGCAGCCTGATCACCGGCGGGTCGCTATCCGCAGCCTTGGCGGTTCGGGCCATCGCCGCGCCGGCATCCCAGGCCGTGAGCGCCTTGATCCGATCGGCGAGAACCGTCGTCTCGAGGGTGCGGGGCGTCGCCGTCAACGGGCGGGGCATCGTCGATCGGGGGCTGGGCATAAGGGCTCCGGCGGCTGCTGCAGCGGGCAATGCGCCTGAATGGTTACCGCGATGTCTCTGCCGGGCATGCGCGCGAGGACGTGATGCGCAATCCTGCGCGCTAGACGGCCTCTGCTGCGGTTGGATGGGTGCCGATGCGGCTGCTGGCCAAGCCTGATGGTTCGGCGCGTCTCCCGGCCCGCGAGCCCCGCGCGGTCCACCGACCGCCGGGTCGTTCAGGGATGTCGTGCCGGGTGATCGGAGTGCGGGGGGGCAAGCCTGCCGGACGGATCGGCGCTGCCACGCATCACCGGGGCGCCACGTCGAGGGCCGAACTCGACGGTCCGTGACCGCGCGACAGCCGCTGTGTCGGCGCTCAGCCGCAGAAGGCTCGAAGAGACCGCGTTTCGGCGCTTGTGGTGGCGGAGGGAGCGGGATTCGAACCCGCGATACCGTTTCCGGTATACACACTTTCCAGGCGTGCGCCTTCAACCACTCGGCCACCCCTCCGTCCGCGAACCGAGCGCCCGGGCGCACACGCGGCGCGCCGGGCGCGGCCAGGGCCGCGCGGTGCCGTGCTGTTAGCCGGGTGCGCCGTCCGGCGCAAGGCGCAGTCGGCCGGGCGATGCGAAAACCGCCCGGCCGCGTCCCTCACCCCTGGGCGTCGTCGAGGTGGAAGCGGACATGCTCCACGTTCGCCCGCTCGAAGGCCTGCATGACGTGCTGGTAGGAGCGCTCCATGGCGTTGTCCTCCGTCCCGGGGCTGTCCTCAGGCTTCAGCACGAACATCAGGAGCGAGCGCCCGGTCACGTCGTAGCCGGAGCCGAACTTGAAGCTCTCCACGTCCTGGCTGTCGGGCAGGTTCGTATCGAGGAGCCGCGTCCAGGCCACGCCTCCCACGGATTCGGGCAGCGTGAATGTCACGAGGTCGTGGTAGGCGTTGAACATGATCAGCAGCGTGGCGTCCCCGCCGCGGCGGTGCAGGCCGGTGGCCTGGGCGCGCCCGTCGAGCTGGACCGCGAAGGCGCGGGCCTCGCCGTCCGACCAGTTCTCGCCCTCCATCTCGCTCCCGTCCGGCCGCAGCCACGTCACGTCCTTGACGCCGAACTCCTCGTCGTACTGACCGGTGAGGAACCGCCCGCGGCTCAGGATGGGCAGGGCGTTGCGCAGGATGATCAGGCGCTGGGTGAACTCCGCGAGATCCCGCTCCTCGTCGCCGATCGCATCCCAGTCCAGCCAGGAGACTTCGTTGTCCTGGCAGTAGGCGTTGTTGTTGCCGTTCTGGGTCCGGGCGAACTCGTCGCCGGCGAGCAGCATCGGCGTGCCGCGGGACAGGAACAGCGTCGCCAGCATGTTGCGCATCTGGCGCAGGCGCACCGCCCGGATCTCCGGGTCGTCGGTGGGGCCCTCCACCCCGTAATTGTACGAGAGGTTGTGCGAGTGGCCGTCGCGGTTGCCCTCGCCGTTCGCGTCGTTGTGCTTGTCGTTGTACGAGACCGTGTCGTGCAGGGTGAAGCCGTCATGGGCGGTGAGGAAGTTCACCGAGGCCCAGGGCTTGCGCCCGCGCTTGTTGAACTTGTCGGCCGAGCCCGCGATCCGCGCCGCCAGATCCGGCAGCAGCCCGCCATCGCCCTTCCAGTAGGCGCGGACGTCGTCGCGGAACCGGTCGTTCCACTCGGCCCAGCCGGGCGGGAAGCCGCCGACCTGGTAGCCCCCGGGGCCGCAATCCCACGGCTCGGCGATGAGCTTGACGTTGTTGAGCACCGGATCCTGGCGGCAGGTGTCGAGGAAGCCGCCGCCCTCGTCGAACCCGTAGGGCTCGCGGCCCAGGATCGTGGCGAGATCGAAGCGGAACCCGTCCACCTGCATCTCCTGCGCCCAGTAGCGCAGGGAATCGGTCACGAGCTGCAGCACCCGCGGATGCGACAGGTTGAAGGTGTTCCCGGTGCCGGTGTCGTTGATGTAGTAGCGCGGCTCGTTGGGCAGGAGCCGGTAATAGGAGGCATTGTCGACCCCCTTGAACGACAGGGTCGGGCCCTTCTCGTTGCCCTCGGCGGTGTGGTTGTAGACTACGTCGAGGATCACCTCGAGGCCGGCGCCGTGGAAGCGCGAGACCATCTCCTTGAACTCGGAGAACGCGAAGTCCGGCACCGCCGCGTAGCGCCGGGCTGGGGTGAAGAACGAGATCGTGTTGTAGCCCCAGTAATTCACCAGCCCCTTCTCCTGCAGGTAGTCGTCCTGCACGAAGGAATGGACCGGCAGCAGCTCCACCGAGGTCACGCCAAGGCTCTTGATGTAGTCGAGCACGTCCCGGGTCCCGAGGCCGGCATAGGTGCCGCGTAGCTTTTCCGGCACCCGCGGGTCGAGCTTGGTCATGCCCTTGACGTGGGCCTCGTACACGATGGTCTTGTCCCAGGGCACCAGCGGCTTCTGGTGCCGGCCCCAGGTGAAGGCCGGGTCGATCACCCGGGAGCGGCGGGTGTAGGGGGCGCTGTCCCGCTCGTCGAAGGTCAGGTCGTCGCCGGTCTCCATCTTGTAGCCGAATAGGGCCGGGTTCCAGGTGATCGAGCCGACGAGCCCCTTGGCGTAGGGGTCGATCAGCAGCTTGTTGGGGTTGAACCGGTGGCCGGCCTTCGGCTCGTAGGGGCCGTGGACCCGGTAGCCGTAGATCGTGCCGGGGCGGGCGTCGGGCAGGTAGCCGTGCCAGATCTCGTCCGTGTACTCGGGCAGCTCGATCCGCTCGATCTCCTGCTCGCCGGCATCGTCGAACAGGCAGAGTTCGACCTTGGTGGCGTGGGCGGAAAACAGGGCGAAGTTGACGCCGAGCCCGTCCCAGGTGGCGCCCAGGGGGTAGGGTTGGCCTTCCTGGATGCGCGTGCGGGCCGCGCGGGACTGCGATGCGGGACGACGAGTAGAGGACATGGACACTCCGGAACGCGACCCGCCCGGCCACGTGCCGCCGCGGGGAGCGTCGGGTGAACGTGCCGGAAACAGCGAAGCTCCCGCGGTGCCGCAAAAATCGCGGGGGTGCTGCGCGGTGAGGCCGGGACACCTCAGCGACCGGGCGACGGCGTTCCCGGTGGGGAGGACCGGGCGGCTTCAGGGGAGGGGAAGGTCGGACGTCGATCCGCCCCACGTCGGGGTGGCGACCGCCGCGTCCGGGCTTAGGCGCGGCAATGCCGAAGTCATCGCGCGGATGGTGGAGTGATCGGGTAAGCCGTGACCAGCGCCATGAGCGCGCCGTCGTCGATCTGCTTCCAGACGGATCTGACGGGATGACGCGATCCGTCGGGCATCTGCATCGGACCTTCGCAGATGTACTTGATGACAAATCTGTTCTCGACGCTGGCGACGAGATTATCGCTGCATCCATGCTCGAGCAGGGCGGCGATGAAGCTGCGGGGATCCTCGCGGGTGAAGCCGCGCGACAGAAAGAACGCGGCTTTCGGGCCTCCCTCGGCATGCCGGTCGTCGAGCAGATAGCCGCCGATCTTCGCGTCCGGGATGCAGGGCACCGGCACACGCCCGCCGAAACGTGACATTAAGGTCAGGCAGCCGCGAGGGCTTCGGCCAGGATCGTCGCCGTGCCCGCAACCGGGCTCGCGAACTCGACCTCGTAGGCCTCGCCATCGGCGTAGACCTCCACGATGGTCCCGCGGGCACCGGCTGGCACGGGCAGGCCGTCGTCCGTGACGGCGTCGCGCAGGATCATGACCACGCTCAGCTCGGGAAAGAGCGGCGTGACCTCCGGCGCCTTGCGCAACGTGTGCATCGTCTCGAAGGACATGGCGTGATCCTGGCGCACCGCGGAGACGCGCGCAACCCGCGCTCCTCGGACGGGCCGCGCTTCCCATGCATGACGGGTGCTTGAAGACGAAAGACTCCTCCCGTCTGCGCGCCGCGCTCAGTTCGAGGCCGCGGCGGTGAAGCTCCGGTCCATGGCCCGCCCGACGTCCAGCGTCCTCGACAGGATCCCGTACCGCGTCGCCCGGTCCGAGGCCTCCTGGACCTCCGTCACGACACCGTCGTCGAGCGCGATCGGCCGCGTCCGCTGCGCCGTGTAGGCCGCGCGCAGGACGTCCTCCGGCAGCCTGGTCAGCGCGGCCGTGTTCCGGGCGTAGGCGTCGAGATGGTCCAGCGACCAGAGCCGCGCCCTGTCCAGGCGGCTCAGGAAGTCCTGCAGGGCGGCCCGCTTGGTGGCGATGGCGCTGTCCGAGGCGACGATGAAGGTGATGGTCGGCGTGAGGCCCGCGCCGTCCGCGATCGGCCGGGCCTTGTCCCTGAGCGTCGCGAACGAGACGTAGGGCTCCCAGACCGCCCAGGCATCCACCGAGCCGGCCATCAGCGCGACCTTGGCGTCGACCGGGTTGAGCGGCGCGAAGGTGGCCTCGGATGGCGCGATCCCGGCCTTCTCCAGCGTCGCGCTGATCAGGAACTGGCCCCAGCCGCCGCGGGTGCCGGCGAGTCGCTTTCCCTTGAGGTCGGCGGCCGAGCGGATCGGCGAATCCGCGCGGACCAGGATCGTCTGCGTCCGCGGATCCGACTTAGTGCCGCCGATCGCCTTGATCGGTGCCCCGGCCGCGACGACCGTGAGGAAGGAGAGGTCGCCGGTGTAGCCGACATCGAGGGCGCCGGCGTTGAGCGCCTCCAGGATCGGCGCGGCGGCGGGGAATTCCGACCATTCGATCCGGTAGGGCAGATCCTTCGCGGAGCCGGCGCTCTCGAGGAGTGACCGGTTCCCGCCCTTCTGGTCGCCGACCCGCAGGACGACCTCCTCCGCGCGGGCGGCCACCGCGGCTAGCGTCGTCGTGACCAGCGTCGTCGTGGCCAGCGTCAGTGCGGCGGCGAGCAGCGCGCCGGCGAACCGGCGGACGCCGGGACGCGCGTGAGATCCGATGAGCATGGGGCCTGCCGCGATCCGCTGCCCGCGTTGTGCGGGGCTGTTCTGTGGAAGGCCGAGCTTATGCTTGCCGCGAGGGCGGTCAATGAAACGAAAATCTGTATTGCCCGCGATTGATGCTAGAGATGACATCCGGCCGCCCCCGCGGGGAGACGAACGTCTTTCCCCGCGCCGCGCCGATCAGCGGGCGGGCGGGAACGCGTCCGCCAGGTAGGCCCGCACGAAGCCCGGCATCCGCGCGGCATCGATGTCGTCGCGGCCCCGCACCACGTGCATCCCGGCGAGTTCCGGCTCGGCCTCGGCGCCGAGATGGTCGGCGATCCGCGCCACGAGCCGCGCGGCCGTCTCCGGGAAGCGCACCGGCCGCAGGAACGCGAGCTGGCCCTCCCCCTCCAGCAGCACCCAATCCGTTTCGGCCTCGTCCGGCAGCGCCAGGCCGGTCTCCTCGGCGAGTTCCCGGGCGGCGCTGCCGGCGAGATCGACCCGCGCGCCCTGTATGTCGTCCGGATCCGGAGTGCCGCAGGGGAAGTAGAGCTGGCCGGCATTGGCCGTGCGGGCCCCCATCTCGCCGAGCAGGACGGCGCCGTCCGAGGTCCAGGGCACGATCGCCGCGAAGGCATTGGCGATGCGGGCGTCTGCGATGCGGGCGTCGGCGTGCCGGGTGTCCCGGTAGTAGGTGAAGGTGGCGTAGCGCGTCGCGAACAGGTCCAGGCGGGCGGCCCGGTCCGCGACCGCGTGATCGCAGCACAGCAGGACGGTGCCGTCGAACATGCCGGGCGCGCGGGCGATCCGGGTCTGCCAATGCGCCGCGATGGCGTCGGCATTCTCCCGGGGGAAGGCCCAGTCGTAGGTCACGAACCGCGCCGTCACGGCGGCAAGCTGTGTGATCCGGAAGCCGTCAGACATGCAGGGTGCCGTCGGCCACGATCACCGCGGCCCCGCCGATCTCGACGCTCCGCAGGGCCCCCGCCTCGATGGTGAGCTGGAGCGCGATCTCGCTCGGCCGCCCCATCGCCTCACCCTGGCGGATCGCCACGTCGTGCGTGCCGTCGCCCAGGGCCTCGAACTGCATCAGCACCCCCGCGAAGGCGGAGGCCGCCGAGCCGGTGGCGGGATCCTCCGTGACGCCGAAATTCGGCGCGAACATGCGGACCCGCCAGCTCTGGCCGGTGCCCTCGGGGTCGGGTGTGTAGAGGTAGAGCCCGTCGTTCGGGTCGGGCGCCTGGGCCGGCCGGGCGGCGTCGAGGGCCGTCACCGAGCCCACGGGCACGCAGGTGAAGCTCGGCCCGACGCCGTGGCGGCTCGGCGCGTGCCGGCCGGTGCCGATGTCGGCGGGCTTGAGGCCGAGGAGCGGGGCCAGCAAGGCGGGCTCGGGGCCGGGACCGAGGTATTCCGGCAGGATCGGCAGCCGGAACCGCGCCCGTCCGCCGCTGCCGTCCGCCAGCGTTTCGACCACGCAGGGGACGATTCCGATCCGCTCCTCCAGGCCGAAGGCCCGGGCATCGCCCCGGGACGGATCCTGCAGCGCCAGCAGCACGGCGGTGCCCACCGTCGGGTGGCCGGCGAAGGGCAGCTCCCGGCCGGGGGTGAAGATGCGCAAGGACGCCCGGTGCCGGGCCTCCGTGGGCGGCAGGACGAACACCGTCTCCGACAGGTTGAACTCCTGCGCGATGGCCTGCATGGCGGCGGTGTCGAGCCCCTCCGCGTCGAGCACCACGGCCAGCGGATTGCCGGCGAGCCTCTGCTCGGTGAACACGTCGAGGGTGACGAAGCGGCGCGCCATCGTGTCCATCCTTCTTGCTCTCGCCGGGCCCGGCCGAAGGGCGTGCCCTCACACCGCCTCGACCGGAAACCGCGCGCTCGGGTTCACGTATTCCTCCTGCGCGGCCACCGTCAGGATCTCCCGCGATCCTGCCTCGGCGGTGCGCTTGAGCAGCCCGTAGATCGAGGCCGCCGCCGCGCCGAGCGCCGCCTCGGCCGAGCCGGTCCGGGCATAGTGCACCAGGAACAGGGCCGCGATGCAGTCTCCCGCCCCGTTCACCGCGATGGCGAGCCGCGGGGTGCGGACCCGGAACACCCGCCCCTCCGCGCCCGCGAGCAGGTCGATGCTGTCGGCGGGCGTGTCGGCGCAGAGCGCCGAGGTGACCAGGACCACCCGCGGCCCCCGCGCCTGGAGCGCCGCGATCGCGGCTGCGGCCTCCGCCAGGGTGCGGCTCGGCAGGCCGGTGAGGAGGCCGAGTTCGAACTGGTTGGGGGTGAGGATGTCGGCGGCCGGGACCGCGCGCTCGCGCAGGAACGCCTCGATGCCGGGCCGCACGTAGACGCCCTCCTCGACGTCGCCGATCACCGGGTCGCAGCAGTAGAGCGCTTGGGGGTTCGCCGCCCGCACGGCGTCCACCGCTTCCAGGATCGCGGCGCCGATCTCGGCCGACCCCATGTAGCCCGACAGCACCGCGTCGCAGGTGGAGAGCACGCCGCGCTCGCCGATGCCGCGCACCACCTCGCGGATCATCGCCGCGTCGAAGACGGGGCCGCGCCACGCGCCGTAACCGGTGTGGTTGGAGAACTGCACCGTATGCACGGGCCAGACCTCGACCCCGAGCCGCTGCATCGGAAACACCGCCGAGGCGTTGCCGACATGGCCGTAGGCGACATGGGACTGGATCGACAGGACGTTCAACGCGGGACTCGCTCGTTGTCCCGCTACGGTTAGCCGGTTCCCGCGCCGCCTGCACCCCTATCCCTTGCCGCCCTCCCCCGCGCGCCTCAGATGGGACCGACCCTCCTCCCACCCGCCGAGCCCCGTTCAGAGCCCCATGGACATCGAAGCGCTGCGCACCACGACCCTCGCCTTCGTGGAGGCGCACAAGGCCTGGACGCCGTTCATCGCCGGCGGCCTCGCCTTCTGCGAATCGATCGCGGTCCTGTCGCTGTTCGTGCCGGCGACCGTGATCCTGGTCGGCATCGGCGCCCTCGTCGGCGGCGCCGACATCCCGTTCTGGCCGGTGGTGATCGCCGCGGCGGTGGGCGCCGCGCTCGGCGACTGGATCTCCTACGAGGCCGGGCGCTGGCTCGGACCGGGGGCCAAGACCAAGTGGCCGCTGCGGCGCTACCCCGAGCTCATGGCCAAGGCCGAGGCCTTCATCGGGCGCTGGGGCATCGCCGCGGTGGCGCTGGGGCGGTTCTTCGGGCCGGCCAGGGCCCTGGTGCCGCTCTTCGCCGGCATCCTCGGCTTGGCGCGGCTGCCGTTCCAGCTGGCCAACGTCGCCTCCGCCCTGGTCTGGGCCTTCGTGCTGCTGGCCCCCGGGGCCGGGCTGCTCACGTGGTTCCATCGCTGATGCGGCGCTTCCCGCCCGAGCGGATCGTCTGCCTCACCGAGGAGACCGTCGAGACTCTGTACCTGCTGGGTGCGGAGGACCGGATCGTCGGCGTCTCGGGCTACGCGGTGCGCCCGCCCCGGGTCCGGAAGGAGAAGCCGCGCGTCTCGGCCTTCACCAGCGCGGACATCCCGAAGATCCTGGCGCTGGCGCCGGACCTCGTCCTGGCCTTCTCGGACCTCCAGGCCGGCATCGTCGCCGACCTCGCCCGGGCCGGCGTGGCGGTGCACCTGTTCAACCAGCGCGACGTGGCGGGCTGCCTTGCCATGGTCCGCACCCTCGGCGCCCTCGTCGGTCTGCCCGAACGGGCCGAGGCTTTGGCGGCCGGCTTCGAGGCGCGGCTGGCGGAGGCCGCCGCGACGGTGCGGGACCGGCCGACCCTGCGCGTCTACTTCGAGGAATGGGACGCGCCGATGATCTCCGGCATCGGCTGGGTCTCGGATCTGATCGGCCTCGCGGGCGGCCGGGACGTGTTCCCGGCCTTGAGCCGGCAGCCGGCCGCGCAGGACCGGATCGTCACGCCCGAACAGGTGATCGAAGCCGCGCCCGACGTGATCCTCGCCTCGTGGTGCGGCAAGCGGGTCCATGTCGACCGCATCCGGTCCCGACCCGGCTGGGCGGCGATCCCGGCCGTGCGCGACGGGCGCATCCACGAGATCAAGTCGCCGCTGATCCTGCAGCCCGGCCCGGCCGCGCTCACCGACGGGTTCGACGCGATCCGGGCCTGCCTCGGATGACCGCCTCGGGTGACCGCCTTGGATGATTGCCCCGGGGCGATGCCGCGCCGCAGGTGACGGACGGCGCCCGGATTGGCAGGATGTCCCGATTCGGCACAGGCGCATTCCCCGAGATTGATGTCCGCTTCCATCGGCGTTTCCGATTCCGCTTCTCCGCCCCCGGTGGCCGAGGCGCTCCTGCCGCCCGACCGGCGGCAGTCGCCGACGGCGCTGCGCATCCAGCGCGGCGTGCGGCGGCTGTTCTCCGAGATGGGCTGCGTCACCCTGCCGGAATTCTCCCTCGTCAACGGCCGCCGCGCCGACGTGATCGCCCTGTGCGGCGCCGGGAAGCTCACCATCGTGGAGATCAAGTCGAGCGTGGCGGATTTCCGCGCCGACCGGAAATGGCCGGATTACCGCGACTTCTGCGACCGGTTCTACTTCGCGATCCCCGAGGACGTGCCCGAATCCCTGATCCCGGAGGAATGCGGCCTGATCGTCGCGGATGCCTACGGGGCCGGAATCCTGCGTGCGGCGCCCGAGCATCCGCTGAACGGCGCCCGGCGCAAGGCCGTGACGCTCCGCTTCGCCCACAGCGCCGCGCGCATCCTCCACGCGCTCGCCGATCCGGGCGCGGTGCGGGAGGGGGCGCTGTAGGATACGGCCGGCGGCCGGATTCGCGCCGACGCGACGGACCGCCCGGGACGGCTGAACGACGCTGGACCCATCCGTCGCGTCGGCGGTGGCCGAGCAGCTTTCGGCGACGCGAGCGGCAGCTGTCTCGCCGAACGTGGTCGAGGCGCGGACGATGCGCGGACTCGGATACGTTCGATCGCGTCATGAACCGCAGGGCGGCCTCCCACCGGTTCCCGAGGATCGCGGGAACGAGCGATGCGCCATCTGCGAAAAGGACATCCACGCTGGATTGGCAGGCCGCGCAGGGCGGCTGATCGCGCAGACGACCGATTGGCGATGGACGGCGGGGTTCGGTCTGGTACGTCTGCACTGGTATTCCACCGACGATTGAAATCTGCGTAGAACGGCCGCGCTTCCCGCCGATCCAGCGCCGAGCCCGATTCATCGATGACCTCCGTCGCCCTGTTCGAGCTGATCCTCGGCCTCCTCGGCGCGGCCCTGCTGCTGTCGCTGGCGGCCGGGCGCCTGGGCTTCCCGCCGGCCGCGGCCCTGGTCATCGGCGGCATGGCGCTGGCGGTGGTGCCGGGCCTGCCGGCCTTCACGCTCGACCCGGACCTGATCATGGTCCTGTTCCTGCCGCCGCTCCTGCTCGAATCCGCCTACTTCACCGTCTGGCGCGACTTCCGGGCGAGCCTCGGCCCGATCCTGTCGCTCTCGCTCGGGGCGGTCCTGTTCACGACCCTGATCGTCGGGCTCGTCGCCCACGCGGTGGTGCCGGCCCTGCCCTGGGCCGCCTGTTTCGCCCTGGGCGCCATCGTCTCGCCGCCGGACGCGGTCGCCGCCAAGGCGGTGCTGGCCCGGGTCGCCCTGCCCCGCCGGATGATCACGGTCCTGGAGGGCGAGAGCCTCGTCAACGACGCCTCGGGCCTCGTGCTCTACCGCTTCGCCGTGGCGGCCGCGCTGACGGGGAGCTTCAGCGCCTGGGCGGCGGCCGGCAGCTTCGCGTGGCTCGCGGTGGCGGGCGTCGCGGTCGGGCTCGCCTGCGGTCTGGCGGTGAACGCCGGGATGCGGCGGCTGCACGACGCAAACGCCATCACGGTGCTGAGCTTCCTCGCCGCCTACGTCGCCTACCTCGCGGCCGAGGAGGTCCACGCCTCCGGCGTTCTCGCGGTTGTGGCCTGCGGCCTGATGATGGGCGGCCGGGAGCACGAGACCTTCGACGCCCATGCCCGCCGCCATTCCGTGGCGGTGTGGGCATTCGTGGTGTTCGTGCTGGAGGCCCTGGTCTTCGTGCTGATCGGCCTGGCGCTGCGCGGCGTGCTGGCCCGGACCGGCGGCGAGTACGGGTCGCTCTCGGCGGGGCTGCCCCTGGCGCTCGCCGTCACCGCCACCTGCGTCGTCGCCCGCCTGCTCTGGGTGTTTCCCGCCGTCTACCTGCGGCGGCTCCTGTCGCCGCGGTTGCGCGCGCGGGAACCCTCCCCGAACCCGGCCGTGCCGCTGATCGTCGGATGGGCCGGGATGCGCGGGGTCGTGACCCTCGCGGCGGCCCTGGCGCTGCCGGTGGACTTCCCCGGCCGTGACGCCATCCTGGTCGCGGCCTTCGTGGTGATCCTATTCACCGTGCTGGTGCAGGGCACGACCCTGGGGCCGCTGATCCGCCGGCTCCGCCTCGATCCCGTGGCGCACCTGCCCGACGGCCATCTCGACGCGCCCATGGCCCGCGTCGTCGTCAACGAGGCGGGACTCGCCGCCCTGGAGGGATTGGTGTTCCCCGAGACCGGGGCGCTGCAGCACCCGCGCCTCGTGGAGGAGTATCGTCGCCGGGTCCGGGCCTCCTCGCGGGACCGGGACGAGCGGACGGCGCTCGAAGCCGAGAAGAACGAGCACTTCGCCGCCGCGCTGCTCGCCGTGCGGTCAGGCCGGTCGGCGCTGATCGACCTGCACCGGCAGAACCGGGTCCACAGCTCGGTGCTGCGTCAGCTGGAAACGGAGATCGATCTGGAAGAGCTCCATCTCAAGCGTCTGGCCGGGACCGCGCCGGCCCATGGCTAGGACGCTCTCCGCCGAAGTGGGATCCCGTCCGGCGTCGGAGAGCGCGTCGAAGCAGGGGCCTGGAGCCGTGCCCGGCCGGGGTGCGGCTCCTCAATGGGCGGCGCAGCCGTCCGCCGGCTGGCCGTAGCCGCTGTAGACGACCCGCACCTTGCGCAGGCAGGTCCCCTCGGACTTCGGCGCCACCGCCACGGGCGCGACGTCCACCGGCTCGACCCGCAGGGTCGCGGCCACCGGCTGGTCCTCGGAGGTGGCGAGCGCGCGGCTGGCGCTCATCACGACGGGCGTCGCGGCCAGCGACGAGATGGCGAGCGCGGCGAAGACGGCGATGTTCTTGCGGCCGAAGGTGTTGCGGGTGCGAGCATTGAACATGACGAGTGGTCCGTCGTATTGCGTTCGGCAGCGCTGAGGTGCCGAGATCCCCTGTTGCAGCGATAACTTGGCCGTTGGCTTGGCGGTTCCCGGTATTGCCCAAAAACCGCCACGCTTGCGTGTCCCGCCGCACCTGGGGCGCGGGCCCTCAGAGGATCTTGCGGTACTGCACGAAGCCGGATTTCTCGGCGATCCGGTCGTAGAGCTGCATCGCGTCGGTGTTGGTCTCGTGCGTCAGCCAGTGGACGCGGGAGCAGCCGGCGGCTTTCGCGGCCTCGCAGACGTGCTCGATCAGCCGCCGCCCGATCCCGAGATTCCGGGCGCCGTCCGCCACGAACAGGTCCTGGAGGTAGCAGTAATCCCCGACCGTCCAGGCCGAGCGGTGGCGGATGTGGTGGACGAGGCCGATCGCCTCCGTGCCGCGCCACGCCAGGGCTCCGTCGACCGGCTCGGCCGGGTCGTTGAGGCGCCGCCAGGTCGTCTCCGTGACGGCGTCCGACAGGTCGACCTTGTAGAACGCCTGGTAGCCCCGCCAGAGCGGCAGCCAAGCATCCCGGTCGCCGGCGCCGATCCGGCGGATCGCGAGGCTGCTGTCCATGATTCTCTCCGCTGGTCCGGACGGATCGGACCTCATCCGGCCCGGACAGGCAACCCGGGCCGCCGGCGCCGAAGACCCGTCACCCGATCGCCTTCACCCGACACCCGCGCCTTGCACCCCTGCCCGCCCGCACCTAAACCGGCCCGCCAGCGGCCCGAGCCGCCGCGCGAGCCCGAGCCTCCGACACCCATGTCCCAAAAGAAATCCTTCCAGGGTCTGATCCTGACGCTTCAGGAATTCTGGGCGGCGCAGGGCTGCGTGATCCTCCAGCCCTACGACATGGAGGTCGGCGCCGGCACCTTCCATCCGGCCACGACCCTGCGGGCGCTCGGCCCGAAACCCTGGAAGGCGGCCTATGTCCAGCCGTCGCGCCGGCCCAAGGACGGCCGCTACGGCGAGAACCCCAACCGGCTCCAGCACTATTACCAGTTCCAGGTGATCCTGAAGCCGAACCCGCCCAACCTGCAGGAGCTTTACCTCGCCTCGCTCGCGGCCATCGGCGTCGACCTCAAGCTCCACGACATCCGCTTCGTCGAGGACGATTGGGAGAGCCCGACGCTCGGCGCCTGGGGCCTGGGCTGGGAATGCTGGTGCGACGGGATGGAGGTCAGCCAGTTCACCTATTTCCAGCAGGTCGCGGGCTTCGAGTGCGCGCCGGTGGCGGGCGAGCTGACCTACGGGCTGGAGCGGCTCGCCATGTACGTCCAGGGCGTCGAGAACGTCTACGACCTCGACTTCAACGGCGCCGAGGGTGCGGACCGGATCACCTACGGGGACGTGTTCCTGCAGGCCGAGCAGGAATATTCCCGCCACAATTTCGAGTCCGCCGACACGACGATGCTGTTCCGCCAGTTCACCGACGCGGAGGCGGCCTGCCGGTCCTACCTCGCGGCGGGCGCGCCCGCCGCGGAGGGCGAGCGCCACCGGATGGCGCAGCCGGCCTACGACCAGTGCATCAAGGCCAGCCACGTCTTCAACCTCCTCGACGCGCGCGGCGTGATCTCGGTGACGGAGCGCCAGAGCTACATCCTGCGGGTGCGGGAACTCGCCAAGGCCTGCGGGGCCGCGTGGCTGAAGACCGCGGCCGGCGGAGCCCCTTGAGCCTTCGCGCGTTGCAACCCCCGCCAACCGGCGCGCTCCGGCGCGTCCGCAGACGCGGGAACCTCGTGATGAAGAAGACGATCCTCGCCCTCAGCCTCCTCGGATTCGGCCTCGCCCCCGCGCTGGCGGCCGATCCCGGGCCTGAGGCCACGGTCAAGAAGCTCTACGCCGAGCCGCACCCGAATCACTCCTCCGTGTACTCGAAGCGCCTGCAGGGCCTGTTCGACGCCGACGCGAAGCAGGCCAACGGTGCCACCGGCAACCTCGACTTCGACTACCGCCTCAACGGCGAGCCCCTGAAGCCCGACACGGTGAAGAACCTGACCTTCAAGGAGGCCACCGAGGGCAAGGACCAGGCGAAGGTCACGGTGGAGCGCAAGGGCGGCGACGGCTCGAAGGCGATCGTCTACGACCTCGTGCGCGAGGATGGCGGCTGGAAGGTCTCCGACGCCCACGCGATCGGCGACCGCAAGTGGCAGCTCACGACCATCCTCAAGGGCGAGGCGCGCTGAGCCTGGGCCGTCGACCCTCGACAGGGGTGCGGCGCGGCGATATGGCCGCGCCATGCCCGACTTCCTGCTCGAACTCCGCTCGGAAGAGATCCCCGCCCGCATGCAGCGGCGCGCGGCGGAGGATCTGAAAAAGCTCGTCACCGACGCCCTGGTGGCGCGCGGTTTCCTGTACGAGGGCGCCAAGGCGTTCTCGACGCCGCGCCGGCTGGCGCTGCACATCGCCGGCCTCCCCGCCCGGGGCGAGGCCGTGCGTGAGGAGCGCCGCGGCCCGCGGGTCGGCGCCCCCGAGGCGGCCGTCCAGGGCTTCCTGAAGGGCGCGGGACTGACGAGCCTCGATCAGGCCACGACCGTCACCGATCCCAAGAAGGGCGAATTCTACCTTGCGGTGATCGAGCGGCCCGGCCGCGAGACGCTGGACGTCCTGGCCGAGCTCCTGCCCGAGATCGTCAAGAACTTCCCCTGGCCGAAATCCATGCGCTGGGGTGCGGCCTCGGCGGAGCCGGGGTCCCTCCGCTGGGTGCGCCCGCTGCAATCGATCGTCGCGACCTTCGGGCCGGAGACCGAGAGCCCCGAGGTCGTGCCGTTCGCGGTCGGCGGGATCGCGGCCGGCACGGTGACCTACGGCCACCGCTTCCTCGCCCCGGAGGCGATCGAGGTGCGCCGGTTCGACGACTACATCCAGGCCCTGGAGCGGGCGAAGGTCATCCTCGACGCCGACCGGCGCAAGGACGTGATCCTGCACGATGCCCGCGACCTCGCCTTCGCCCGCGGCCTCGACCTCGTCGAGGACGAGGGGCTGCTGGAGGAGGTGTCGGGCCTCGTGGAATGGCCGGTGGTGCTGATGGGCTCCTTCGACGAGGCCTTCCTCGACATCCCCGCCGAGGCGATCCGGGCGACCATCCGGGCGAACCAGAAGTGCTTCGTCCTGCGCAAGAGCGGGTCGGAGGACCTGGCGCCGGCCTTCATCCTGGTCTCGAACCTCGTCGCCAGCGACGGCGGCCGGGCGATCACAGCCGGCAACGAGCGGGTGGTCCGGGCGCGCCTGTCGGACGCGAAGTTTTTCTGGGAAACCGACAAGGCGATTCGCTTGGGGGATCGGCTGCCGAAGCTCGACAGCATCGTCTTCCACGAGAAGCTCGGCACGCAGGGCGAGCGGATCGCCCGCATCGCCGCGCTCGCGAAGGACCTCGCGACTCTGGTCGGGGCCGATCCGGCGCTCGCCGAGCGCGCCGCCCGTCTCGCCAAGGCCGACCTCGTCACCGAGATGGTCGGCGAGTTCCCCGAGCTCCAGGGCCTGATGGGCCGCAAATACGCGGCGCTCCAGGGCGAGCACGACAGCGTCTGCGCGGCCATCGAGGAGCATTACAAGCCGCTCGGCCCCTCCGACCGGGTGCCGAGCGATCCGGTCTCCATCGCGGTGGCGCTCGCCGACAAGCTCGACACGCTGGTGGGGTTCTGGGCGATCGACGAGAAGCCCACGGGGAGCAAGGACCCGTTCGCCCTGCGCCGGGCGGCTCTGGGCGTGATTCGGCTGATCCTCGACCGCGGCCTGCGCCTGCGCCTCCTCGAGCAGGTCGGCGCGGCGGATCGCGGCCTCGCCGGGCGGGCCGGTGCGGATGCCGGGGATCTCCTCGGCTTCTTCGCGGACCGCCTCAAGGTCTACCTCCGCGACCAGGGCGCCCGCCACGACCTCATCGACGCCGTCTTCGCTTTGCCCGGCCAGGACGACCTGCTGATGGTCGTGCGCCGCGTCGAGGCGCTCGGACAGTTCCTCGACACCGAGGACGGGAAGAACCTGCTGGCCGGCTACAAGCGCGCGGCCAACATCCTGCGCATCGAGGAGAAGAAGGACGGCCGCGCCTACGATGCCGCGCCCGACGCCGCCCTCGCCGCCGCGGGCGAGCCGGCCGAGCGGGCGCTGGCCGAGGCGCTGGCGAAGGCCCGGGCGACCGCCTCGGCGGCGGTCGCCCGCGAGGATTTCGCCGGGGCCATGCAGGCGCTCTCCACGCTCCGCGCGCCGGTGGACGCCTTCTTCCAAGACGTCACCGTCAACGCGCCCGATCCGAAGCTCCGCGAGAACCGCTTGGCTCTGCTCAACGCCCTGCGCGCCGCGACGCGGGAGGTGGCGGAGTTCGCGAAGATCGAGGGGTGAGGCGGAGCCTTCCCCGCGGACAATCGCCATCTGAACGGAGCGCGGGTCCCCTCGCCCGTGCGGGAGAGGGACAGGGTGAGGGGTGCGACCTCACCGGAAAGACCCGATCCCTCACCCCGACCCTCTCCCGCATGGGAGAGGGGGCGCGTTGCGCCTTCGCACAGACCACTGAGGGCCACCCTCACCCGTGATCGTGCCCGGCATGGTCCCCCGGCTCCGGCAGGGTCAGGCCGAAATGGCTCACCAGATCGGCCACCTGCCCGGGGCTCAGCTGCCGCGGGTTGAGGTTGCGGAGCAGCAGGTAGAGCTTGGCGGTCTCCTCGAGCTCCTCGGTGGCGAAGACCGCGCCCTCCAGGCTGTCCCCGGCCACCACCGGGCCGTGATTGGCGAGCAGCACCGAACTGTACCGGCCGGCGAGCCCCCGGATCGCGTCCGCGACCGCCGGGTCGCCGGGTCGGTAATAGGGCACCAGCGCCGTGCCGCCGGTGCGCATCAGGTAGTAGGGCGTCAGCGGCGGCAGGACCTGACGCGGGTCGATCTCCGGCAGCATCGAGACCGCCACCGCGTGAGTGGAGTGCAGGTGGACGATCGCCTTCGCTTCGCTGCGGCTCTCGTAGAGCGCGCTGTGCAGCGGGATCTCCTTGGTGGGCTTGTCGCCCGAGACGAGGCGCCCCTGCTGGTCCAGCCGGGAGATCCGCGCCGGGTCGAGGAAGCCGAGGGACGCGTTGGTCGGCGTCACCAGCCAGCCGCCGTCGGGCAGGCGCAGCGAGATGTTGCCGGACGAGCCCGGCGTCAGGCCGCGCTCGAACAGCGAGCGGCCGTAGCGGCAGATGTCTTCGCGCAGCCGGCTCTCGTCGCTCATGCGGTCGCTCCCTCGATCAGCTCGAACCCGAGATCGATTTTCTTTGGACTCTGATCGGTCAGGCAGGCGGCGGCCCGCCGGCCGATCTCCAGGCGCGGCGTGCGCACCGTCGAGAGGGGCTGGGGCATCGCCGCCGCGAAGTCGAGCCCGTTGAAGCCGAACAGCGCGATCCGTCCCGGGACCGCGAGCCCCGCCGCCAGGCAGGCGAAGTAGCCGCCGAGCGCCATGTCGTCGTTGGAGAAGTAGACGGCATCGAGATCCGGGTGGCGCGCCAGCAGCGCCTCCAGCCCCGCCCGCCCCGAGGCCGGCGAGGACGGCCCCGACCGGATCTCCTGGGCCTGGAGCGCCAGCCCAGCCTCCGCCAGGGCTTCCTCGAACCCGGCCAGCCGCTTGCCCGCCCGCACGTCTATGCGCAAGTCGTGGCCGAGATAGGCGATGCGGCGGTAGCCCCGCGCGACGAGGTGGCGGGCGCTCGCCGCCCCCACGGCCCGGTTGGAGAACCCGACCACCGTGTCGATCCCGTCGCCATCCGTGTCGATCATCTCGACGACGCGCACGCCCCCGGCCCTGGCGAGGGCCACCGTCCCGGGATTGTGCTCCAGCCCGGTGAGCAGCAGCGCCGCCGGGCGCCACGACAGGAGCGCGGCGGCCAGCGCCTCCTCCCGGTCCGGATCGTACTCGCTCACCCCGATCACGCAGGGGATGCCCTCGGCGTCGAGCGCCGATGTCAGGCCGCGCAGCAGGTCGGGAAAGACCACGTTGGCGAGCGACGGGATGACGACGCCCACGAGCCGCGCGCTCGCGCCCTGGCCGGCGAGGCTGCCGGCGAGGCGGTTCGGCACGTAGCCGAGCCGGGCCACCGCCTCAGCCACCCGCGCGCCGGCGCGCTTGGAATAGGAGCCGTGGTTGCGCAGGACCCGCGAGACCGTGCTCTCGCCGACCCCGGCCTCACGGGCCACGTCGGTGAGCGTCACGAGCCGCCCCGGCGGCTGGAATTCGTCCATGGCCCCGCTTCTCCCGGCGCGGTCTCTGATGACGTCCGTCGCATCGCCCATCCGCACCCTCATCGCGTGATGCCCGCGCGACCGGGCCCCGAAGGACAAGGTCCTTAGAGGGCGCGGCGCTCCCTGGAGGGCTCCTTCGAGGCCTCCGCTGCGCTGCGCCACCGCGGGATGAGGGTGCAATTGGGAAGACCGTCCTCAGCGATCCGACCCCTGACATAGCGGCCTGCATTATGTCGCACAACCGGATTGGCAGCGCTGCCAAAAGGCGATATGGCACCGCCCCAGCGCCGCCCGACGAGCGGTGAAGACCATGATCCGCCCATCCGCGCGAGCGTATGGGCGAGGGAGAACGCCATGCCGGTCCAAGCCGCTCCGCTGGGGGGCGCCACCGCGCCCGCGGACGAAAAGTCCTTCGCCGACCGCACCTACGCGAAGGTGTTCTGGCGCCTCGTGCCGTTCCTGATGCTCTGCTACGTGGTGGCGTATCTCGACCGGGTGAATGTCGGCTTCGCCAAGCTCCAGATGTCCCAGGAGCTGAAGTTCTCCGAGACGGTCTATGGCCTCGGTGCTGGGATCTTCTTCCTCGGCTACTTCCTGTTCGAGGTGCCCTCGAACGTGATCCTGCACCGGGTCGGCGCGCGGGTGTGGATCGCCCGGATCATGATCACCTGGGGAATCATCTCCGGCGCCTTCCTGTTCGTGAACTCCGAGTGGAGCTTCTACGGGATGCGCTTCCTGCTCGGGCTGGCCGAGGCCGGCTTCTATCCGGGCGTGATCCTCTACACGACGTCGTGGTTCCCGGCCCATCGCCGCGCCAAGGTGATCGCGGTGTTCATGGCGGCGATCCCGATCTCGGGGATCTTCGGCAACCCGCTCTCCGGCTGGATCATGGACGCGTTCAACGGCGCCCAGGGCCTGTCCGGCTGGCAGTGGATGTTCCTGATCGAGGCGGTGCCGGCGGTGCTCATCGGACTCGCCGTGTTCTTCTACCTCGACAACCGCCCGGCCGAGGCGAAGTGGCTGAGCGACGCCGAGAAGGAGCTCCTGGAGCGCGACATCGCCGCCGACAACCGGGGCAAGGAATCGAGCCCGCACTCCATCGCCACCGTGTTCCGCAACGGCCGCGTGTGGTTCATGAGCCTCATCTACTTCGCATTCGTGACCGGGCAGTACGGCCTCACCTTCTGGATGCCCACGATCGTCAAGGCGTCGGGCGTGCAGGGCAATCTCAACATCGGCCTGATCAGCGCGATCCCGTTCCTGTGCGCGGCCATCGTGATGGTCCTGTTCGGGCTCAGCGCCGACCGGATGCGCGAGCGCCGTTGGCACCTGATCGTCCCGGCCCTGCTCGGCGCCGTCGGCTTCGTGGTCTCGGCGAGCGCGGGCTCGACCACCATCGCGGTGGCGGCCCTCTCGGTGGCGGCGGCCGGCGTGCTGACCTGCTCGCCCCTGTTCTGGTCGCTGCCCACGGCGTTCCTCAGCGGCGCCGGCGCGGCGGCCGGCATCGCCCTGATCAACTCGGTGGGCAATCTTGCCGGCTTCGTCAGCCCCTACGTGATCGGGGCGCTGCGCGACGCCACCGGCAGCACCGCCGCCGGCATGTACGCGCTCGCCGCGATGCTGGTGGTCGGCTCGGTCTGCGTGTTCGTCACGCCGGCCCGGATGGTCAACCGCTGAGGCTTCGAGCCGAGCGCGCCGGTCTCCCTCCCCCCTCTGCGGGGGAGGGTGGCCCGTGCGTCAGCAGGGGTCGGGAGAGGGGAACCCGGTTTCAGGAAAGGGTGCGACCTTCACGGAGGCTGACGCTCCCTTCTGCACCGTCGCTCCCCTCTCCCGACCCCCTTCGGGGGCCACCCTCCCCCGCAGAGGGGGGAGGGAGACGCGCGGCTCCGGATGCACCCTACGCGACGTAACGAACCCCCTTCCCAGTCCATGCAGGAGCCGCCCCCGATGACCAAAGCAACACACCGCGCCGCGGTGATCGGCCTGGGCTCCATGGGCTCCGGCATGGCCGGCTCGCTCCTGCGGGCGGGCTTCTCGGTCGCCGCCTGCGACGTGAACCCGGAGGCGGTGGCGCGCTTCGCCGCCGCCGGCGGCCGGGGCGCCGCGAACCCCGCCGAGGCGGCCCGGGACGCCGACGTGGTGGTGAGCGTGGTGGTCAACGCCGCCCAGACCGAGGCGGTGCTGTTCGGCGAGAACGGGGCCGCTGCCGCGATGCCCGAGGGCGCGGTGTTCGTCTCCTCCGCCACCATGGATCCGGCCGTCGCGCGCGCGCTCGCCGCCCGGCTGGAGGCCACCGGCCGCCACTATCTCGACGCCCCGATGAGCGGGGGCGCCGCCCGCGCGGCCGAGGGCGGCCTGACCTTCCTGGCCTCGGGCTCGGCGGCGGCCTTCGCGAAGGCGCGGCCCGCCCTCGATGCCATGGCGGGCACGCTCTACGAGCTCGGCGACGCGGCCGGCCAGGGCGCGGCCTTCAAGATGATCAACCAGCTGCTGGCCGGGGTGCATATCGCCGCCGCCTGCGAGGCGATGGCCTTCGCGGCCAAGCAGGGCCTCGATCTCCGGCGCGTGTACGAGGTGATCACCAAGTCGGCCGGCAATTCCTGGATGTTCGAGAATCGGGTGCCCCACATCCTGGACGCGGATTACAGCCCGAAGAGCGCGGTCGACATCTTCGTCAAGGATCTCGGCATCGTGCAGGACATGGCCCGGGCGGAGAAGTACCCGGTCCCGGTGGCGGCCGCGGCGCTCCAGATGTTCCTGATGGCGTCCGGCGCCGGCATGGGCCGCGACGACGACGCCTCCGTGGCGCGGCTCTACGCGCAGGTCTCGGGGGCGAAGCTGCCGGGGACGGCCTGAGGAGGCCTGATCCCACCCGCTTCCTCATCCTGAGGTGCCCGCGCCAGCGCGCCGCCTTCGCGGCCTCCGCTGCGCTCCGGCACCTCAGGATGCGGGGATTGGGTTGGATCGTGGTCCGCTGAGCGGATCGTCGCGTTTCTAAGGATCGGGCAGGGAGTCCCAAAAGAATGCCGCGCTTTGCCGCCAACCTCAGCCTGATGTTCAATGAGGTGCCGTTCCTCGACCGGTTCCAGGCTGCGGCCCGCGCCGGGTTCGACGCCGTGGAGTTCCTGTTCCCCTACGAGCATCCGCCCGAGGCCATCGGCGCGCGGCTCCGGGCGAACGGCCTGACCCAGGCGCTGTTCAACCTGCCGCCGGGCGACTTCGCCGGGGGCGAGCGCGGGATCGCCGCCTTCCCCGAGCGGTTCGACGAGCTGAAGGCGGGTGTCGAGACGGCGCTCCGCTACGCCGAGGCGACGGGCGTGGGCCGGCTCCACCTCATGGCGGGCCTCGCCCCCTGGGACGATCCCAAGGCCGCCGAATCCTACCGTCGGGCCGTGACCTGGACGGCCGAGCGGCTCGCCCACGCCGGCCTCGACCTCGTCCTGGAGCCGATCAACGGCCGGAACATGCCGGGCTACTTCCTCAACGATTTCGGCCGCGCCGCGGACCTGATCCGTGAGCTGGCTTTGCCGAACCTGAAGCTGCAGTTCGACCTCTACCATTGCCAGATCCTGCACGGCGACGTGACCATGCGGCTGCGCGCCCTGATGCCGATCATCGGCCACGTCCAGACGGCGAGCGTGCCCGAGCGCCACGAGCCCGGAACCGGCGAGATGAACGACTTCTTCCTGTTCGACGAGCTGGACCGGCTCGGCTACCGCGGCTTCGTCGGCTGCGAGTACATCCCGGCCGCCGACACCGTCGCGGGCCTCGGCTGGCTCGCCGCCTACAAGGGGAGCGCCCGATGAGCCTCGCGCTGGGATGCGTCGCCGACGACTACACGGGCGCCTCGGACCTCGCCAACACCCTGACCAAGGCGGGCCTGCGCACGATCCAGACCATCGGGGTGCCTGAAGAGGGCCGCGCCCTGCCGGAGGCCGACGCGGTGGTGGTGGCGCTGAAAAGCCGCTCGATCCCGGCCGACCAGGCCGTGGCCCGCTCCCGCGAGGCGGAAGCCTGGCTGCGGGCCCGGGGCGCGGCCCACGTGATGTTCAAGGTCTGCTCGACCTTCGATTCGACGGATGCGGGCAATATCGGCCCGGTGATGGACGCCCTGCGGGCCGAGGCCGGCGCGGCCATCGCGCTCGTGACCCCGGCGTTCCCGGAGACCGGGCGCAGCGTCTACCAGGGCAACCTGTTCGTCGGATCCGTGCCGCTGAACGAGAGTCCCCTGAAGGACCATCCGCTCAACCCCATGCGCGACGCCAACCTCGTGCGCGTGCTGGGGCGCCAGAGCGCCAGCCCGGTCGGCCTGGTCGACACCGCCACGGTGGCCCGGGGTGCGGAGGCCGTGGCGGCCCGCCTCCAGGCCCTGGCGGCCGAGGGCAAGGGCGCCGCCATCGCGGACGCGATCTTCGACAGCGATCTTGAAACCCTCGGGCGGGCGATCATCGCCGAGAAATTCTCCGTGGGTGCGTCCGGCCTCGGGCTCGGGCTCGCCCGGGCGCTGGTGGCCGACGGGCGCGGCACGCAGGATGCCGCCGGGGCCGCCGTGGGCGAGCCGGTGGGCGGGGCCGCCGCCTGCCTCGCCGGCAGCTGCTCGCAGGCGACCCTCCAGCAGGTCGCCGCGGCGGAGAAGATCATGCCGGTGATGCGCCTCGACCCGGCCCGGCTGCTCGCCGGCGCCGACGTGGTGGCCGAGGCCCTGGCCTTCGCGGCGGAACGGCTCGCCGCAGGCCCGGTGCTGATCGCGTCCTCGGCACCCCCCGAGGCGGTGCGCGCCCTCCAGGCCGCGCATGGGGTCGACGCGGCTGGCCATGCCATCGAGGCGGCGCTGGCCGCCATCGCCGAGGGCCTCGTCGCCCGCGGCGTGCGCCGGCTCGTGGTCGCCGGCGGCGAAACCTCGGGGTCGGTGGTCGACCGGCTGGGCCTCACCGCCTTCCTGCTCGGGCCGGAGATCGCCGCGGGCGTACCGGTGCTGCGGACCGCAGGGCGACCGGAGCCGATGCTGCTCGCCCTCAAATCCGGCAATTTCGGCGGCCCGGACTTCTTCGGCCGCGCCCTCGACATGATGGCCTGAGGCCGCATACTCCGACGAGAGGTTTCCCATGCACGCCCTGATTCTCGGTGCCGCCGGCATGATCGGCCGCCGCCTCGTGGACGCCCTGGTGAAGGACGGCCAGGTTGGCGGGCAGACGCTCAGCGCCCTCACCCTGCTC
Source organism: Methylobacterium sp. UNCCL125 (assembly GCF_900116795.1). Lineage (NCBI taxonomy): Bacteria > Pseudomonadati > Pseudomonadota > Alphaproteobacteria > Hyphomicrobiales > Methylobacteriaceae > Methylobacterium > Methylobacterium sp. UNCCL125. The sequence goes on along the minus strand of NZ_FPBW01000018.1, from coordinate 105,991 downwards.
GACGTGGTCCCGCCCGCGGCGCCGGAAGGCTTCTCCGGCCCGGTGCGGGCCGAGGCCGCCGACCTGACGGCCCCGGGTGCCGCCGAGGCCGCCATCGCCGGGCGGCCGGGGGTGATCTTCCACCTCGCCGCGGTGGTCTCCGGCGAGGCTGAGGCCAACCTGGAACTCGGCTACCGGGTCAATCTCGACGGCACCCGCCTGCTCCTCGACGCGATCCGCGCGGCCAACGCGGCGGACGGCTACCGTCCGAAGCTCGTCTTCACTTCATCCCTCGCGGTGTTCGGGCCGCCCTTCCCCAAGGTGATCCCGGACGACCACATCCTGCGCCCAGCCTCCTCGTACGGGGTGCAGAAGGCCATGGGCGAGCTGATGCTCGCCGACTACGCGCGCCGCGGCTTCCTCGACGGGATCGGTCTGCGCCTGCCGACCATCTGCGTGCGGCCGGGCAAGCCCAACAAGGCGGCCTCGGGCTTCTTCTCCGGCATCATCCGCGAGCCGCTGGCCGGCCAGGAGGCGATCCTGCCGGTGCCCGACACGGTGCGGCACTGGTTCGCCAGCCCCGCCGCGGCGGTCGGCTTCCTCGTCCACGCCGCCGGGCTCGACCTCGCGGCGATCGGGCCCCGGATCAGCCTGACCATGCCGGGCGTCTCCGCCACGGTCGCCGAGGAGATCGAGGCCCTGCGCCGCGCGGCGGGCGACAAGGCCGTGGCGCTGATCCGGCGCGCGCCGGACGCGACCATCGCGCGGATCGTCGGCTCCTGGCCGGAGGCCTTCGAGCCGGAGGCGGCCCTGGCTCTGGGCTTCCGGGCGGATGAATCCTTCGACGCGATCGTGGCCCAGCACGTGGCCGAGTTCCACGGCGGCTGAGGCGTCAGGCCAGGGCGGAGCGGATGTCGGTCTGCGGAAAGGCGTCGCCGACGTAGAGCAGCGGCACGCCGTGCATCCGCGCGCAGGCACAGGCGAAGCAGTCGCCGAGGTTCAGGCGCGCCGGGTGGCGGCCCTTGCCGTGGCGGGCGTGGGCCGCGAGGGCGAGGCGCGTCTCCGCTTCGGCGATCGGGACCCGCGTGACGCCTGTGGCGGCCAGAAAATCGTCCACGATCTCTTGGCGACTTCGGGCGAGACGGCCTGGAGCCGGGTGATGGCGAGCACCGCCTCATACACGGCAACGCCGCTCGTGAGCCGCACGGGACTGTCGCGCAACCGATCCATCAGCGCAGAATGTCCCGGCTCGCCGGCGACGATCGCCATGCTGGCGGACGCGTCGACGAACATCACGCGGCGTTCAGGCTGTCGTAGAAGGCCTCATCCGCCTTGAGGCCCGTCGACGGGTTGGATGCCAACCTGTCCTGGATCGGCTTGACCGGCTCCAGGAAAGTCTCGCGCTCCGCGTTCTGCCGCGCCAGTCCGTTCTTGAGCGCGGGTCGCACCGCCTCGGTCTTGCTCACGCCCGTCCGCGATGCCAGCTTCTCGGCGCGCTGATTCACCTCTTCGCTGCGGATGTTGAGCGGCATGGCAGCCCCCGTGTAGACGCACGGAGGCCAGTGTCTACACACCCCTGCCGCAAGGGCGGCCAGAACCCCGATCAAGGATCCCGATGACCCGCCTCGACGAGGCCCGCGCCGCGCTCAAGAAGACCTTCGGCTACGAGGATTTCCGGCCCGGGCAGGACGAGGTGATCGGCGCGGTGCTGGACGGCGCCGACGTGTTCGCCGTGATGCCCACCGGCTCCGGCAAGTCGATGACCTACCAGCTCCCCGCCCTGGTCGAGCCCGGTCTGACCGTCGTGGTCTCGCCGCTGATCGCGCTGATGCACGATCAGGTGCAGCAGATGAAGAGCGTCGGCATCGAGGCCGCCACCCTCAACTCGACGGTGGCGGAGACGGAGTCCCGCGAGACCTGGCGGTCCCTGCGCTCGGGCGACCTCCGTCTCCTGTTCGTGTCCCCCGAGCGCCTGCTGATGGAGGGCTGCATCGAGGCCCTGCGCGGGGCCGGGGTCCGGCGGCTCGCGGTGGACGAGGCGCACTGCGTCTCGCAATGGGGCCACGATTTCCGGCCCGAGTACCGGGAGATCGCCCGGGCCCGGGTGGCGCTGGGCAACATCCAGACCCTGGCGCTCACCGCCACCGCCGATGCCGCGACCCGCGCGGAGATCGCCGAGCGGCTGTTCCCGCAGGACCGGCCCCCGAAGATCTTCGTCCACTCCTTCGACCGGCCGAACATCCGGCTGACCTTCCAGCCCAAGGACAACCCGGCCCGGCAGATCGAGCGGTTCCTGAAGCATCGGCGGGCGGAGAGCGGGATCATCTACTGCTCCTCGCGCAAGCGCGTCGAGCAACTGGCCGAGACCCTCAAGAAGGACGGGTTCGACGCCCTGCCCTACCATGCCGGCCTCGACCAGGGCACGCGCATGCGCAACCAGGACCGGTTCCTGCAGGAGGACGGGGTGGTGATGACCGCCACCATCGCCTTCGGCATGGGCATCAACAAGCCCGACGTGCGCTTCGTCTGCCACGCCGACATGCCCAACAACGTCGAGGGCTACTACCAGGAGATCGGCCGCGCCGGCCGCGACGGGCTGCCCGCCGACACGCTGACCCTCTACGGCCTCGACGACATGGCGCTGCGCCGCCGCCAGATCGACGAGAAGGAGATCTCCGACGAGCGCCGCAGGGTGGAGCGGCGCAAGCTCGAGGCGATGATCACCCTGTGCGAGGGCGCCACCTGCCGCCGCCAGTCGCTGCTCGCCTATTTCGGCGAGGCGAGCGGCCCTTGCGGCCGCTGCGACCTGTGCCGCGGCGGCGTCACCCTCGTGGACGGGACGGTCTCGGCGCAGAAGATCCTCTCGGCCGTCGTGCGCACCGGCCAGCGCTTCGGCGCGGCCTATATCTGCGACGTGGTCCACGGGAAGGAGAGCGAGCAGATCCGCCGCAACGGCCACGCGAGCCTCAAGACCTTCGGGGTCGGCGCCGACAAGCCGGTGGCCGCGTGGCGGGCGATCCTGCGCCAGCTCTTCGCGGCCGGGGCGATCGCCGAGAACGCCGACGGCTTCGGCGGCCTGTCCATGACCGAGAAGGGCGAGGCGATCTTGTTCGGCCGGGAGCCGGTCCAGCTCCGCCCGGATCCGGAGCCGAAGGCCGAATCCCGCGAGCGACGCCGGCCTGCATCCCGCGAGGACGGCGAGATCGCCCTCTCGGAGGCCGACGAGGCGCTGTTCCAGCACCTGCGCGGCCTGCGCGCCACGCTGGCCCGGGCCGAGGGCATCGCGGCCTTCATGGTCTTCCCCGATCGAACGCTGATCGAGATGGCCCGCCAGAAGCCCGTCGACCTCTGGGCTCTGCGCACGGTCCACGGGGTCGGCGAGCGCAAGCGCGAGGCCTACGGCGACAAGTTCGTGGCGGCGATCGCCGATTTCCTGGCCCATCCGCCGGCCGCGTGACCGGCCTTCATCCACGGTGGCGTCAGACGGCGTATTGCAACGCGGTGGGAGAACGCACTAATCCGTCACCGTCGCCGCACGCTGCCCGGTTCGGGTCGCTTAACGGGTCGGGGGTCCTGTCGGGGCTCCCGGACCGCCCTCGTCGAGGCTGCCCCATGTTCCGCAACGACGTTCCGATCACCCCCGAGCTCGTGGCCCAGCACGGCCTGACGCCGGACGAGTACGAGCGCTTTCGCGGCCTGATCGGGCGCGACCCGACGCTGACCGAACTCGGCATCGTCTCGGCCATGTGGAACGAGCACTGTTCCTACAAGTCCTCCCGCAAGCACCTGCGCGGGCTGCCGACCTCGGCGCCGTGGGTGATCCAGGGACCGGGCGAGAACGCCGGCGTGATCGACATCGGCGACGGGCTCGCCTGCGTGTTCAAGATGGAGAGCCACAACCACCCGAGCTACATCGAGCCCTATCAGGGCGCGGCGACCGGTGTCGGCGGCATCCTGCGCGACGTGTTCACCATGGGCGCTCGGCCGATCGCGGCGCTCAACGCCCTGCGCTTCGGCTCCCCCGACCATCCGCGCACCCGCAGCCTCGTCTCCGGCGTGGTCGCGGGCGTGGGCGGCTACGGCAACTCCTTCGGCGTGCCCACCGTCGGCGGCCTGACCGGTTTCCACAAGCGCTACGACGGCAACATCCTGGTCAACGCCATGGCGGTGGGCCTCGCCCGCACCGACGGGATCTTCTACGCGGCCGCCGCCGGAATCGGGAACCCGATCGTCTATCTCGGCTCCAAGACCGGCCGCGACGGCATCCACGGCGCCACCATGGCCTCGGCCGAGTTCGACGAGGCCTCCGAGTCGAAGCGTCCGACCGTGCAGGTTGGCGATCCCTTCGCCGAGAAGCTGCTGCTCGAAGCCTGCCTGGAGCTGATGGCCTCGGGGGCGGTGATCGCCATCCAGGACATGGGCGCCGCCGGCCTCACCTGCTCGGCCGTTGAGATGGGCGCCAAGGGCGACCTCGGCGTCGAACTCGACATCGACAAGGTGCCGGCCCGCGAAGAGGGTATGACCCCCTACGAGATGATGCTCTCCGAGAGCCAGGAGCGCATGCTCATGGTGCTCAAGCCCGGCATGGAGGCGGAGGCGGAAGCCATCTTCGTGAAGTGGGGGCTCGACTTCGCGGTGATCGGCCGGACCACCGACACGCTGCGCTTCGTGATCAAGTGGCACGGGGAGACCGTGGCCGACCTGCCGATCAAGGAGCTCGGCGACGAGGCGCCGCTCTACGACCGGCCGCACCTCGCCAACACGCACCTGCCGGTGCTCGCGGCCTCCGAGGTTCCGGCCCCGGCCTCGCTCACCGACGCGCTCAAGCGCCTCGTCGGCTCCCCGGACCTCTCGTCCAAGCGGTGGGTCTTCGAGCAGTACGACCACTTCATCCTGGGCAACACCCTCCAGAAGCCCGGCGGCGACGCCGCCATCGTGCGGGTCGAGGACGGGCCGAAGGGGCTGGCGCTCACCTGCGACGTCACCCCGCGCTATTGCGAGGCCGACCCGGTCGAGGGCGGCCGGCAGGCCGTGGCCGAGGCGTGGCGCAACATCACGGCGGTCGGGGCCAAGCCGCTCGCCATCACCGACAACCTGAACTTCGGCAATCCCGAGAAGCCCGAGGTGATGGGCCAGCTCGTCGGCTGCCTGCAGGGCATCGGCGAGGCCTGCCGGGCGCTGGACTTCCCGGTCGTGTCCGGCAACGTCTCGCTCTACAACGAGACCAACGGCGTCGGCATCCTGCCGACCCCGACCATCGGCGGCGTCGGCGTGCTCGACGACGTGGCGCGCCACGCCACCATCGCCCTCAAGCGCGAGGGCGACGTGCTGGTGCTGATCGGCTCCGGCGAGGGCTGGCTTGGCCAATCCGCCTACCTGTCGGTGATCGAGGGCCGCGAGGAGGGCGCGCCGCCGCCGGTGGATCTCGCCCTGGAGCGCCGCAACGGCGACTTCGTCCGCACCCTGATCCAGTCGGGCGCCGTCGACACGGTCCACGACCTTTCCGACGGCGGCCTCGCGGTGGCCCTCGCCGAGATGGCGATGGCCGGCGGCATCGGCGCTGCCCTGCCCGAGGTGCCGGTGGATCTCGCCCCCCACGCCTACCTGTTCGGCGAGGACCAGGGCCGCTACCTGCTGGCGATCGATCCGGAAGCTGCCAGCGACCTCCTCTACAGCGCCTCGGCGCAGGGGATCGACGCGGCGGTGGTCGGCGTCACCGGCTCCGACCGTTTGACCCTGCCGGGCGGCGAGACCATATCGCTGGCCGACCTGTCCACGGCGCACGAGGGCTGGCTGCCCGCCTACATGGCGAGCCAGCCGGCCGCTCCCGCCGCCTGAACCCCCTTACGCCCAGGAGTTTGCCGATGCCGATGGATGCGGGCGAGATCGAGCGCATGATCCGCGAAGCGCTGCCGGACGCGCAGGTGGAGATCCGCGACCTCGCGGGCGATGGCGACCACTACGCTGCGACCGTCCTGTCGGCGGCCTTCAAGGGCAAGTCACGGGTGGCGCAGCACCAGATGGTCTACGGCGCCCTTCAGGGCCGGATGGGCGGCGTCCTCCACGCCCTTGCGCTGACCACGGGCGTCCCGCAGGATTAGGCCTTCTCGCGGTAGCTCTCCCGATGGATCGACCGAGCCTCTACGACGACGACATCGTGACCTCGGCCGAGGAGCAGGCTGCGGCTCTGCGCGCGCTCGGAGCCCGCAGCGACCTGTCGAATGCGGTCAACTGGGAGAATGTCGCCGAGGAGATCGAGAGCGTAGGACGGTCTCAACTTCGAGCCGTTGAGGGTTTGCTGGTCCAGGCTCTCGCCCATATGCTGAAGCGCCTATCGGCGCCGGATCTGCCCGTCACCCGCCCCTGGCGTGAGGAGACGCTGACGTTCCAAATCGCCGCGCGCAACAGGTTCGAGCGATCGATGCGGCAGCGTTTGGATTGGGACCGGATCTGGAAATCCGCAGGCGAAACCGCCAACTTGGGTCTTACGCCATACGGTGATGGCCTTCTGCCCAACCTGCCGGATAGCTGTCCGGTTGATCCGGACGAGCTTCTTTCGGCACGCTTTGATATGGACGCGATACTGCTGCAAATCGCGGAATCAAGGAAGCATACGCCAAGCTTATAAGCTTGCTGCACGATAAACCGTCACAGGACGAACGAGGACTAACTCGATGACCGACGCCAACACGACCATCCAGAACGAGATCGCCTCCCAGGACGTGGTGGTGTTCATGAAGGGCACGCCGCAGATGCCGCAATGCGGCTTCTCGGGACAGGTGGTGCAGATCCTCAACTACCTCGGCGTGCCGTTCAAGGGCGTGAACGTGCTGGCCGACCAGGGCATCCGCGAGGGCATCAAGGCCTTCTCGAACTGGCCGACCATCCCGCAGATCTACGTGAAGGGCGAGTTCGTCGGCGGCTGCGACATCACCCGCGAGATGTTCCAGTCGGGCGAGCTGCAGACCTTCCTGGCCGAGAAGGGTGTGCCGGTGAAGACCGCAGCCGCCTGATTCTTTTGGGACTGGCCGAACGGATCAGGGCGCCTGCGGGCGCCCTTTTTCGTGTGCGCGGACGGTGGCCGGGTCAGCGGGGCTCCCGCGCCACGAACAGGGCGACGCAGCCGACGACCGTGATCTCCACCGACCGGAACCGCTGATCGAGGGCCGCGCGCAGGGCCGGCAGCGTGTCGGCGCCGTTCGAGAACACCCCTTTTCGGTTGTAGACTCGCATCAGCGCCCGCGCCGCAGCCGTGGTCGGGACGCCCCCCGACAGGATCGTGGCGCCGAACACCACCCCGTCGTCCCGCAGGCACGGCCGCACCGTGTCGAAGGCCTTCGCCTTGGCGGCGATGTCGCCCGGCAGGCAGTGGAGCAGGTAGGTCATCCCGATCGAGTCGAACGGCGCGATGCCGGTGGCCGGGGCGCCGAGCACGTCGACCCGGTAGGTCTCGGGCCGGTAGCGCGCGATCCGGTCGGCCGCGAAGGCGAGGCTGTCGGCGTTGAGGTCCATCAGGCCGATGCGCGGCGCAGGCGCGGGGAAGCGGCAGCGGTCGAGATACCAGCCGGTCCCGACCCCGACGTCGCAATGCGCCAAGCCCGCGTGCCGGTCGTAGAGATCCAGGATCCGCGCCGTGGGGCAGCGCCAGATCAGCGGGTTCGACAGGCGCAGCACGACGAGGTCGTAGATCTGCAGCGTCCGCGGATTGTAGATCGCCTGCCCGGCCTGCGTGTCGGTCGTCATGGCTCTCCGTGGGGTCAGCCGTCGCCAGCGCGCATTCGCATTCGCCGGCGCGATCGCCTATATCAGACCCTTTCCAATCGTATGGATTGTTTGAACGCCATGGCGACGCCGTCGCTCGACAGCGCCCGCGCGGCCGATGCCGCGATCGAGAAGGCGCCGGATCTCCTCCCCGAGGCGCTGCCCGGCCGCCGCCCATCGCTGGTCGGCCTGACCCGCGACGCCCTCAAGGCGCAGCTCGTCGGCATGGGCGTGCCCGAGCGCGAGAGCCGGATGCGCGCCGGCCAGGTCTGGCACTGGGTCAATTTCCGCGGGGCGTCCGACTTCGCCGAGATGACCAATGTCGGCAAGGCGCTGAAGGCGCAGCTCGCCGAGCACTTCACCCTGGAGCGGCCCGAGGTGGCCAGCCGGCAGGTCTCCCGGGACGGCACCCGCAAATGGCTGCTCCGCATGGCGCCGACCAACCGGCAGGAGCACAATCGCGGCGCCGAGATCGAGTGCGTCTACATTCCCGGCCCGGACCGGGGCACGCTCTGCGTGTCCTCCCAGGTCGGCTGCACCCTGACCTGCTCGTTCTGCCACACCGGCACGCAGCGCCTCGTGCGCAACCTCTCGGCCGCCGAGATCGTGCAGCAGCTCGTCACCGCCCGGGACGAGCTCGGCGACTGGCCCGGCCAGATGCCGAGCCGCGACGCCGGCGGCTCCGGCGAGGCCGGCCGGCTCGTGACCAACATCGTTTTCATGGGCATGGGCGAGCCCCTCTACAATCTCGACGCCGTGGTGGACGCGGTGGGGGTGATGTCGGACCAGGAGGGGCTCGGCCTGTCCCGGCGGCGCATCACGGTCTCGACCTCGGGGGTCGTGCCGCAGATCCCGCGCCTCGGCGAGCAGGCCAACGCCATGCTGGCGATCTCGCTCCACGCCGTGCGCGACGACCTGCGCGACGAGCTGGTGCCGCTCAACCGGAAATACCCGATCGCCGAGCTGCTCGCCGCCTGCCGGGCCTATCCGGGCCTGAGCAACGCCCGCCGGATCACCTTCGAGTACGTGATGCTGAAGGGCGTCAACGATTCGGACGCGGACGCGCGGGAGCTGGTCCGCCTGCTCAAGGGCATCCCGGCCAAGATCAACTTGATCCCGTTCAATCCCTGGCCGGGCAGCCGCTACGAATGCTCCGACTGGGACCGGATCGAGCGCTTCTCCGAGATCGTGTTCAACGCCGGCTACGCCTCGCCGGTGCGCACGCCCCGGGGCCGGGACATCCTGGCGGCCTGCGGCCAGCTCAAGAGCGAGACCGAGAAGCTGCGCGCCCGCGCCCGGCTGATGCAGGAGGAGGGCATCGGCGTGGAGAGTTTTTACGCCGGCGCCGACGACTGAGCGACGGTCCAACGGAAGACATCCGACCCGCGCCCTCATCCTGAGGTGCGGCGAAGCCGCCTCGAAGGAGCCCTCCAGAAGCCGCTGCGATTCCTGGAGCCCTCCTTCGAGTCCTCCGCTGCGCTTCGGCACCTCAGGATGAGGGCGTGGCTGGGAATCCCGCAACACTGAACGCAGTGCCTCACGCCGCGAACCGCCGCGCCTCCGCCCGGCGCAGGGCCGGCTCCTCGGCGCCGACCCATTCCGTCCGGTGCCGCGGCAGGGCCTCCGGGTGCTCGGCCTGGAGCCACGTGATCATCGCTTCGCGGACCACGCAGCGCAGGTCCCAGGCCTGGGGCGCGTTGCGGGCGCTCACCAGCATCCGGATCTCGATCGTCGATTCCTTCGCGTCCGAGACCTGGAGGTTCACCACCTTGCCGTCCCACAGGGGCGTGGCCCTGGCGATCTCGGCGAGCTTCTCGCGCATCGCCGCGACGGGCGCCCGGTGGTCGACGTAGACGAACACGCTGCCGATCAGCGAGGCGCCGTCGCGGGTCCAGTTCTGAAACGGCTTCTGGATGAAGTAGGTCAGCGGCAGGACCAGCCGGCGCCAGTCCCAGAGGCGGACCACCACGTAGGTGGCGGTGATCTCCTCCACCCAGCCCCACTCGTTCTCGACGATGATCGCGTCCTCGATCCGGATCGGCTGGGTGATGGCGATCTGGATGCCGGCCACGAGGTTCGACAGGACCGGCTGCATGGCCAGCCCGAGGACGAAGCCCGCCGCGCCCGCCGAGGCCAGCAGGCTGACCCCGTACTGGCGCACCGGCTCGAAGGTCATCAGCGCCACCGAGAGGGTGATCAGCGCCACCAGCGTCACGCCGGCCCGCTCCAGGATGCGCATCTGGGTGAAGTGCTTGCGCGCCAGCAGGTTGTCCTCGGCGTCGAGCTTGAACCGGCGCAGGTAGATGACAGTGGCGATGTGGAGCGCGGTGGCGCAGCACCAGCCGGTCAGCGTCACGAAGGCCACCAGCAGGATCTGGTTGAGGGCGATCCGCACCTCCCAGGACAGATGCACCGTGGTCGAGGCGAGGCTGATCGCCACCACGATCAGGCCGAGGCGGCTCGGCCCGCGGGTACGCGAGACCAGCGAGCGCCAGAACAGGCTCTTGCCCGAGACCGCCCGCTTCATCGCCCGGTAGACGACCCCGTGCAGGGGCATCACCACGGCGCAGCAGGCGACGATGAGGATCAGGCTCTCGGCCCACCACGGCAGGTAGGCCAGCGCGCGGGCTGCGGAGCCGGCGAGCGCGTCGAGGTCCGGCATCGGGCATCGCTCCACGGGTTCCGAACGGGACCTGTGGGAATGGACGGGCGATTACGGGGGTTCCGCGACGCACCATGTGCCCGCCGCAACGCAGCGGCCCGGCCCGGCGGGTTGCGCCGTCGCGTCCGAGGCGGGTCCGGACGAGGGCTTCAGCACCGACGTCCTCGCCAGCGCAGTGCTCGAACGCCGCCCGTCCTACTTCGCCGTCCCGACCGTCACGCTGCCCGAGGCGGTCCGGCCGAACCGGGCGGGCCGGTACATGTCCTCCACGGTGGCACCCGGATGGACGTAGGTCCCCGGGGAGACCGCCCGCACCGTGTAGGCCACCGTGAAGAAGGCCGATTGGCTCGGGTCACGGTCGTAGGCCGCCACGAACCGGTCGTCCCGGAACTCGGTGTGGACCGGCTGCACGTCCGACTTGGCGAAGGCGAGCCCCTGGAGCGCGTCGGCGTCCAGCAGCTTCGGATTGTCGATCTCCAGCCCCGCCGGCAGCGGATCGACCAGCAGGAGCCGCGCCGCCTCCGCCTTGGCCTCCGTGACCTTGAGCACCACCACGAGCCGGTCGTTCTGGCGCAGGCCGCTCGCCGGGTCGACGGTGCTGCCGTCGAGGCGGCGGAAGCTGCGCTCGATCGTGTAGCCCTGCGACGACGCCGGCTCCGGTACCAGGGGGCTGCCGTTGACGGTCACGGCCACCTGCACAGGCGCGCGGCCGGTATTGGTGAGCTGAACGCCCCGGTCGGCCAGGGCCGCCTCCCGGTAGACCCGGGCCAGCATTCCGGTCTGCGGGGCGCCGTCCACGGTGAACGACAGGGCGCCCGCCTCGTTCGACAGGCTCTCGGCGGCGAGGACCATCCAGGCATTCTCCTGCGTGCTCGTCGAGCGCTCGGCCTGCTGCTCCTCGCCGAGCACGGAAGCGGCGGGGCCCAGCGCCCCCTGCGCCAGCCCGCTCTCGGCGGCGAGCGTGATCAGCCCGGCCCCGTCGCGCAGGCGGGAGCCGTAATCGGCGCGATAGACTCCCTTGTCGCGGTCGGCGCGCAGCAGGGTGAGCGCCGAGTCCATCGTCTTGGCGGCCCGTCCGCGGTCGCCCAGCAGAGCCAGGGCGGCGGCGAGTTGCGCCCGCCCGAGGGCGGAGGAGAAGTCGCCGATCTTGGTGTCGGCGAGGTAGCGCAGGTCGCCCATCACCGGTCGGCCGTTCCGGGCGAGCACGTAAGCCGCGTAGGCGAGGTCGGCGCCGCCGTTGCGCACCTCGGTGGCGTTGGCCACGGCGTTGCGCAGGTAGTCCAACGCCTGGGCGAAGGCCTTCTGCGGCACCGCGAAGTTGCGCTCGCGGGCGCGGGTGAGGAAGTCGGTCACGTAGGCGTCGAGCCAGAGGTCGCTCGATCCCTGCGCCGACCAGAGGCCGAAATCGCCGCTCGAATCCTGGCGGGCGAGCAGGCGCTCGATCGATTCGCGCACCCGATCGTCGGCGCCGTTGTCGAGGGCGAGCTTCTCCAGGGCCGCAAGCTTGTTGACGTAGAGCAGCGGCATCGCCCGGCTCACCACCTGCTCGGAGCAGCCGTAGGGGTAGCGGTCGAGAGCCCGGAGCAGCGCCGCCACATCGACCCCCGGCAGGGGTGTGGCCGAGAGCGAGACGCTGCCGGTCCCCGGCTGCAGGTCGGCGAGGAGATCCGACGTCAGCGTCAGGTTCGCCCCGGGGGCGAGGCTGCGCACCGAGCGGCGCAGCAGCGCGCCGGTCCCCGGCGAGATCCCCAGGGCGAAGCTCTGGTTCAGGGTGGACGGGAGCCCGGGCCCCGACAAGGCGAGGTCGAGGCGGGCCGTGCCCGGTCCTGCGGCCGTGAGCGGGATCGCGAACTGGCCCTTGGTCCCGGCCTCCAGCCGCAGCGTCTGGCGCAGCGCGCTGGCGCCGACCACCACCGGTCCGGTCGGGCTCAGGTCGACCGTGTACTCGCCCCCCTGCCCCTCGACATTGTCGAGGGCCACGAACAGGCGCGAGCGGTCGCCGGTGTCGAGGAAGCGCGGCAGCGTGGCGCTGAGCACGACCGGGTCGCGGATGATCACGTCGGCCTGGGCCTGCCCGACCCGGTCGCCGCTCCAGGCGGTAACCATGACGCGGCCGGTGCCGTTGAAGGCCGGGATCGGGAAGGTGACGCTGGCCGCGCCGTCCGGCCCCACGGTCACGACGCCGGAATAGAGCGCCAGCGGCGCCTGGGTCGGCGGGGAATCGGCGAGCTCGCCGCCGCCCGCGTCGCCGCCGGAGCGGATCGCACCGGCCGAGCCCTGCATGCCGTCGATCAGGTAGCCGTAGAGATCGCGGACCTCCGGCCCGAGCGCCTTCTGGCCGAGGAAGTACTGGGTCGGATCCGGCGCCGCGTAGCGGGTCAGGTTGAGGATGCCGACATCAACGAGGGCCACGGTGATCCGCGCCGGCGCGCCGGATTTCAGGCCCGTGAGCTGGACCGGCAGGGTCAGGTCCTGGCGCGGGCGCGCCCGCTCCGGCGCCTTCAGGGCGACCCCGAGGCTGCGCCGCTCCCGGTCCACCGAGAACCACGCCAGACCCAGTGCCCGGCCCGGAAGGCGCTTGGCCGCTTGGTCGAGGGGCCGGTAGGCGGTGGCCACCAGGTAGGCGCCGGCGCCCCACTCGGCCTTCACCGGGATGCTGACCGTGGTGCCGCCCTCCGGCACGCTGACCTCCAGGGTCTGGTGCACGCGGTCGCTGACGACCATCAGGCTGGCCTGACCCTTGAACGTCGGGCTGAGCTTGGCCCGCAGCGTGTCGCCGGCCGCGTAGGCGGCCTTGTCGAGGGTCAGGTTGAGGAGGTCGGGCGCCTCCGCGGTCTCGGAGCCGCCCCAGCCCACCTCGAAGCCGAGGCTTGCGGTCGCCTCCGGGGCACCCGCGGCCGAGACCTCCAGCCGATAGCGGCCGAGGCCGACCGGCGCCTCGATCCGGCTCGGACCGGCGGCCGTGAGGTCGACGGTGCCGCTGGCGACGCGCCGGGCGGACTTGACTGCCTCGAACGACCAGCGCCCGTCCGCCCGATACCACTGGTAGGAGGAATCGATCCGCGACAGGGTCCAGCTCACGCCCGGCCGGGCGAGGAGCGCCCCGTCGGGCCGCGCGAACACCACGTCGAAGCCCGCGACCCCGCCCTCCTTCAGGTCGGTGAAGCCCTTGCGCAGGGCGAGGACCGGGCCGGCCGGGAGGATCGGCAGGGTCAGGCTGCGCGACAGCGCCCGGCCGCCGGGCTCGCCGACCGCCAGCGTGATCTTCGCCTCCAGGGCGCGCGGGGCCGCGACCTGGGGCACCGGCACCGTGACGGTGGCCCCGCCCTGCGCGTTCGTGGTGGCATGCTCCTGCAGTTCCTGCGTCGCCGGCTCCACGGCCTCGTCGTCGAGACCGATGGCGTAGGCCTCGAGCCCCTTGATGCCGCTGGTGGCGGCCGCCTGCACGGTCACGCTGCCCGACACGTCGAGGTCCGCCCCCGGGGCGCCGTAGAGGTAGCGGGCGGCGACATCGACCTGCGCGGCCTCGCCCCGGTTCAGGGCCGCCTGCCGGGCCTTGAGGGTCACCTCCAGCCGCTCGGGGACGTAATCCTCCACGAGGAAGCTGGTCTCGCCGATCGCGGGCGCCTTCGGGTCCGTGTAGGCCGAAACCCGCCACGTCCCGTGCATCGCCCCCGACAGGAGCGGCAGCGGCAGGGCGCGGCCGCCGAGCCCCTGGTCGGGCACCGAGACGCGCCGGTACTCGACGCCGTCCGGCCGCTTGACCACCAGGGTCAGCGGCAGGTCCGGCACGGCGGCGCCGCGGGGATCGCGCAGCAGGGCGGTGAGCTGGACGGTCTCGCCCGTGCGGTAGACCCCGCGCTCCGGGAACAGGTAGGCGTCGAGGCCGCCGGTCTCGGGCCGCCCCTTCACGCCGCGGTCGGTAAGGTCGAAGGCGCCGAGGTTGAGGTCGAGGAAGCCGTAATCGCCGCCCGCCTGGGCGACCACGAGGCTCGGCGCCAAGCCGCCCTCCCCGCGGGCGAGACCCGGATCGAAGGCGACATGCCCCTGCGAATCCGTGGTCCGCGTGCCCAGCACCTCGTTGTTGCGGGCGATCAGCCGGATCTCGGCGCCCGCCATCACCTGCGCGGAGGCCAGCGAGCGCAGGACCACGGTGACCCCGTCCCGGCCCTTGGTGGCGGTGAGTCCCAGGTCGGAGACCACGAACCACTGGGTCGCCTGCGTATCGTATTCCTCGTCGGAGGCGGCCGAGCCCGAGGGGCGGGCCAGCATCACGTAGAGGCCGGGCTCCAGCTTGCCCACGGCCTGCAGCACCGGGAAGGCGGTGACGGCCTCCTGATTGATCTCGGCCTTGGCGGTGTCGAGGGTGCCCTTCCAGACGCGCTGGCCCTTCTCGGAGGCGATCGTCCGGGCGGTCGAGCCGCTGAGCTGGCCCAGGAAGTCCTCCGACCGCAGGGTCGGCAGCAGGCTGCGGTCGCCGATGCGCAGCACCTCGACGTCGAGCTTGGGCGCGTTCACCGAGACGAGGGGCACGCCCGCCTGCCCAGTCCGGGGCAGGACGTAGTTGCGCCCGGTGAAGCGCACCTGCGGGGCGCGGTCGCGGACGTAGATCTCGTAATCGGCGGCCTTGAGCAGGCTCTCGCCGACGGCCGACGGCAGGCCGGGGCGGACCACGATGGCGTAGCGGCCGCCATGCTTGAGCCCGTCGACGCAGACCTGGGAGCCCTCCCCGGTCACCGCGGCCGCGCTGCTGCCCGAGACGGCGACGAAGGGGGCGTAGTCGGTCTTGGGCTTGATCGCCTCCGAGAAGGTGAAGCAGGCCCGCGGGGCGGCCGCGTCGGAATCGACCTTGTAGTCGAGGATGCGGAAGCCGTGCTGCGCCCGCAGGGTCTCGTAGGTCTCCCGGACCGGAGCGGTCTCGGCCAGGGCGAGGCTCGCCGCGTAGGCGTCCAGCGCCGGGCGCCAGGATTCCTGCTCGGCCTCTGCCGCCCCCAGGGCCGCCAGCGACGCCGCGGCGTCGGCGGCCGTGCCGGCGCGCTCGTAGGCGCGGTAAGCGGCGGCCGTCACCCGACCGCGCAGGCGCGACCGGCCCTGATAGTCATTGTCCTCGAGCGCGCCCAGGGCCGCCGCGGCCCCGCGCGCATAGGCCTGCCAGTTGCGCGCGTCGGCCGGGTCGGCCGCCACCGCGGCGGCGAGAGGCGCCAGCGCTTCGTCCGGCTTGTCGGCGGTGAGCAGGGCCAGCCCGGCGGCGCGGGACTGGCCGGCCGGCCGCAGCGGTCCGCCGGCTTCCGCCTTCAGCGCGGTCTCCAGGCGGACCGCCGCGCTGGCGAGGTCGGCCCGGACGAAGCTCTTCGCGAACGACGCCGATGCGGCCGACACCGCCCGTGCGGTCGTGCGGGCCGCCGGCGCGGTCTGGGCGAGGGCCGGCCCCGCGATCCATCCGAGGAGCGCCAGGGCACCCGCGAGCTGTCCGAGCCGCGCCATCAGCCTGTTCCCCAGCCTGGTTCCCGCCTGCCGCGCCCCCGATGATTCGCTTCGGGTTCGCTCATGCGGGAGCCTAGCACCGGAGGCGCGCGCCGCAACGCGTCGCCCCTCTGGCGGGCGCCGTCCGGGGCGCAGCGCGGCGGCGCTCAGAACGCCTTCAGAACCTGCTCGGTATGCTCGACGGCCACCGGTCCGGCGAAGCAGTGGGAGACCAGGGCGCGATACTCCTGCCAGGGCTGCGAGCCGGTGAAGTCCTTGGTGTGGGCCTCCAGCGTGTCCCAGTGGATCAGAAGCCGGTAGCGCTGCGGATGCTCGACGGAGCGCCGCACCTCGAAGGCCCGGCAGCCCTTGGCCGCCTTGAAGATCGCCGAGGCTTCGGTGATGCCTGCCTCGAACTCGGCCTCCATGCCGGGCTTGATCTCGATCTGCGCGATCTCGAGGATCATGGTCTGATGTCCTTGTCTCAGGTGCGGAGGGCGCGGCCGAGCTTGGCCGCCAGGATGCGATGCGGGCTTGAAGAGGGGTCGGCCTGCGCCGAGACCGGCAGATAGACGGTCTGCTCCAGCATGGAACGGCCGCCCATGGCCCCGTGCATCACGAGGTCCGAGAAAGTGCCCCAGGTCTCGCCGGGTTGGAAGTCCACGTCGGCCTGGGGCGACTCGGCCTGACAGGTCTCGTCCCGCTTCAGTGCGTCGTGCAGGTGCGGCATCAGGTGGTCGTATCCCGAGCGCTTGGCCTTGGTGACACGCAGGGCCGCGAGCAGCCGCGCCTTGAGCGGCGCGTAGCCCGGCAGCCGCGGCATAAGCCCCTCCGCCAGCGACCTGAAATCCTCGCCGATCCGCCAGCGCCGCGGCTCGCCCGCCGCCCCCGCCTCCGGCGCCCGGACGAGGAAGCCGGGCGCCTCGCCGGAGGCGATCCTGCGGATCGGGGTGATCATCGTCGGCGGACTGACGGCCGTCCTGACCCCCGGCCCCGGGCGCCGAGCCGCCGGGGGAGGCCAGGGCCGCGCATTTCCGGTGGATGACACCCGCCGTCCACCGACACGGTGCGGCCCCCCTCGCCCCTCGGCTTGCGCAACCGCTTCGTTCCCGGCACGTTCCCCCGCGAGTAACCGGCCCGAGAGCCCGGCGGAGGTTGGCGCCGATGGCGACGTTGAAGGAATTCGAAGAGGCCCTGCGCGAGCACGGCATGAACATGGCGTTGGCGCTTCTGGAGCGCCTGCGCGAGCGCGACCGCGCGACCCGGACGGTGAAGCCCGCTCGGCGCCTGACGGGTCAGAAGATGACCCCGGAGCTCGCCCGGGCGATCCTCGACCTGCACGCCACGACCGGCATGACCCAGCAGGAGATCGCCTTCAAGGTCGGGGTCAACCAGGGCCGCGTGAACGAGGTGATCAAGCGCGGCAAGTGGCTGACCGACGATCCCACGGCCCCGGAGGCCGTGGCCCGCGACAAGGCGGTCGCCCGGATGCGCGGCGACCCGAAGCCCAAGAAGCCGCCCGTTGCCCGCGCCGCCTCCGCACGGGCCAAGGAGCGTAAGGCCGCGCCGCCGAAGGCGCGCAACCAGGGTCAGCTGGCGCTGGGGGATCTGTAGGGACGGGGCCGAAGGGTTCGTTGCTCCCGACAACTCCCCTCATCCTGAGGTGACCGCGACGCGGGCCCGAAGGCGGGCTCCAGGGATCGCGCGGCTGGCTGGACGTCTCCTTCGAGGCGGCCGCTGCGCGTCCGCACCTCAGGATGAGGAGGGATGGCTGGATGACGGCCTCGGGCCGCGCCGGCCCCTCACCCGGCCGGCGCGAAATGGCCCCGGTAGCGCGCGCCGATCACCTCCACCGGCAGCGTCACGAACACGTCCGTCGTGCCGAACTGGTGGTCGATCACCGCGCCGTCGCCGAAGGTCGCGCCGAGGCGCAGGTAGCCCTTGATCAGCGGCGGCAGGGCGTGAAGCGCGGCCTTCGTGTCCACGGCCTCCTTCGGCATCCGGTCCATCGCCACGGCACGCTTCGGCAGCGCCCGGGCCCGCCAGCCCTCCGGCGCGCGGGCATGGTGGTGCAGGAAGGCGAGCGGCAGGGCCAGCCGGTCCGGATCGGTGCCCTCCAGGCTGGCGCAGCCGATCAGCGCGTCGATCTTGTGGTGCAGGACGTAGGCGTAGATCCCCTGCCAGAGCAGCTCGACAGTGCGCTTGCTCCGGTACGGCTTGAGCACGCAGGAACGGCCGAGTTCCAGGAGCCGCCGATGCCCCTGGGCGGCCAGCAGCGGTGCGAGGTCGTACTCGCTCTCGGAATAGAAGCCGGTATGCCGCTCGGCCACCGCGCCGCGCAGCAACCGGTAGGTGCCGACGACCTTCGGACGCGGCTCGACGAAGGGCTTCTTCCGCTTCGGGGCGGCATGGTCGAGGACGAGGAGGTGATCGCAGACCGCGTCGTAGCTGTCGACGTCGCGCCGGGACAGGGCGGCGAGCCCGGAGGGCACCGCCGACATCTCCTCGTAGAAGACCTTGTAGCGCAGCCGCTGCGCCCGCCGGATCTCGGATTTCCGCGTCGCCAGCCGCACCTCCAGGCTGCCGATGCGGCCGAGGCTGCGCCCCTCGAACGGCTCCGGCAGGCGGATAGCCCGCTCGGCCGAGAGGAGATCGGCGATTCCGTTCGCCCCCTCGACGCCCGGGAGCGGCATCGACCGGCGGCGCAGCTTCGCGATCGGCGCGCCGACTCCCCATTGCACGCCCTTGTGCCAGCCGGTTCCGAGCGCGCTGTAGGCTCCGCGGGCGAGATTGGCGACCATGGTCGGGTTCACTCCGGGTGCGCGTCCGTGCACCGTCGAATCCGACACAGAGCACGAAGGGCACACGCCATTATGACAGCCCGCGCAAGAAAGCGCCCCGGCCGGGGCCGGGGCGCTCCATCAACCTGACGGTTCCGCGCGGGCGCGGGATCAGGCGGCCTGCGGGACCGCGTCCTTGCGGACATCGCCCTCGATCACCGGGGCGCTCGGGCGCGCCGCCGTGGCGATCTCGATGCGGCGGGGCTTCTTCGCCTCCGGAACCTCGCGGACGAGGTCGATGTGGAGGAGGCCGTTCTCGAGCGCCGCACCCGTCACCTGGACGTGGTCGGCGAGCTGGAACCGGCGCTCGAAGGCGCGGGCCGCGATGCCCTGGTGCAGGAACTCCGCCCTGCCCTCGGCCTTGCGCTCGCCCTTCAGCGTGAGGGCGTTCTCCCGCACCTCGATCGACAGGTCGGACTCGGTGAAGCCGGCGACCGCGACGGTGATGCGGTAGGCATTCTCGCCGGTCCGCTCGATGTTGTAAGGCGGATAGGTCGGGGCCGCCTCGGCGCTCGCGAACTGGTCGAGGGCGGAAAACAGGCGGTCGAAGCCGACGGTGGAACGGTACAGGGGAGCGAGATCGAACTGACGCATGACATATCCTCGTGTGAGCAACATGCAATTCCGGTCCGCCCGATGGGCCGGACCCGTCTTTCGTGCCGCCTGACGGCCGGCACAGACGAGATATCGGAGGGGGAAAATCGCCCTTCAAGACCCCGGGCGATGGCAGGAATCGCAATTTTTTCGCTACGGTCCGCGGGTGCAGCGGGCGGTGCACGGACGCGCTGAGGTGAGGCCAGTGAGACGCTTCGACGGTGGTACCGGGCGCGAGCCGCCGCTCCTGACCCTGCGCAGCACGCCCGACAATCCGGTCCCGCCGGGCGGCACGCTGATCGCGGTCGGCACGCGCGACGATTGCACCCTGCGGGCGGCCTACTGGCAGACGACGGCGCGCACCTGCCGGGGTACGGTCTGCCTGCTCCAGGGCCGGGCCGAGTTCATCGAGAAGTACTACGAGACGATCCACGAGCTGCGGGCGCGGGGCTTCGCGGTCGTCGCCTTCGACTGGCGCGGCCAGGGCGAGTCGGACCGGCGGGTGGACAATCCCCACAAGGGCCACGTCGCCCGGTTCGACGATTACCGCCTCGACCTGCGGGCCGTGGCCGAGACCGTCCTGGTGCCCCTGATGCCCGAGCCCCATGTCGGCCTCGCGCATTCCATGGGCGGATGCGTCGCTCTCCTGGGCGCCCTGGACGGCTGGCTGCCGTTCCGGCGGCTGGTGACCGTGGCCCCGATGCTGTCGATCCGGATGATCCGCTGGCCGGCCGGCGCCGCGCTGCTGTCGCAGGGCCTGCACCGTCTGGGCCTCGGGAGCCGGTACATCCCGCTCGGCAAGCCGGTCTCGATCGCCACCAACCCCTTCGCCGGCAACAGGCTGTCGCGGGATCCGGTCCGCTACGCCCGCAATGCCGCGGCGGCCCGGGAGGTCGGCGCCGGCGCGGTCGGCGATCCGACGATCGCGTGGCTCGCCGAGGCGTTCCGCGCGATGGCGCGCCTGCGCGACCCGCGGGCGGCGCCGCGGATCACGCTGCCGACCCTGATCGTCGCGGCGGGGGCCGACCCGGTTTGCGGCACGCCGGACACCGAGCGCTTCGCGGCCCGTTTGAAGGCCGGCCATATCCTGGTCCTGCCGGATTCCCGGCACGAGATCCTCACCGAGCGGGACGCGATCCGGCAGGATTTCTGGGCGGCCTTCGAGGCCTTCGTGCCGGGCTCGCCCCTGCCGAGCCACGCCGAGGTCGAGGCGCACGCAGTCGCGGTGCCGGTCGCCTGAGGCGTCAGCCGGCCAGATCCGGGTCGATGTCCCGCGGGCGCACGAACCGCTCCAGGCGTCCCCGGCCCGGCGCGACCTCGGCCCAGAGGTCGCCCGCGAAGTCGATCACCGCGTAGGCCGCGGTCGGGAATTCCAGGGCGAGGCGGTCCCGCGCCGCCCGCGGCCCCGCCCCCGCCAGACCCGCCGCGAGGTCGCCGAGTCCCGGATTGTGGCCGACGACGATCACCGTGCCGGCGGTGTCGGGCGCCTCCCGGATCACCGCGAGGATCCGCTGCGCCGGCGCCTCGTAGATCTCGGGCCGCCAGCGCGTCTCGGGATTGCCGAGCGTGGCCGCCATCGCCTCCCAGGTCTCGCGCGTCCGTGCAGCGGTCGAGACCAGGGCGAGATCCGGGCAGAGGCCTTCCCGCGCGAGGTGGGCGCCCACCGCCGGGGCCGCCCGCCGGCCGCGGGCATTGAGCGGGCGCTCGTGGTCCGCCACGCCCGGCGGACGGTCGGACTTCGCGTGCCGCAACAGGATCAGCCTGCGCATAAGCGAACCTCTGATGCGAATCTCTGGGCCGATCCCGGGGCTTTGAGCCACCGGATTCCTGGCGCCCATCTCCCCATCCGGTTAGCCGAAAGCGCCGCGTGCGGGAACCTCGGATTTGCCCGCCCCGTTCCGAAGGCGGGCCGTCCGCGCACGGCACGGCATGGCACGGCGTGGCACGGCATGCGGCGCGACGGTCTCCGACCAGGAGTCTGCCCGACCAGGAGTCTGCCCGATGGACCGATCCCACCGCGTCACCGAGATCCTGTCGTGGTACGGGGCCGACAGCCCCGGGACGCTCGCCAACCTCGCCCGGATGCTGGAGCACGGAAAGCTCGGCGGCACCGGCAAGATGCTGATCCTGCCGGTGGACCAGGGTTTCGAGCACGGCCCCGCCCGCAGCTTCGGCCCGAATCCGCCAGCCTACGACCCGCTGTACCATTTCGAGTTGGCCCTGGCGGCGGGGTGCAACGCCTACGCGGCGCCGCTCGGCTTCCTGGAGGCGGGGGCGCGGGACTATGCCGGGCGCATCCCCTTGATCCTCAAGCTCAACGACCACGACCTCCTGGCCGACGAGGACGATCCCGAGCAGGCGATCACCGGCTCGGTGGCGGACGCCCTGCGGCTCGGTGCCTGCGCCGTCGGCTTCACGATCTATCCGGGCTCCGCCCACCGCAACGCCATGTACGGTCAGATTCGGGCGATCGCCGAAGAGGCCAAGAGCGTCGGGCTCGCCGTGGTGATCTGGTCCTACGCCCGCGGCTCGGCCCTGTCGAAGGCGGGCGAGACCGCCATCGACGTCATCGGCTACGCGGCGCAGATCGCCGCGCAGCTCGGCGCGCACATCATCAAGGTGAAGCTGCCCACCGCCCATATCGAGCAGCCGGCGGCCAAGAAGGTCTACGAAGCCACCGGCATCCCGATCGGCACCGTGGCCGAGCGCGTCCGCCACGTGGTGCAATGCGCCTTCAACGGCCGGCGGATCGTGATCTTCTCCGGCGGTGCCCACGCCGAGGAGGCTCCCTTCCTCGACGAGATCCGCGCCATCCAGGCGGGCGGCGGCTTCGGCTCGATCGTGGGCCGCAACGCCTTCCAGCGCTCGAAGGCGGACGCCCTGTCGCTGCTCGGCACGATCACCGACATCTACGCGGGCGGCTGAGCTTGGCCCGCGCCGTCAGCCGCCGTCGCGGGCCAGCCGGGCGAGTCCGTCGCGGGTCGGCCCGGCCGGCCTCCAGCCGAGGGCCGCGAGGCCGTCGGCGTGGGCGACGAGCCCCTCGGCGACGCGGGCGAACTGCGTGTCCCGGCCGGTCAGCCGGCAGGCCAGCTTGATGAGCCCGGCCGGCACCGGGACGAGGCCCGGGCCGCGGCCGAGGCCCTGGCGGAGGGACGCGATCATCTCGGGCAGGCTGAGCGGATCCGGGTCGGCGGCGATGAGGGCGCGGTTCAGGGGGCCGGGCGCTGCCAGCGCCGCGTCCACGGCGCCCGACAGGCTCTCCAGGGAGATCAGCGAGCGCCGCGCCGCGAGGCCGCCCAGCGGCAGCGGATAGGGGCTGCGCGCCAGCCGCAGCAGGGCGGCCATGTTGCCCTTCACGCCCGCCCCGTAGACGAGGACCGGGCGCAGGGCGACCCAGTCCAGCCCGGTCTCGGCGAGCGCTCGTTCGGCCTCCAGCTTGGAGCGGCCGTAGGCGTCGGTGGGCCGGGGCGGATCGCCCTCCCCGACCACGCCCGGTGCGCTCGCCCCGACCTGGGCGCGGATCGAGGACAGGAACACGAAGCGGCGCACCTTCGCGCGCGCCGCCGCCTCCGCGAGCTTGCGCGTCGCCTCGGTGTTGAGCGTCCGGTAATCGTCCTCCGGGGCGCCCGACGGCGTCGGGCCGAGGTTGGCGTGGGCGAGGCCCGCCGAGTGCACCACCGCGTCGACGCCGCTGAGGGCCGCCGCCATGTTGATCGGGCGCGTCAGGTCGCCGACCACCGCGCTCGCGGCGCCCTCCGGCACGCTCGTCGGCCGGCGCAGCAGCACGCGGACCCGGTAGCCGCGCGCGGTGAGGTCGGCGAGCAGATGCCGGCCGATGAAGCCGGTCGCCCCGGTGAGCGCGATGAGTCCGGTCACGGCTGAGCGGCACCTTCGGCTGGGGCCGGCGCCGGGGCGCGGGCGAAGCGGCGGAGCAGGGCGGCGACCAGGGCGAGCCCGGCTGCCAGGGCGGCGAGCGTGACCGGCCAGGACGGCCAAAGCAAGGTCGCGGCGGCGAGCGCCGCCAGGGCGAGATTGGCCGCAAACACCCGGCCCACCACGCCGGGGACGCTGAGCCCGTTGACGGTGGCCCGCTGGTAATGGTGACCGCGATGGGCTTCCCAGACCCGCTCGCCCCGCGCCGCCCGGGCGCCGAGGGTCAGGCTGGCATCGGCGAGATAGACGAGCGGCAGCAGCAGGGCCGCGGCGAGGCCGCCCGCCAGGGCCAGCTGGCACAGCAGCCAGGCGGTGACGAGCCCGATCGGCAGCGAGCCGACATCCCCGAGGAAGAGCTTTGCGACCGGCCGGTTGAACGGCGCGAAGCCGAGCACCGCCCCCAGGAGGCTCGCCGCAACCAGCGTCGGCAGCGGCGGCAGGCGCCCGGCGAGGCCGAACAGTAGGAGCGCGCCCGCCACCGGGACGATCTCCGCCACCGTCATCCAGTCGAGCCCGTCCATGAAGTTCGTCAGGTTGACGAACCACAGGCCCGCCAGCAGCGCGAGGCCGCGCTCCAGCCAGAGTGGCAGACCGGGCAGCAAGCGCCCGTCCACGTGCCAGACCAGCAGGCCGACCACCAGAGCCTGCACGGCGAGCCGCAGCGCGGCCGGCAGCGGCCGGATGTCGTCCACCGCACCGAGGAGCGCCAGGGCCAGGGCGCAGCCGGAAAGCCAGATCCAGTCCGGACGGCCTCCGATCTCCGGCGCCGCGATCAGCAGGCCCGAGATCGTGACGAACGCCGTGACCACGGCGATTCCGCCCCCCTGCGGGGTCGGCACGGTGTGGCTCGAGCGGGCATTCGGCCGGGCCAGGGCGTATCGCTGCAGCAGCGGGCGCAGGCGCAGGATCAGGCCCGCCGAGAGGGCGGCGGCAAGGGGAACCGCCAGCAGCAGGATCGTGGGCAGGGCGGACGGCATTTCGGACGGCATGGCGCCGTCCTACGCGATCTGCCGCCCAACCGTCAGGGGGGCGCCCTAGGCCGCCCGCACCGTGGCGAGGAAGCGCGCGACCTCGGCCCCCAGATGCTCAGACTGACGCGACATCTCGCATGCGGCCCCGAGAACCTGGGCGGCGGCCGCACCGGTCTCTTCGGCGGAGTGGGCAAGGCTCGCGATCGTCCCGGTCACCGCGCCGGTGCCGACCGCGGCCTCGGCGACGTTGCGGACGATCTCCTGGGTGGCCGCACCCTGCTGCTCCACGGCTGCCGCGATGCTCGAGGCCACGTCGTCGATCTCGCGGATCCGTCGGCCGATCCCGTCGATCGCCGACGCGGCCTGCCCGGTGGAGGACTGGATCCGCCCGATCTGGCCGGTGATCTCCTCGGTGGCCCGGGCGGTCTGTTCGGCGAGCGCCTTCACCTCGGACGCCACCACCGCGAAGCCGCGTCCGGCGGTGCCGGCCCGGGCGGCCTCGATCGTGGCGTTGAGCGCCAGAAGGTTGGTCTGGGCGGCGATCCCGGAGATCAGCGCCACCACGTCGCCGACCTTCGCGGCCGCCGCGCTGAGATCGTGCACCAGCGCCACCGTGCTGGTCGCCTCCGCGACGGCGACCCGCGCCAGTTCCGCCGAGCCGCTGACCTGACGGCTGATCTCCTGCACGGACGAGCCCAGTTCCTCGGCGGCCGCCGCGACGGTGTTGACGTTGGCGGCGGCCTCGCTGGCGGCGGCCGCGACGGTGCCGGACTGCCCGGCGGCATCCGACGCGCTACCGGTCAGCGACCGGGCGGTGGCCTCCAGCTCGGTGGCCGCCGCCGACACGCCGCCGACGATGCCGCCCACCGCCTGCTCGAAGGCGTCGGCCATGGCACGGGTCGCGGTCCGGCGCTGCGTCTCGGCATCCGCGCGGGCCAGCGCCGTCTCCGCCTCCAGGGCGCGCGAGCGGACGAGGTTGTCGCGGAACACCAGCACGGAGCCGGCCAGGGCTCCGATCTCGTCCCGCCGGCCCTGGCCCGGGATCCCCACTTCCGCGTCGCCCGCGGCGAGGCGCTGGGTCGCCGCCGCGATCGCCCGCAGCGGCCGGCTGACGCCGCGCAGCACCAGCACCATGGCGCCCAGCGCGACGAACAGCGCGAGCGCGGCGAGCACCAGCATGTTTCGGTTGGCGGCCGCGTAGGTCGCCTCGATCCGCGCGCCGCTCGCCTGCGAGCCGGCGGCGTTCAGGTCGACCAGCCGGTCCCATTCGGCCAGAACCCCATTGATGCCGGTCGACATCGTGGTGTTGTAGATCCGCTGGCCTCCGGCGATGTCGCCGGAGGAAGCCTTGTCCAGGGCTTCCGTCTGCAACGCCCTGTAGGCGTCCAGCTGGCGCCGGAGGGCCGCGTAGGCGTCGCGCTCAGTCTGCGTGAGCGGCTGCGCCTCGTAGCGGGCGAACTGCGCGGCGAGCTGTCCGTCGCGTTTGGCGATCGTGGCCGCGACCTCGGTCCGCAACTCCGGCGTGTCGGCGGTGATCAACCGCCCGCCGTT
Organism: Methylobacterium sp. UNCCL125; assembly: GCF_900116795.1. Lineage (NCBI taxonomy): Bacteria > Pseudomonadati > Pseudomonadota > Alphaproteobacteria > Hyphomicrobiales > Methylobacteriaceae > Methylobacterium > Methylobacterium sp. UNCCL125. Next base: position 80,237 of record NZ_FPBW01000018.1, on the reverse strand, counting down.
GACCCGCTGCCGCATGATGATGACGCCGATCCGGCCGAGCGCGTCGGTCGCCGGCACGCGCACGTCGCGGAGTTCCGCCGCGGTGGCGTTGACGCTGCGCAGTTCCGTCAGGGAGAGGCCGCTCGTCGCGGCGATCAGGACAGCCAGTGCGGCGAGGCAGAATCCGAGCTTGGCCGCGATCGAGATGCCAGGGCGCATGTCGCTTCTTCCTCGGTCCCGAAAGGGGACCGAGGACATCATGATGCGGAAACGGTTAAACTTGTTTGAGATATGGCAGCTATTGATTCAACTTTAATGCCGCCGCGTCTCAGTAGACTTGAGCCTCCGCACGCGGCTGGTCCGATGGGCCGTCCCGGCGCTCCAGACCCTTCTCCACGACCTTGGCGAGCCCGACCATGATCTGGTCGATGGCGTAGTCCTTGGGCGTGTAGACGGCGCGGACGCCCATGTTCTTGAGAACCAGCTCATCCTCGGGCGAGATGATGCCGCCGACCACCACCGGGATGTGGTCGAGCCCTGCCTCGCGCATCTTGGCACGGACCTCCCGCACCAGCGGCACGTGGGAGCCCGACAGGATCGACAGGCCGACCACGTGGGCACCGGTCTCCTTGGCCTTCGCGACGATCTCGGCCGGTGTCTGGCGGATGCCGTCATAGGTGACGTCGAAGCCGACATCCCGCGCGCGGAGCGCGATCTGCTCGGCGCCGTTGGAGTGCCCGTCGAGGCCGGGCTTGCCGACGACGAGCTTGGGCGTCTCGCCGAGGCGCTCGCCGAGATCGGCGATCAGGAGCTTGGCGTCCTCGGCCGCGCCGCTGGAGACCGTCTCGAGGGTGACGCCGGTGGGCGCCCGGTACTCGCCGAAGACGTCCCGCAGGCGCGCGCCCCATTCGCCGGTGGTCACGCCGGCCTTCGCGGCCTCGATGGAGGGGGGCATGATGTTGGCGCCGGAGCGCGCCGCCTGCTCCAGGGCGTCGAGGGCCTGACCGACCGCGTTCGCGTCGCGGCGACCGCGCCATTCGCGGATGCGTGTCTGGGCCTCCATCTCCACGGTCTCGGAGACGGAGAAGATTGCCCCCTCCCCGGCGGTGAGCGGCGAGGGCTCGCCCTGCTGCCACTTGTTGACGCCGACCACGATCTGCTCGCCGGCCTCGATGGCCGAGATCCGCCGGGCGTTCGATTCGACCAGCGCGCGCTTGAGCGCCCCGGTTTCCACCGCGGCGACGGCGCCGCCGATGCCGCCGATCCGCTCCAGCTCGGCCCGGGTCTGCGCCTTCAGCGCCTCGACCTTGGCCTCGATCACGTGGCTGCCGTCGAAGATGTCGTCGTATTCCAGCAGGTCGGTCTCGAAGGCCAGGATCTGCTGCATCCGCATGGACCATTGCTGGTCCCAGGGGCGCGGCAGGCCGAGGGCCTCGTTCCAGGCCGGCAGCTGCACCGCGCGGGCGCGGGCGCGCTTGGAGAGCGTCACCGCCAGCATCTCGATGAGGATGCGGTGGACGTTGTTCTCCGGCTGCTGCTCGGTGAGTCCGAGGGAGTTCACCTGCACGCCGTAGCGGAAGATGCGCTTCTTCGGGTCGTCGATGCCGTAGCGCTCCTGGGCGATCTCGTCCCAGAGTTCCGAGAACGCCCGCATCTTGCAGATCTCGGTGACGAACCGGAGCCCTGCATTCACGAAGAACGAGATCCGTCCGAAGACATCGGAGAAACTCGCGGCGTCGAATTCGGGATCGTCCCGCACGGTGTCGAGCACCGCGATGGCGATGGCCAGCGCGTAGGACAGCTCCTGGACCGGCGTCGCCCCCGCCTCCTGCAGGTGGTAGGAGCAGACGTTCATCGGGTTCCACTTCGGCACGTTCTTGGTCGTGAACAGGATCACGTCCTTGGTGAGCCGGAGGGACGGTGCGGGCGGGAACACGTAGGTCCCGCGCGACAGGTATTCCTTGATGATGTCGTTCTGGGTCGTGCCCTGGAGGGCGGCGAGCGGCGCCCCCTGCTCCTCGGCCACCGCGAGGTAGAGCGCCAGCAGCCACGGGGCCGTGGCGTTGATGGTCATCGAGGTGTTCATCTGGGCGAGCGGGATGTCCTGGAACAGGGTCCGCATGTCGCCGAGATGCGCGATCGAGACGCCGACCTTGCCGACCTCGCCGCGGGAGAGTTCGTGGTCGGGGTCGTAGCCGGTCTGGGTCGGCAGGTCGAAGGCCACCGACAGGCCGGTCTGGCCCTTGGCGAGGTTGCCCCGATAGAGCTTGTTGGACTCCGCCGCGGTCGAGTGCCCCGCATAGGTGCGGATGATCCAGGGCTTGTCGCGGCTCGACTTGTCGCTCTTGGTCTCGGCGACGCTCGCGCCCATTCCTCGCCTCCGTGTCATCTTTGTATCCGCGCTGGGCGCGGCCTTGCGGACACCGTAGCGAAGGCTTGGGCACGCGTCATCCGGGACGGAAGTGCAAGACGCCTCCCGCGGGCCTCCGCGGCCCATGAAAAAACTTGCCCGCCGGAACAGCGGGATTTGAAGGCGGCGACGCGGGATCTCCCCGCAGGACCCTGTCCCATCCGGTCACGGATGGCGTCCCGCGCCGATCCCGATCAGCATCGTCGCTGCTGGTATAAAGTCTACCTGAACTGTTCTTCGCAGGAGCGGCCTTTGGTCTGGCGCGAGAGAACGCGTCAGAACAATGACTTAGAGCTGGCGAGGCTTGCGGGGCACCCGGGAGCAGCACAGGCCCGCGGTGGCGCCGCCGCGCAAGGTCTCGGGACCGGCGCCGTCATGGCGAGGGGCGAATAATACTTGGTCTGCCGGAAAGCCGATTTTGAATACGTGGCTGCCCGCCCTGTGCCGACGCCTTTTTCGTGTCGGAAACCATCGGGTTTCGACTTTCGGCCCACTTGGACGCCTCCGGCATCACCGCTATAGCGCGATGGAGAACCGCGGCCGTGAGAAACACGCGGGACGAGAGGAGAGCGAGATGGCGGCGAGCGCTGCGATCAGTCCGACGGGCGGGGAGGTCAAGGACCTCTACGAGATGGGTGAAATCCCGCCGCTGGGTCATGTGCCGGCCAAGATGTATGCCTGGGCGATCCGGCGCGAGCGGCACGGGCCGCCGGAACAGTCCCACCAGCTCGAAGTGCTGCCGGTCTGGGAGATCGGCGACGACGAGGTGCTGGTCTACGTCATGGCCGCGGGCGTGAACTACAACGGCGTCTGGGCCGGCCTCGGCGAGCCGATCTCGCCCTTCGACGTGCACAAGGGCGAGTACCACATCGCCGGCTCCGACGCCTCCGGCATCGTCTGGAAGGTCGGCGCCAAGGTGAAGCGCTGGAAGGTCGGCGACGAGGTCATCGTCCACTGCAACCAGGACGACGGCGACGACGAGGAGTGCAACGGCGGCGACCCGATGTTCTCGCCGACCCAGCGGATCTGGGGCTACGAGACCGGGGACGGCTCCTTCGCGCAGTTCTGCCGGGTGCAGTCGCGCCAGCTGATGCACCGGCCGAAGCACCTCACCTGGGAGGAGGCGGCCTGCTACACGCTCACGCTGGCCACCGCCTACCGCATGCTGTTCGGCCACGCGCCGCACACGGTCCGGCCGGGCCAGAACGTGCTGATCTGGGGCGCCTCGGGCGGCCTGGGCGTGTTCGGCGTGCAGCTCTGCGCGGCGTCGGGCGCCAACGCCATCGCGGTGATCTCGGACGAGTCGAAGCGCGACTACGTGATGAGCCTCGGCGCCAAGGGCGTCATCAACCGCAAGGACTTCGACTGCTGGGGGCAGCTACCGAAGGTGAACAGCCCCGAGTTCCACGCCTGGACCAAGGAGGCGCGGAAGTTCGGCAAGGCGATCTGGGACATCACCGGCAAGCAGGATGTCGACATCGTGTTCGAGCATCCCGGCGAGGCGACCTTCCCGGTCTCGGCGCTGGTGGTGAAGCGCGGCGGCATGGTGGTGTTCTGCGCCGGCACGACCGGCTTCAACATCACCTTCGACGCCCGCTACGTCTGGATGCGGCAGAAGCGCATCCAGGGCTCGCACTTCGCCCACCTCAAGCAGGCTTCGGCGGCGAACCAGTTCGTGCTCGACCAGCGGATCGACCCGTGCATGAGCGAGGTCTTCCCCTGGGACAAGATCCCCCAGGCCCACACCAAGATGTGGAAGAACCAGCACCCGCCGGGCAACATGGCCTGCCTCGTCAACTCCCCGCGCGCCGGCTTGCGCACGGTCGAGGACGTGATCGAGGCCGGCCCGCTGAAGCGGTAAGGCACTCCGTCGGGCCGGCCCGCCGCTCTCGCGCGGGGCCGGCCCGATCGGCTAAGCTCGCGGCGTCCCGCGCCGATTCGGCGACCGGTTCGGTGTGCCGGGACGCGCGCGGATGACGGGCCCACGAGATCCTGACAGGACCCGGCCCCGATCCGAACCCGGGGTACGGCTGTGAACGACGACGAGGCCTACGTCTACGACGCGGCGACGGGCGAATGGCTCCCGCCCGGGTCCGCGGCCGCGCCCCCCGAGAAGGCGGCGGTCCGCGACGCGGCCGGCAACGCCCTCGCCGACGGCGATTCGGTCACGCTGATCAAGGATCTGAAGGTCAAGGGCGCGAACCAGACCCTCAAGCAGGGCACGGTCATCCGGTCGATCCGGCTCACGGACGATCCGCACGAGATCGATTGCCGCCACGACACCATCAAGGGCTTGGTCCTGCGCACCGAATTCGTGCGCAAGCGCTGAATGGACGGCCTTACCGGGTCGGTCGGCGGCTGCCGGTGCGGCCTGGATCCGGCGTCTGAACCGGACGCCCCGCTATCGCCCGCCCGGACGAATCGCGGCGACGCCGCATTCCTGGGCCGGCCTCCGGCTACCGGCGGCGCGTCTCATCCTGCGGCAGGTGGCGGCCATAGACTTCCTGTTTCTCCGCGCGCTCCTGGATCAGGTCGGCATAGGCCTGCCGCATCTCCGGAGAGACGCTGATGCTCTTGCCCTTGGCGGCCTTGCGCTTGGGCGCCTTCTTGAAGGTGGTGTTCGTGTCGCTCATGCCGGGCTCCGCGTCGAACCGTGACGGCATCGCATGGCCGGACGACCGATCCGGGAATCCGGCCGCCGCCCAGGACCGGACATCTGCCCTTTAGCGCATCGTCGCCCCGGACGCACGGTGGCCGGAGACGGATTGGTCTGGCCTGCCGCTGCGGCCTCTGCCAGGATCGCGACGACGGGGGTCGGGGGGCGGCGATGGATTCGGGTGATGCGTCGCGGTGTCGGCTCCCGGGCGCCTCGCGCGGCCGCTCCCGGCGCGTGACACCGCTCGCGATCCTGATCGCCCTCGGCCTTGGGCCGGTTCAGGCTCAGGACCGGCCGGTCCCGGCCCGCACCGCGCCGAGGCCGGCGCCGGTTGCCGGGGCTCCCGCCGATCCCGCCTTCGAGGCGGCGAAGGCGACCTTCGAGGCCCTGCCGGAGGCCGACCGCAAGGCGGTCCAGGACGCCCTGGTCTGGACCGGCGACTTCAACGCCGTGGTGTCGGGAGCCTTCGGGCGCCGGACCTTCGAGGCGCTCAACGCCTACGGCGCCCGGACCGGGGGAGCCGATGCCCTCGATCCCCACGGCCGGTCCGCGCTGCTGGCCGCCGGTGCCGCCGCGCGGAACGCGGCGCGCTTCCGCGTCGCGGTCGATTCCGGGAGTGGCGCCCTGTTGGGGGTGCCGGAGCGCCTGCTGGCGAAGCGCACCGCCCTCCCCTCCGGAACCCGCTGGCAGAGCCAGGACGGGCGCGTGACCCTGGAATCCCGCGCCTTCCCGCCCGGGACCGAGACCCTGGATTCCCTCTTCGAGAAGGCCACCGCGCCGCTCCCCGGCCGCAAGGTGACCTACAAGCTGCGGCGGCCGGACACCGTGGTGGTCACCGCCGAGACCGGGCCGGGATTGTCCTATATCCGCTATGCGTCCGGTCCGGAGGGAGTCCGCGGCTTCCTGTTCGGCTACGACCGCACCCTCGCGCCGGAGGTCGGCCGGCTCGTCATCGCCGTGGCGAATGCCTTCGTGCCGTTTCCGGACCCCGCCGCAGCGCCCGCCGCGCAGATGCCGGCAAGCCCCGGGACGCCAGTGGGGACCACCCGCGCCGCCGGCAATCCGGTGCCCCAGCCGCAGGCCCCCGCGCCCCTGAGGCCGGCGAGCCTGTCGTCCGCTCCGGCTACGGGCGCTGGCCTCGTGGTGGCGCCAGGACGCGTGCTGACCGCCGCCGCCGTGCTGGATGGGTGCGCACAGCCCCAGATCGGGTCGGCGCCGGCGCGTGTGCTCGCCACCGATCCGGCCGGCCTCGCGCTTCTCGAGGTACAAGGCGCCCCCGCCCCGTTCCGGCCCGCAATCCGGACCGAGTCCGTCGCCGGCGAGGACAACCTGATCACCCTCGCGCCGAGTCCCGATGGGATCCTGGCCGCTCCCGGCGAGGCGCGCGGGGACGATGTGATCGCGGCGCTCCAGCCCGGCTCCGGCGGCGCGCCGGTGCTCGACCGCGCGGGCAGGCTCGTCGGCCTCGTGGCCCGCTATCCCTCGGCGCCGCGCCGCGTCGCCGGGGTGGTCCCGCCCGCGCGCCTGCCGCTGGTGCCGGCGCGGGCGGTGGCCGCCTTCCTGGCCGCGCAAGGTCTTCCCGCGGCCGCACCGCGGCCGGAGAGCGGACCGGCCGCGGCCGCGCCGGCGGTGGTGGCGATCACCTGCCGCTAGCCGGCGCGCTGCCGGGACGGCCGCCGGCCGGCTGACGGACCTGCGCCCGCCCGCTGGCCTGAGCGGACGGAGCGTCGGCAGGCCGGCGCGCGTCCGTCCAGGCGGAGAGGGCCGCCTTACAGCCGCCCGGTCGCCAGCAGGACGATCAGCACGATCAGGAGGATGCCGCCCAGGCCGAAGCCGGGTCCGCGATACGCACCGCCGCCGAGGAAGCCGCCGCCGCCGAAGGCCAGGATGATCAGGATGATGAGCAGAATGGTGACGAGGGACATCGGTCGCGTTCTCCGGACGGTCGCGCTGGTGCGAGCGTGACCGTTCAAACGCTGCGACATTCCGTTCCGTTCAACGCCAAGCTACGCTTTTATGCGGAAAAGTCCGGATGCGGTCCCGCGGCTCAGGCGTGCCAGTCCGGCAGGGGATCCTGCGGGGCGTCGAGCCAGCCCGGTACCGGCAGATTGCGCTCGGTGAGGAAGGCCGGGTTGAACAGCTTCGAGGCGTAACGGGCCGCCCCGTCGCACAGGATCGTCACGATGGTGTGGCCGGGCCCGAGTTCCCGGGCCAGCCGGATCGCCCCGGCGACGTTGATGCCCGACGAGCCGCCCAGCGACAGCCCCTCCTCCCGCATCAGCCCGAAGACGATGTCGAGGGCTTCGCGGTCCGGGATCCGGAAGGCGTGATCGGGGGTGAAGCCTTCGAGGTTCCGGGTGATGCGCCCCTGGCCGATCCCCTCGGTGATCGAGCTGCCCTCGGCCTTCAGGGTCCCGGTCGTGTAATGCGCGTAGAGGGCCGAACCCTCCGGATCGGACAGCGCGATCCGCACCTGCGGGTTGCGAGCGCGCAAAGCCTCCGCGGTGCCGGCCAGCGTGCCGCCGGTCCCGGCCGCGCAGACGAAGCCGTCGACCCGGCCGCCGGTCTGCGCCCAGATTTCCGGGCCGGTGCCCTCCACATGGGCCTGCCGGTTGGCGACGTTGTCGAACTGGTCGGCGAAGAAGGCGCCCGCCGGCTCGGTGGCGGCGAGCTTTTCGGCCAGCCGCCGTGCGACATGGACGTAATTGTTCGGATTGGCGAAGGGCACGGCCGGGACTTCCACCAGCCGGGCACCCGCGAGCCGCAGGGTCTGCTTCTTCTCCTCGGACTGCGTGACCGGGATGACGATCAGGGTCCGATAGCCGCGCACGGAAGCCACCAGGGCGAGGCCGATGCCGGTATTGCCGGCGGTGCCCTCCACGATGGTGCCGCCCGGCCGGATCAGGCCCTTCGCCTCCGCGTCCTGCACGATGGAGAGCGCCGCGCGGTCCTTCACCGACAGGCCGGGATTGAGGAACTCGGCCTTGCCGTAGATGTCGCAGCCGGTCGCCTCGGAGGCCCGGCGCAGGCGGATCAGCGGTGTCTGGCCGATGGCGGCCAGGACATCGGGTGCGGGTTCGCGACTCGGTACGGTCATGGTCGGGAGCCTAGGATGCTGCGTTGCCGCTGGCGAGCGTCACCCGAACACGTGGCCGCCGTTGATCCGCAGGCCCACCGGGTGCCCAGCCGCGTAGCGGACCCCGTCGAAATCCTCCACGGCCAGCACGCGCCCCTCGGCATCGACCACCTCGATCCGCTGACGCCCTTGCGTCCGGTACGAGCTGCGCACGGTGCCGGAGAGATGCGCGGCCTCGGGCTCGGCGAGCTGCAACTGCCAGGGCCGGACGTAGAGCTTGACCGGACCGATGGTCCCGGCCGGCGCCGCAACCGGCGTCTCCCGGCCCCGGACCAGCACCCGGCCGCCCTCGGCGATGGCCTCCACCTCGACGGAATCGCCGAGGAACTTCATCACGGTGGCGGAGGCCGGGTTCTCCTGCACCTCGTCGGGAGTGCCCACCTGCTCCAGCCGCCCGCGGTCGAGCACCGCCACGCGGTCCGACAGCTCCAGGGCCTCGTCCTGGTCGTGTGTGACGAAGATCGTGGTCTGGCCGGTGCGGTCGTGGATCTCGCGCAGCCAGCGGCGCAGGTCCTTGCGGACCTGGGCATCCAGGGCGCCGAAGGGCTCGTCCAGCAGGAGGACCCGCGGCTCGACGGCGAGCGCCCGGGCGAGCGCCACCCGCTGGCGCTGGCCGCCGGAGAGCTGCGACGGGTAGCGGTCGCCGAAGCCCGAGAGCCGGATCAGGTCGAGGAGGTCGCCGACCCGGCGCTTGATCTCGGCCTTGGCCGGCCGGTCGGCCCGGCGGCGCGCGTTCAGGCCGTAGGCGATGTTGTCGGCCACGCTCATGTGCTTGAACAGGGCGTAGTGCTGGAACACGAAGCCCACCGCGCGCTCCTGCACGGCGAGCCCGGTCGCGTCGTCGTCCCCGAACAGGATGCGTCCTCTGTCCGGCGCGTCGAGGCCGGCGATGATCCGCAGCAGCGTCGTCTTGCCCGAGCCCGAGGGGCCCAGCAATCCGATCAGCTCGCCCGCCCGCACGTCGAGGGAGAGGTCGTGCAGCACCGCGGCCGTGTCGAAGGTCTTCGAGACGTTCTCGACCCGGATGGCCGTGGAGGGCCGGTCAGTGAGACCGGCCGCCCGCGAGCTCCCCCGCGAAGCGCCATTCGAGGACGGATTTGAGGACGAGGGTGATGAGGGCAAGGACGGCGAGGAGCGAAGCGACGGCGAATGCGGCGACGAAGTTGTACTCATTATAGAGGATCTCCACGTGGAGTGGGATGGTGTTGGTCAGGCCGCGGATGTGGCCCGACACCACCGACACCGCGCCGAATTCGCCCATCGCCCGGGCATTGCAGAGGAGCACGCTGTAGAGCAGGCCCCAGCGGATATTGGGCAGCGTCACCGTGCGGAACGCGTGCAGGCCCGAGGCGCCGAGCGTCAGCGCCGCCTCTTCCTCGGCGGTGCCCTGCTCCTGCATCAGCGGGATCAGCTCGCGGGCGACGAACGGGAAGGTCACGAACACTGTGGCGAGCACGATCCCCGGCAGCGCGAACAGGATCTGGATGCCGTGATCGATCAGCCAGGAGCCGAACAGGCCCTGCGAGCCGAACAGCAGCACGTAGATCATCCCCGAGACCACTGGCGAGACCGAGAACGGCAGGTCGATCAGGGTGATCAGCAGCGATTTGCCGGGGAACTCGAACTTGGCGATCGCCCAGGAGGCCGCCAGCCCGAACACCACGTTGAACGGCACCGCGATCGCCGCCACCGTGAGCGTCAGGCGGATCGCGCTCCAGGCGTCGGGCTCGCGGAACGCGTCCAGGAAGGCTCCGAGCCCCTTCGAGAAGGCCTGGATGAAGACCGCGAACAGCGGCAGAACAAGGAACAGCGCCAGGAACGCAACCGCGATCCCGATCAGGACCGTGCGGGTCGCGGCTCCCTCGGAGGCGACCGGACCCTGCTTGGTGGCCGGCACGAAGGCGGGCGAGAAGATCTCAGACATAGCCGAACCGCCTCCGTGACCAGGCCTGGATCAGGTTGATGGCCAGCAGCGTCAGGAACGAGATGCCGAGCATGATCGTGGCGATGGCCGCCGCGCCCCCGTAATCGAACTCGGAGAGCTTGATGACGATCAGCAGCGGCGCGATTTCCGACACGTAGGGCAGGTTGCCGGCGATGAAGATGATCGAGCCGTACTCGCCGACGCCCCGGGCGAAGGCCAGGGCGAAGCCGGTGAGCACGGCCGGAATCAGCGGCGGCAGCACGACCCTGGTCAGGGTGGCGAACCGCGTCGCCCCGAGGGTCGCGGAGGCCTCTTCGATCTCCTTGTCGATTTCGGCGATCAGCGGCTGGACGGTCCGCACGGCGAAGGGCAGGCCGATGAACACCATGGCGATGAAGATGCCCAACGGCGTGTAGGCCGCCTGGATGCCGAGGCGTGCGAGGGGCGCGCCGAGCAGCCCGTCCGGCGCGTAGAGCGAGGCGAGCGCGATACCGGCGACCGCGGTCGGCAGCGCGAAGGGCAGGTCGACCGCCGCGTCGACCAGCTTGCGGCCGGGGAAGCGGTAGCGGGTCAGAACCCAGGCCACGAGGAAGCCGAAGGTCGAGGCCACGAGGGCCGCGAGCGCCGAGACGCCGAAGCTGATCCGCAGGGCGCTCGCCACCCGCGGGTCGGTGGCGACGTCCCAGATACCGGACAGGCCCAGCCCCGACGCCTTCACCACCAGCCCGGCGAGCGGCAGGAGCACGATCAGCCCAAGGCAGGTCAGGGTGTAGCCGAAGCTGATCCCGAAGCCCGGGATCACGCTCGGCCGACGGAATGTCCATCGGGGGCGGTGCGTCTCGACCATGATGCGCCCTTCAGCGGCCGGCCCGGCTCAGCCGATCGAACAGACCTCCGGCATCGAAGTTCCGCTTCTGGATCTCGTCCCAGGAGCCCTGGAGATCCTCGATCTTGAACAGCTTGATGTCGGGCAGCTGTGCGAGGTCGGCCTGGGCGGCCGCCTCCCGGCGGATCGGCCGGTAATGGTGCTTGGCGAAGATCGCCTGGGCGCGGTCGGTGTAGAGGAAGTCGAGATAGGCCTGCGCGGCCTTGGTGGTGCCCTTCCGCTCGGCGTTGACCGCCACGAGGGCCACCGGCGGCTCGGCGTAGATCGAGCTCGGCGGCGAGACGATGTCGAACTTGTCGGCCCCGAATTCCTGGAGCACGAGGTAGGCCTCGTTCTCCCAGGTGGGGAGCACGTCGCCGAGCCCGCGCTGGGCGAAGGTCACCGTCGAGCCGCGGGCGCCGGTGTCGAGCACCGGGACGTTCTTGTAGACCTGCCCGACGAAGGCGTCGGCCTTGGCGGCGTCCTTGTCGGTCCCGTAGGCGTAGCCCCAGGCGGCGAGGAAGTTCCAGCGCCCGCCGGCGGACGTCTTCGGGTTCGGGGTGATCACCTTGACGTCGGGCTTGATCAGGTCGGCCCAGTCCTTGATGCCCTTCGGGTTGCCCTTGCGGACGAGGAACACCACCGTCGAGGTGTAGGGCGTGGCGGTGTTGGGCAGCTTGCTGCGCCAATCTTCCGGGATCTTGTGCGTGAGCTTGGCGATCGCGTCGATGTCGGACGGGATGCCGAGGGTGACCACGTCGGCGTCGACGCCGTCGATCACCGTGCGCGCCTGCGCCCCCGACCCGCCATGCGAGGCCCGTATCGTGATCGCTTCGCCGGTCTTCGCCTTCCACTCCTCCGCGAAGGCGGCGTTGATCTCCCGATAGAGCTCGCGGGTCGGATCGTACGAGACGTTGAGGAGCGCGGTCTCGGCCGCGGCCGGCAGCACGCAGGCCCACAGGCCGGCACCCGCCAGCAGGGAGAACCCGATCGCCCGGGCCATCCGGCCGCGACCTGCAGCGTTCTTCATCACGTCCGATCCCCCGCCATGCGCGATTGCGATCCAGGGGACCTGCATCCCCAGAGGCCGGAAATCGTTCTTTTTACCGAACGAAGTCAAGCCTCGGACGCGGACACGCGGGATGGCATCGCTCGCTCAGGAACGGCGTCGTCGGCCGGAATGCAAGGCGGATCAGCGCAGTAGGCCGCCAGAACGCATGGATCTTCTCCGGATCTCCGCGACAGGAGAAGAATCGCAATGCCGGATCGGGTTTCTCAGAACGAACAATCTTATGTGCGCTGGCGCACTTGAGTGGGCCTCGGCCCGGGAGGCGTGAGGCGCGGGCGGTGCGGCGCGATTTTACCGCCCTGCCCCATCCGGATATCCGGCGATCGCGCCGGTGGCGGGCCGCGTCAGCGCTTCGGCTTGCTGAGCTGGGCGATCAGGGCCTTGAGGCGCTCGTCGACGGGGGCCGAGAGCGTCTCGGTATAGAGCGTGCGCAGCGTCTGGCCGAGATGGCGGCGGACGCCGGGGGGGAGCGGCGCTGCGTCTGGAATCTGTTCGAGTTCGGAGGCGCGCTCCGGATGCGGCTTCGACATGATGGGGCGATCCTCGCACCTGCCAGCACGCAGCGTTGCAGGGCGTGGTTAAGGAGCCGTCACCGACGCCGGCGCATCGACGGGTCGTCCGATCCGGCGGCCTCTCGGAGGGGCGGTGTCGCAGGCCGGAACTGGGGCGGTGCAGGGCACGTTGCCCGCGCATCCCCCTGCCCGTTCCCCGGAGACGTCCCTTGCCTCGCTCGATTCCCCTGATGATGCTGGTGCTCCTCGGGGCGGTGACGGTCGGCACCCCGTGCCTCGCGCAGACCAAGCCGGGCGAGATCAAGGGTGTCGACGCGATGGGCGACAAATCCCGCAGCGCCCAGGACGGCTGGAGCCAGGCGCCGGTTCCCCGCGAGCAATCGGCCGCCAAGGATGCGCCCGACCCGGGCGGCCAATCGACCAAGGAAAACGCCAACCGCCCGGTTCCGCAGGCCAATCCCGGCGGCTCGTCCGCCACGGAGCCGCAGGCTCCCCTGGAGCACCGCACGGCGAGCCCCTCGGGGATGAATCCGGCGATCCCCAGCAAGTAAAGAAATCGTTTCTCGGCAGGATGATACCGGCTCGGACGAACGTGGTGCTTCGTCCGAGACACAGGGACTTGCTGTGTCACGCAACCGCACTTGCCTCGCGCGGGCTTTTTTGGGACACCCTGGAATTATACCAGATCGCTTTTCTGTGAGGCGGAGATGACTGTCCAGGTCTCAAGGCGTGGCCTGCTCAAGGGGGCCGGCGCCGGCCTCGCGGGCGGCTCGCTGGGTGCCCTCGGGTTCGGGGGACTCGAGCCCGCTATGGCCGCCGCGGTGCGGCCCTTCAAGCTCGCGCAGATGCGCGAGACCCGCAACACGTGCCCGTATTGCTCGGTCGCGTGTGGCGTCATCCTGTACAGCCTGGGCGATCGCTCGAAGAACGCGCGCTCCTCGGTGATGCACATCGAGGGTGACCCCGATCATCCGATCAACCGCGGCACGCTCTGCCCCAAGGGCTCGGCGCTCCTCGACTTCGTGCACGCCGAGACCCGGACCAAGTACCCGCTTCATCGCGCCCCGGGCTCCTCGGAGTTCAAGCGCGTCTCCTGGGACTTCGCCCTCGACCGGATCGCGAAGCTCATGAAGGAGGACCGCGACAAGAACTTCGTGGCCAAGAACGGCGATCTCACGGTCAACCGCTGGACCACGACCGGATTCCTGGCGGCCTCGGCCACGACCAACGAGACGGCGTGGCTGACCTACAAGACCGTCCGAAGCATGGGGGCCCTGGTCTTCGACAATCAGGCCAGGGTTTGACACGGTCCGTCGGTCGCCAGTTTGGCGCCCTCCTTCGGACGCGGTGCGATGACCAACCTCTGGATGGACATCAAGCACGCGGACGTGATCACCGTGATGGGCGGCAATGCCGCCGAGGCTCACCCCTGCGGCTTCAAGTGGGTCGTCGAGGCGAAGGCCCATAACAACGCCAAGCTGATCGTCGTCGATCCGCGCTTCACCCGCACGGCGTCGGTGGCCGATCTCTACTGCCCGATCCGGCAGGGGACCGACATCGCGTTCCTGTCGGGCGTGGCCAAGTACCTGCTCGACAACGACAAGCTGCAGCACCGCTACGTCTCCGCCTACACCAACGCCGGGTACGTGGTCCGCGAGGGCTACGACTTCAGCGAGGGTCTGTTCGCGGGCTACGACGCGGACAAGCGCGACTACGACAAGACCACCTGGGACTACGAGATCGGTCCCGACGGCTACGCTGTGGTCGACGAGACGCTGCAGCACCCGCGCTGCGTCATGCAGCTGCTGAAGAAGCACGTGGCGCTCTACACGCCCGAGATGGTGGAGAAGATCTGCGGCTCGCCCAAGGAGACCTTCCTCAAGGTCTGCGAGCTGATCGCCACGACGGCCGCGCCCGACCGGGTGATGACGTCGCTCTACGCGCTCGGCTGGACGCACCATTCCAAGGGCTCGCAGAACATCCGCTCGATGTGCATCGTGCAGACGCTGCTGGGCAACATCGGCATGCTGGGCGGTGGCATGAACGCCCTGCGCGGCCACTCCAACATCCAGGGGCTGACCGATATCGGGCTGATGAGCAATCTCATCCCCGGCTATCTGAACATCCCCGTGGAGAAGGAGCCCGACTACGGGAGCTACATCGCCAAGCGGCAGTTCAAGCCGCTGCGCCCGGGGCAGACGAGCTACTGGCAGAACTACAACAAGTTCTTCGTCTCGTTCCAGAAGGCGATGTGGGGCGACAAGGCCCAGAAAGAGAACGACTGGGCCTACGACTACCTGCCCAAGCTCGACGTGCCGACCTACGACGTGCTGCGTGGGTTCGAGCTCGCCAAGCAGGGCAAGATGACCGGCTACGTCATCCAGGGCTTCAACCCCCTGCTGTCGTTCCCGAACCGCGCCAAGATGACGGAAGCCTTCTCCAAGATGAAATTCTTGGTGGTGATGGATCCGCTCAAGACCGAGACGGCGCGGTTCTGGGAGAACCACGGCGAGTACAACGACGTCGATCCGACCAAGATCCAGACCGAGGTGTTCGAACTGCCGACCACCCTGTTCGTGGAGGAGGAAGGCTCGCTGTCGAACTCCAGCCGGTGGCTGCAATGGCACTGGCAGGCCCAGGACGCGCCGGGTGAGTGCCGCTCCGACATCGAAATCATGTCGGAAATCTTCCTGCGCATCCGCGGAGCCTACAAGAAGGACGGCGGGGCCTTCTCCGACCCGATCGTCAATCTGAAGTGGGACTACGCGATCGCCGAGTCGCCGACGCCCACGGAGCTCGCCCGCGAGCTCAACGGCTACACGCTCGCGCCGACGCCGGATCTCAACGGGACCGTCATCCCGGCGGGCAAGCAGGTCGACGGCTTCGCCCAGCTCAAGGACGACGGCACCACGGCCTGCGGCTGCTGGATCTACTCGGGCTGCTACACCGAGAAGGGCAACATGATGGCCCGCCGGGACAACACCGATCCCGGCGATCGCGGCATCGCGCCCAACTGGGCCTTCGCGTGGCCGGCCAACCGGCGCGTGCTCTACAACCGCGCCTCGTGCGACCCCGAGGGTCGTCCGTGGTCGGAGAAGAAGAAGCTCATCGAGTGGAACGGCAAGCAGTGGATCGGCTTCGACGTGCCGGATTACGGCGTCACCGTCGCCCCCGATAAGGGCGTCGGTCCGTTCATCCTCAACCAGGAGGGCGTCGCCCGCCTGTGGACCCGCGGACTCATGCGCGACGGGCCGTTCCCGACGCACTACGAGCCCTTCGAGTCCCCGGTGCAGAACGTCGCCTTCCCGAAGATCAAGGGCGCGCCCGCGGCCCGCATCTTCAAGGACGACCTGGCCGATCTCGGCGATGCGAAGGACTTCCCCTACGCGGCGACGAGCTACCGCCTGACCGAGCACTTCCACGGCTGGACCAAGCACGCCCGGATCAACGCGATCCTCCAGCCGGAGGCCTTCGTGGAGATCTCGGAGGAACTCGCCAAGGAGAAGGGCATCGCCAAGGGCGGCTGGGTCCGCGTCTGGTCGAAGCGCGGCTCCCTGAAGGCGAAGGCCGTGGTGACGAAGCGCATCAAGCCGCTGATCTGCGACGGCAAGCCGGTCCATGTCGTCGGCATCCCGCAGCACTGGGGCTTCATGGGCCACACCAAGAAAGGATGGCACCCGAACTCGCTCACGCCGGTCGTGGGCGACGCGAACACCGAGACGCCGGAGTTCAAGGCTTGGCTCGTGAATATCGAGCCGACCACGCCTCCGTCCGATGCCGTCGCGTAAGGGGAGCTGAATCATGGCTGACTACAGCTCCCTCGACATCCGCCAGCGTTCCGCCTCCACGGAGACGCCGCCGGAGATCCGCCGCCAGGTGGAGGTCGCCAAGCTCATCGACGTGTCGAAGTGCATCGGCTGCAAGGCCTGCCAATCGGCCTGCGAGGAGTGGAACGACCTCCGCGACGATATCGGCGTCAACACGGGCACGTATCAGAATCCCCACGACCTCACCCCGAAGTCGTGGACCCTGATGCGGTTCACCGAGTACGAGAACCCCGAGACCCAGAACCTCGAATGGCTGATCCGCAAGGACGGCTGCATGCACTGCACCGAGCCGGGCTGCCTGAAGGCCTGCCCGTCCCCCGGCGCCATCGTGCAGTACTCCAACGGCATCGTCGACTTCATCGAGGAGAACTGCATCGGCTGCGGCTATTGCGTGAAGGGTTGCCCCTTCAACATCCCGCGCATCAGCCAGACCGACCACAAGGCGTACAAGTGCACCCTGTGCTCGGACCGGGTGGCGGTGGGTCAGGCTCCGGCCTGCGCCAAGGCCTGCCCGACCGGCTCGATCATGTTCGGCACCAAGCAGGCCATGATCGACCAGGCGCATGACCGCGTCGAGGATCTGAAGTCGCGCGGCTTCGCGCATGCCGGCCTCTACGACCCGGCCGGCGTCGGCGGCACGCACGTCATGTACGTGCTGCACCACGCCGACCAGCCGAGCCTCTACGCCGGTCTGCCGAACGACCCGAAGATCTCGCCGCTCGTCGCCTTCTGGAAGGGCGGAGCCAAGGTGTTCGGTCTCGCCGCCATGGGCTTCGCCGCGGTGGCGGGCTTCTTCCACTACGTGACGGCCGGCCCCAACGAGGTCGTGCCCGAAGAGGAGGAAGAGGCGGTCGAATACGACGAGGCCAAGCGCCGGGAGACCGGCGGCGACGAGGCCCGGCCGCACTGAGACCAAGCCCGGGTCGCTCTGCGGCCCGGGCAACGCGACGGACGCCCTCTCCCGAAGGGGCGAGGAGATCCGCGGTCCCCTCCGACGACGCAGGGATCGGGGAATCGAAGACGGCGGGGCCGACAGCCCCTATCTTGAGTTTCAGAGAGCCCCCTCCGCCGCGATGCGGGGCCGGCGCCGCATCAGGCGAGTGAAGGTCGATGACGATCCACCGCGACATCCGGGACGGCGATCCCCGCCCCCTGCACCACGCCAAGTCCGAGGCGACGGAGGTGCTGTACGTCCCGCGCTACACCGGCGTGCAGCGCGTGAACCACTGGATCACCGCGATCCTGTTCACGCTGCTGACCCTGTCGGGCCTGGCGATGTTCACGCCCTACCTGTTCTCGCTCACCGGCCTGTTCGGCGGCGGGCAGGCGACCCGGGCGATCCATCCCTGGTTCGGCGTGGCGCTGGCGGTCAGCTTCTTCTTCCTGTTCGTGCGCTTCTGGAAGCTCAACATCCCCAACAAGGACGATGTCGAGTGGACGAAGCATATCGGCGACGTGGTCACCAACCGTGAGGACCGGCTCCCGGAGCTCGGCAAGTACAATGCCGGACAGAAGGGCGTGTTCTGGGGGCAGACCGCGCTGATCGGCGTGATGTTCGTCACCGGGCTCGTGATCTGGAACACCTATTTCGGCGGCCTCACCTCCATCGAGACCCAGCGCTGGGCGCTCCTGGCCCACTCCCTCGCCGCGGTGATCGCCATCGCGATCATCGTGGTGCACATCTACGCCGGCATCTGGGTCCGCGGCACCGGCCGGGCGATGGTCCGCGGCACGGTCACGGGCGGCTGGGCCTACCGCCATCACCGCAAGTGGTTCCGTCAGATGGCCGGCGGCACGGGCCGCCGGGGTTCGGTGGACAAGCGCGGATCCTGAGCCTTGGCCCGTTTCTTCAAGCGGAAATCCGCGGGTCCGGCCGCGGACGAGACGCCGACCGCAGCACCCGCGACGAGCCCCCGCCGCCGGGATTTCAGCGAGCTGAAGCCCGATCCCGACAAGATCGGGATCTCCGGGTCGGTGCCCTTCGTCCGCCTGCCCGATCCCGCACGGCTGTTCGCCGACCGGTCCGCGCGCCTTCTCGAGGCGGCCCCCGGGCATCCGATGGAGGCCTATCTCCGGTTCGTCGCCGAGGTCGCCCGGGCTCAGGCCGTGATCCAGGCGAAGGGGCCGCCGGCATCGCTTCCAGAGGCCTCCGATCTGGCGCTGCGGAGCGAGCACGGCATGCCGCCCCTGTCGCGGCATAGCCTCGAGGCGGACCAGGGGTTCGACGACGGGCTCCTGGCGCTGCTCGCCGAACTCGACCTCACGACGGTGCCTGAGGCCTCGGTCGCGGCGCGCGAGAGCCTGCGCGCGGCGTCCCGGGAGGATCGCCTCGATCTGGCCCTCCAGGTCTTCGAGGGGGCGCTGCCGGTGGACCGGATCGCCGAATGCGTGTTCGTCTCGGCGGCCCTGCAGGTCCGTCTTGCCGAGCAGGCTGCGCGGCTCGACACGAAGACCCTGAAGCCCGTGGCCGACGGGGTCTGCCCCTGCTGCGGCGGCGCGCCTGTGGCGAGCGTCATCGTCGCCTGGACCCCGGCCGACAAGGCGCGTTACCTAAGCTGCTCGCTCTGCGGCACGTATTGGAATCACGTCCGGATCCGCTGCACCGCCTGCGGCGACGGCGAGGGCGTCAGCTATTACGGCCTCGACGAGGTCTCGAAGGACGTCCAGGTCGAGACCTGCACGACCTGCCACAGCTACATCAAGCACCTGCACCAGCACCGGGCGCCGACCCTCGACCCAGTCGCGGACGACATCGCGTCCTATGGGCTCGATCTGAAGATCGCCGAGGAAGGGTTTCGGCGGGCCGGACTGAACCTGCTCTTCGTGATCTAGCCGGACTCTGGCATCCGCGCCGGCGCGGTTTACGTTCCGGACCGCACCCCCGTGCGAACACACCCGCATCCACGGCCGCGACGGCGGCCTGCAGAAAGCGGCGTGGCCGGCTGGACGGCCCTTCGTGCAGGCTCGGCAACGCTACGCCGCTTCCGGATGGGGGCGGGTCGGAACCGCTCGGGATGCCGCAAAGCTCAGCCCGTCAAGGGGATGCGGCCGATCCTGCGCGAGCGGGTCGGACCGGCCGCGTCCGCTCAGCGATAGCCATACCGGCTCTTGGCGGCGGCGAGCAGGTGCAGGGCTTCGCCGGACTTGCCGGCCGCGCATTCCGCCGCGGCTTGGGCGAGGTCGGCGCCGAAGCGGTCGCCCACGGGCTTGTTGAGATTGCCGGTGGCCACGTCGCTGTCGACGATCGCCTTGGTCCGGGCGATCTCAGGGCCGCAGCCGCTGCCCGTCGGCAGGACGATCGGGGCCGGAATGACGGGCGAGGGCTCGGAGACCGCGGGCGCAGCGCGCTGCTGACAGGCGCCCAACGCCGCGACGGCGAGGGCGGCGAGGCTGAGACGCATCGATCGACGGGACGCGGGCACGGCTGTCATCCTGTTGGGGCGCACGGGCTGCGCCGCCGGGGTTGTGAGCCGAGCTTGGCAGTGGGTCAATCGCCTCGGCCGCAGGCCGATCGGGCGCGGCGGGCGGACGGTCAGGGTCGAGACCGCGAAACAGGCTGTCTTCAGAAGAGGTTGGCGCGCGCTGCCGACGACCGGGTCCGGCAGCGCGCTCTGAATCGTGACGGAGCCTACTTCGCTTTCTCGGAGATCGCCTTCAGGCCGGAATCGTAGATGCCCTGGATCGCGTCCTTGGCGACCGTGTCCGGCGCGCCCTTGGCGTTGAAGGTCCCGGTCCAGGTCACCTTGGAGCCGGATTCCGCGGGGGCGACCGAGAGCGTGGACTTGTAGTCCGAGACCGGCAGCGGGCTCTCCAGGATCGTGTAGGTGTAGCTCATCACCTTGTCGTCCCGGGAGACCTGCTCCTCCTTGATGGTGCCGCCGCCCTTCAGGCTGAGGGTGCGGACCTTCATGCCGTCCTTATCGGACAGGACGCACTTCTCGATGGCGGGATGCCAGTCGCCGATGCCGCAGAACTCGCCGATGGTCTGCCAGACCTTGGCCGGGGGCGCGGCGATGTCGGCCGAGCGCGTCACCTCGAGGGCGTAACCCGGCACGGTGGCCGCCGCGAGCGCCAGGGCGGCAAAGGGGAGGGAGCGGCAGAAAGCGAAGGGCATCTTGGGGGTGTCTCCGTCCGTCTGAAATCGCAGCATCGGCCGCGAGGGGCTCTGATGGCCGCGCAGGAGCTAGGCCGGCATCACGCTCTCGGCAATGGGTCGCGGCGGCCGCGCATGACGATCGTGCCTGGACGATGCCGTCCGAGGCCGGGCTACCAGCCGTCCATCCCGTCGGTCTCGGCCGGGTATCCGTAGACGGTTGCCGGCGCGTAGCCGGACCCGGCGGGACGATAATACGCCGGCAGGGACCGGCGGCCCATCTGATCGTTGTCCGCCAGCAGATCGTCCGGCTGATAGGGGTTGCGGCGGCGGGCGACGCGCGTCCCCCGCTGGCCCCGATCCGCCATCGGGACGTCCGCGCCCTCGATCACGACCCGCGTCCGGCCCACGCCCTCGGCCTTGACGAGGTTGAACAGGGTCGCGGCGTTGCGCACCGACAGGCGCACGCAGCCATGCGAGGCCGCACGCCCGAGGCTGCGGACATGGTTGGTGCCGTGAATGGCGTGGCCCTGGGTGGTGAAGAACATCGCGAAGGGCATGGGGGCGTCGTCCCACTCCTTCGAGAAATGCGTCCGCTCCATCCGGAAGGGCCGGTAGGAGCCGGACGGGGTGTCGTAGCTCGCGACGCCGGTGGAAACGGGCCAGGAATAACGCGGCTGGCCGTTGACCGAGACCTCCATGCGCTGGGTGGTCTTGTCGACGTTCACGACCACATCCGCACGGGCTGCGCCTGGGGTCGCGCTCCACAGGAGCAGGCCGGACAGGACCGAGATCAGACCGATACGCATGGACGACTCCGGCGTGAACAACCGCGGCGGTTTGCCGTCACGCTAAGCCGTTGGCAACGCCGAGGTTCCGGCCGGCTCCGGCCCTGCGTAGTCACGCTTTGCCGAGGCCGTCACGGCGCCGCCATGAGGCCGGCGCTGCGGCGGATCGCGGCCTCCGCCTCGTCGGCGATCCGCCGCACCACGTCGCCGGCCCCGGGCAGATCCTCGATCAGCCCGACGGCCTCCCCGACCGTGACGTTGGCGACATCGTAATCGCCCGCCGCGTCGGCCTCCTCCACGTCCCGTCGCCGCTCGGCGGCGGCCGCGTGAAGCGCGTCCTCGCGGCCGTGCCAGGTGTCGATGAAGGCGTTGCGCAGGAGCCGGCCGGTATAGGATGCCGGCCAGGGCCGCTGCCGGGCGATGTCGTAGACCCGCGTGCGCACCGTGTCGTCGCCGGTCGCGGCGAGCACCCGCTGCTTCGCGGCCGGGTGGATCAGGGCCTCCCGGGTCGCCCAGAACCGCGTGCCCAGGAGCACCCCGTCGGCCCCGAGGGCCAGGGCCGCGGCGAGACCGCGGCCATCGGCGATGCCGCCCGCCGCCAGCAGCAGGGTCTCCGGGTGCTCCCGGGCGATCAGATCGGCGACGACGGGCACGAAGGCCATCGTCCCGCGCGCGGCGAGCCCGTGGCCGCCAGCCTCCGTCCCCTGGGCGACCACGACGGCCGCACCGACCTCCAGGGCGCGCCGGGCATGCGCGAGGGTGTGAACCTGGCAGATCAGGGGCACGCCGGCCGCCCGGATCCGCGCGGCGAAGGGGGCGGGATCGGCGAAGGAGAGCATCAGGGCGGCGGGGGCGCGGGCGAGCGCCGCGTCGAGGAGCGACGGGTCCCGGGCCATGGACCACGTGATGAAGCCGCAGCCGACCCGTTGGTTGCCGGCGGCGGCGAACTCCCGCTGGAGCCGGTCGTGATCGCCGTAGCCGCCGCCGATCAGCCCGAGTCCGCCGGCCGCGCTCACGGCCGCAGCCAGGGCCCCGCCCGATGCCGGGTCCATGGGGGCCAGCACGACCGGATGGCGCAGCCCGAAGGCCTCGGTGAGTCGTGTCCTCAGAGCCATGGTCCCTCCCCGCTTCGCATCCGGCTCGACCCTCGGTCGCGCACGCGGCGCCGCCGACGGGATCTCAGGCTTATCGACCCGCTTGACGCAGAAAAAATGATTCCTTCAGAAGGATGTCATCGCGAAAGCAGATGGCATGAACAGCACCGACCTGATGTTCTTCGCCGCCGTCGCCGAGACCGGCGGCATCGGGCGCGCGGCGGCCCGGCTCAACACCGTGCAGTCGAACGTCACCGGGCGGATCCGGGCGCTGGAGCAGGCCCTGCAGGTGCCGCTCTTCCACCGCGGCAGCCGTGGGGTGACGCTGACCCGGGCCGGAGAGCGGCTCCTGCCCTACGCGATCCAGGTCGGGCGGCTGCTGTCGGAGGCGCGGCATGCGCTGCTCTCCGAGGGCGAGCCGCGCGGACCGCTGCGGATCGGCGCCATGGAGACGACCGCGGCCCTGCGCCTGCCCGGTCCGCTCGCCGCCTTCGCCGCCCGCCACCCGGAGGTGGACATCGAGCTGGAGACCGGCCCGACGGAGCAGCTGATCGCCCGGGTTCTCGACAGGGTCCTCGAAGGGGCTTTCGTCGCCGGCCCGGTCATGCAGGCCGACCTCGTCGCGATCCCGGTGCTCACGGAGGACCTGGTGCTGGTGGCGCATCCGGCCGTCGGCGACCCGGCGGCGCTGCTCGACCGGTTGGGCCGCGCGCGGGAGGCGAAGGTGCTCGTGTTCCGGGCCGGCTGCACGTACCGGAGGCGCCTGGAGGACTTTCTGGCCCGGCAGGGCCTCGTGCATGTCCGCCGCATGGAATTCGGGACCCTCGACGGCATCCTCGGCTGCGTGGCCGCCGGATTGGGCGTGACGTTGATCCCGCGCGTCGTCGCGGAGCCCGCCCGCCGCGCCGGGCGCGTATCGGTCCATCCGCTTCCGGATGGCGACGGACATGCCCAGACCCTGCTGGTCCACCGCAGGGACAGCCAGCCGAGCGCGGCGTTCATGCGGTTTGCCGAGCAGATCCGCGCGGCCTTCCCGGCCTGACGGCACGGACCATGCCTCACCGACCGCCGGTTGACAGTGGCCCGAGCCCGGGGGCCTCCTTCGGCCACAGACGGTTCGGAGTTCCCATGGCCCTCGACCCCACCCTCGCCGCCGAGATCGAAGCGTCCGTGGCGGAGGGCTTTGCCGATCAGGTCGCCCACACGCAGGCTCTGGTCCGGTTCGCCTCCCTGCGGGGCGCGGAGCATGCCTGCCAGGATTACGTCTTCGCGCAATTCCGCGCCCGGGGCTACGCGACCGAGCGCTTCGCCATGGACCGCCCCGCCATCGCGGCGCATCCGGGGGGCTCCAAGATCGATGACGCCCTCCATTCGGACGCGCCGATCGTCGTCTGCCACCACCGCCCGAACACCGAGACCGGGCACTCGCTGATCCTGCAGGCGCATGTCGACGTGGTGCCGACCGGCCCGCTCGATCTCTGGACCCATCGGCCCTTCGACCCGGTAGTCGAGGGCGACTGGCTATACGGCCGCGGGGCCGGCGACATGAAGGCGGGACACGCCGCGAACCTGTTCGCCCTCGACGCCCTGGCCCGCCTCGGCCTGCAGCCGGCGGCCTCCGTGACGGTGCAGTCGGTGGTCGAGGAGGAATCGACCGGCAACGGCGCGCTGATGACCCATCTGCGCGGCTACCGGGCCGACGCCGTGCTGATCCCCGAGCCCGAGGACGAGAAGCTCGTGCGCGCCAATACCGGCGTGCTCTGGTTCGCCGTGGAGGTCCGGGGCGTGCCGGTCCACGTCCGCGAGATGGGGGCGGGCGCCAACGCCATCGACGCCACCTACCGGGTGATCGGCGCGCTCCGGGAGGTCGAGGCCCGCTGGAACGCCGAGACGAGCGCGCACCCACATTTCGAGAACGAGGACCACCCGATCAATCTCAATATCGGCAAGATCGAGGGCGGCGACTGGGCCTCCTCGGTCCCGGCCTGGTGCCGGATCCAATGCCGCATCGCGCTCTATCCGGGCGTGACCGCCGCCCAGGCCGCCGCCGAGATCGAGGCGGCGGTGTCGCGCTTCGCCCGTAGCGACCCGTTCCTGGCCAACAATCCGCCGCGCGTGGTCTTCAACGGCTTCTTCGTCGAGGGCTACGTGCTGGAGGCGGGCTCCGAGGCCGAGGCCGTGCTCGGCCGCGCCCACGCGCGGGCGATCGGTTCGCCGCTGCAGAGCTTCACGTCACCCTCCTACCTCGATACCCGCGTGCACGCCCTCTACGACCGGGTCCCGGCGCTCTGCTACGGCCCGACCGCCCAGAACATCCACGGCTTCGACGAGCGGGTGAGCCTGGCCTCCGTGCAACGCTGCACCACCGCCATGGCGCTGTTCGTGGCCGAGTGGTGCGGGACCGAGCGCAAGGCCGCCTGAGGTCGGCAGGCCGGGGCCGGGGGCGGGTTCCCTCCCCCCGCAGGGGAGAGGGCTTGGTGCGCGTGCTTTCTTCGCAGCGCGACGCGCGCTGACCGGACAGCCCCGGCCTCAGGGGATCAGCCGGTCCGCCCGGAGCCGGCCGAACAGGTCGAAGAACGCGTCGTCCGTGGGCTGGTAGGCCGTGAAGCCGAGGCGCCGGCTCTTGCTCATGTCGGTGACGACCTCGATCGGCCGGCCGAGATCGGCATCCGTGTGCCAGGGGGAGGCCAGCTTCTCGAGGTTCGGCTCGGCGAGCCCATGCCGCGCGGCGATCTCCGCCCAGGCCGGCCCGTCCTGCGCCATCCGGGGCTCGAGCGGCCGGTGCGTGCCGTCGAAGGGCACCGCCTCGATCCCGAACCAGTCGGCGATCCGGCCCCACATCCAGCTCCAGCGGAAGACGTCGCCGTTGACGACGTTGAAGGCTTCGTTCGCCGCCTTCGGCTCCGTGGAGGCCCAGAGCAGCTGGCGGGCGAGCAACCGCGCGTCGGTCATGTCGGTGAGCCCGTTCCACTGTACGGCCGAGCCCGGGAACACGAACGGCCGCCCCAGCTCCCGGCACAGGGTGGCGTAGCAGGCGAGCGTCGTGCCCATGTTCATGGCGTTGCCCACCGCCTTGCCGATGATCGTGTGCGGGCGGTGGACGCTCCAGGTGAAGCCGTCGCGCGCGGCGGCCGCGAAGACCGCGTCCTCCTGGGCGTAATAGAAGTTCTCGATATCGAGCCGGCCCTGGTCCTCGCGGAACGGCGTCTGCGGCAGGCGGCCTTTGCCGTAGGCCTCGAACGGGCCGAGATAGTGCTTCAGCCCCGTCACCAGGGCGACGTGGCGGACGCTGCCCTTCGGGCGCAGGGCCTCGAGCAGGTTCTCGATCATGGCCCGGTTGATGCGGATCATCTCCGCCTCGGTGGGACGCCGCTGCCAGGTCGCCAGGAACACGTGGGACGGGGCGATGTCGGCGAGCGCCCGCGCCAGGGAGGCCGGATCCTGCAGGTCGCCGGCCACCGGCGCGACGCCGTCCTGCCGCACCGGATGACGGGCGAGGCCGGCAACCTGCCAGCCCTCCTGATGGAGCAGCGCCGCTGTGGCGCTGCCGACGATGCCGCTGGCGCCGACGATCAGGGCGGTGTTCGACATAGAAACCCTCATGCCCGGCTCAAATCCGGGTCCGGGGCAGATGGGCGTCGGCAGTGTCGCGACAACCCCACCGCGCGCCGGGGGCGCCTGTGCGGACCGCAAGGGTTGCGGGATCGCGTCACCGCTCTCCGTCATCGCGAGCGCAGCGACGCGACACAGGGCAGCGCGGCATCCTTAAGCGTGGCGCGACCCTGGATTGCTTCGCTGCGCTCGCAAAGACCGAGAGGGCTCTCAGGCGGCCCGGTCGATCGCCGCGCCCAGGACGTCCACGATCTCGCCGATCTGGCCGCGCTCGATGATCAGCGGCGGCGACAGGGCGATGATGTCGCCGGTCACCCGGGTGAGCAGGCCGCGCTCGAAGCAGTCCACGAACACCTCGTAGGCGCGCTTGCCGGGCGCGTCCGGCCGCGGCGCCAGCTCGATGCCGGCGATCAGCCCGATGGTGCGGATGTCGATGACGTTCTTGCGCCCGCGCAGGTCGTGCATCGCCGCGGCCCAGTCGTCGGCGATGTCGGTGACGCGGGTCAGCAGCCCCTCGTCCCGGTAGATGTCCAGGGTGGCGATGCCGGCCGCGCAGGCGACCGGATGCCCGGAATAGGTGTAGCCGTGGAACAGCTCGATCCCGTCCGGGCCGTGCATCAGCCCGTCATGGACCGCCCGGCTCGCGAAGACCGCGCCCATCGGCACCGTGCCGTTGGTCAGGCCCTTGGCGCTGGTCACGAGGTCGGGGACGACGCCGAAGAAGTCGGTCGCGAACGGCGCGCCGAGGCGGCCAAATCCGGAAATGACCTCGTCGAAGATCAGCAGGATGCCGTGCTTCGTGCAGATTTCGCGCAGGCGCTCCAAGTAGCCCTTCGGCGGGATCAGCACGCCCGTGGAGCCCGCCACCGGCTCGACGATGCAGGCCGCGATGGTCTCGGCCCCGTGGAGGGCCACCAGCCGCTCCAGATCCTCGGCGAGTTCCGCCCCGTGCTCGGGCTGGCCCTTCACGAAGGCGTTGCGGGCCGGGTCGTGGGTGTGGCGCAGGTGGTCGGTGCCGTTGAGCTGCGGGAAGACCCGGCGGTTCGACACGATTCCGCCGACCGAGAGCCCGCCGAAGCCGACGCCGTGATAGCCGCGCTCGCGGCCGATCAGGCGGGTGCGGGTCCCCTGCCCGATCGCCCGCTGGTAGGCCAGCGCGATCTTGAGGGCCGTGTCGACTGATTCCGAGCCGGAATTGGTGAAGAACACCCGGTCGAGGCGCTTGTCGGGGCCGCCCGGGGCGATCTCGGCGAGGCGTTCGGCGAATTCGAACGCGATCGGGTGGCCCATCTGGAAGGTCGGGGCGAAGTCGAGGGTCGCGAGCTGGCGCTCCACGGCCGCCGCGATGCCCCGGCGCCCGTGGCCGGCATTGACGCACCAGAGGCCCGCGGTGCCGTCGAGGACCGAACGGCCGTCATCGGCGGTGTAGTGCATGCCCTCGGCCGACACGAGCAGGCGTGGCGCCGCCTTGAACTGGCGGTTGGCCGTGAACGGCATCCAGAAGGCGTCCATCGCGGGCGTGTTGCGGAGCGGATGGTCGGTCATGGGGCGGTTCTCCGGGGAGGGCGGCGCGGATCGGGCGGCGGGACCAGGGGACACCTTCGCCGATCGGGCAACAAGTCCTTTTCTGGTCGCCGCCAACCCCTTGCAGGAATGGGGCCGCGGGTGGCACCGTTGCGGGATCCGCAACACCTGAAACGGGCCCGCGCCGGATGAGCATCGATGTCGGCGCGCGCCTGCGCTTCGTGCGCGCCCGCCACGGCCTGTCGCAGCGGACGCTCGCCAAGCGCGCCGGCGTGACCAACTCGGCGATCTCGCTGATCGAGGCGAACCGGGTGAACCCGTCGGTGGGTGCGCTCAAGCGGATCCTCGACGGGGTGCCGATCGGCATGGCCGAGTTCTTCGCCCTGGAGCCGGAGCCGGAGCGCAAGGCGTTCTTCGCCGCCGAGGAGCTGACCGAGATCGGCCGCCGGGCCGCCAAGGGGGCGATCTCGTACCGCCAGGTCGGCGACAGCCTGTTCGGCCGCAAGCTCCAGATCCTCAAGGAGCGCTACGAGCCCGGGGCCGATACCGGCCGGGTGCCGCTCTCCCACGAGGGCGAGGAGGGTGGCATCGTGCTCTCCGGCCGCCTGGAGGTGACGGTGGACGCCGAGCGCCGGATCCTCGGCCCCGGCGACGCCTACAGCTTCGACAGCCGCCGCCCGCACCGGTTCCGCTGCGTCGGGCCCAACCCCTGCGAGGTGGTGAGCGCCTGCACGCCGCCGAGCTTCTGACGGCAGGCCGCCCGCGGTGCCGTCCGGGCCGATTGATCCGGATTCGCTCGAAAGCCCCGGATCTGCGTAACGCGGGATTCAGGCGGGAGGATTAGAAGAGGGTCATGGATACCCTGGCCGCCACCGCCGTTCAGATGCTGGGCTCGTCCCAGAACCAGCAGATCGGCATCGCCGTCGCCAAGCAGCAGCTCGCGGCCGACAAGGCCGTCGCCGGGCTCGTCGCGGACAGCGCCCAGAGCGCGGCAAGCGCCAGTCCCCCGGCGCCCCCCGGACAGGGACTGAGCGTCGACCTGCGGGTTTGACCGGGGCCCCCGCCTTGCCGGCGGCGCGAACGAATTCCGCGCGCGCAGACGGCATGGTCTCCGGCCGGCGTTGAACCCCTGCCCTACCCGAATCCGTAGAGCCGGCGCGGGTTGTCGGCGAAGACCATCCGGCGCCGATCCGCGTCCGGCACCCAGTCGGCCATCAGGTCGAGGAGCGTCGCGGTCCGGGGCGGCCCGTCCCAGGCGGCCACGTGCGGCCAGTCCGAGCCCCAGAGACAGCGCTCGGGGGCGGCGTCGTTGAGGGCGCGGGCGAACGGGATCGTGTCGGCGTAGGGCGGACCGGTCACGGAATCCCGGAAGGCGCCCGACAGCTTCACCCAGTTGCCGTCGGCGACGAGGCCGAGCAGCGCCCGGAAGCCCGGATGGTCCACGCCGGCCGAGGTCGGCATATGGCCCATATGGTCGAAGACCAGCGGCACCGGCAGCCGCGACAGGCGGCCCGCGATGGGCGGCAGTTCACGGGCATCGAGCAGGAACTGGAGGTGCCAGCCCATCTCGCGGGCGAGCGCCCCGTAGGACTCGACCTGATCCAGCCCGACCCCGCCGCCGAACAGAACGTTGAGCCGCAGGCCGACCACTCCGGCCTCCTTGAGGGCGGCGAGTTCCCCGTCGGGCAGGCCGAGCGGGATCACCGCGATGCCGCGCAGACGCTCCCGGTTGGCCCGGAGCGTCTCCACCATCAGCCGGTTGTCGGTGCCGTGGACGCTGACCTGGACCAGCACGCCGTTGGCCATGCCGGTGGCGTCGAGCATCGCGAGATACCGGTCCGCCGGGGCGGCCGGGGGCGTGTAGCTGCGGTCGGCCACCAGCGGATAGGCCGGCGGCAGGCCGATCACGTGGGCGTGGGTGTCGACCGCGCCGGCGGGCACCCGGTATCGGGTGGGCCCGCCCGGATGCGGATCCGGGGCGGGGCAGTCTCGGATCTCCGGCATGGTCAGGTATCCGCGTGCAGGACCCGGCCGCGGGTCTCGGGCAGCGCGAAGGCCGCCAGGAAGAAGATCCCGTAGGCGATGGCCGCGAAGATCGCGATGGCCGAGGCGAGGCCGGCGCGCTCGGCGAGGAAGCCGACCAGCGCCGGGAACAGGGCGCCGACGCCCCGGCCGAAATTGTAGCAGAAGCCCTGCCCCGAGCCGCGCAGGCGGGTCGGGTAGAGCTCGGTCAGGAAGGCGCCCATGCCGGAGAAGTAGCCGGAGGCGAAGAACCCGAGGGGGAAGCCCAGCACCCAGAGCACGCTGTTGGAGAGCGGGATCTGCGTGTAGGCGACGATCACCGCGATGGCGCCCAGCGAGAAGATCAGGAACAGCGGCCGCCGCCCGAGCCGGTCGGCGAGCCAGGCGCCGACCAGGTAGCCGGTGAACGAGCCGATGATCAGCGCCGCGAGGTAGCCGGTGGAGGACACCACCGACAGGCCGCGCTCGGTGGTGAGGAAGCGCGGCACCCAGGTGGTGATCGCGTAATAGCCGCCCTGGCAGCCCGCCGCCGCCAGCGAGGCGAGCAGGGTGGTCTTGAGGATCGGCCCGGAAAAAATCTCCCAGATCTTCGGCCGGTCGCCGGTGGCGATGGCCCGGGCGCGGGTCTCGGCGGCGACCTGCGGCTCCTGGACGTAGCGGCGCAGGTAGAAGATCAGCAGGGCCGGCAGGGCGCCCACCGCGAACATCCAGCGCCACGCGATCTCGGGGGGCAGCAGCGAGAAGGTCACCGCCTGCGACAGGACCGCCAGCCCCCAGCCGATGGCCCAGCCGGACTGGACGGAGCCGACCGCCCGGCCGCGATACTCGGCCCGGATGGTCTCGCCGATCAGCACGGCGCCGGCCGCCCACTCGCCGCCGAAGCCGAGGCCCAGGATCGCCCGGGCCACGAGGAGCTGCTCGAAATTCTGCACGAAGGCGCAGAGCAGGGAGAAGAAGGAGAACCACAGGATGGTGATCTGCAGGGTCAGAACCCGGCCGATCCGGTCGGCGATGAAGCCCGCGAGCCAGCCGCCCAGCGCCGAGGCCAGCAGCGTCACCGTGGCGGCGAGACCGGCCGTGCCGGCATCCACGTGCCAGAGGGCCATGATCGTCCCGATCACCAGCGGGTAGATCATGAAGTCCATGCCGTCGAGGCACCAGCCGGCCGCGCAGGCCCAGAAGGTGTGCCGCTCCGGCGGGGTCATCGAACGATAGAAGGCGGTGAGGCTGGCGTCGCGGATCTCGACCACCTCCACGGCCGCGCGCCCCTGCCCGGTTGCTGAACTCATCACCGTCTCCCGCCGCCGGATACCAGTATCGGCGTCCCAGGCTGAGCTGTCCAACGATGCGGCGGGCCACGCAAGGAAAAGGCCGCCCGGAGGCGGCCTGTCCCATTCTTTTCGCTGTCGATGACGCTCAGTAGCAGCGTTCGACCAAGACCCGGCGGTAGCCGTAGGGGGTCCAGCGCACCCGCGGGACTGTGTAGCAGCCGCCGCCGTAGCCGTAATCGTAGGCGGCCGGCGCGTAGTAGCCGCCGTAGCCGTAGCCCGGATAGCCGTAGCCATAGCCGCCGTAGAGGCTGCCGGCCGCGAGGCCGAGCCCGACGCCGAGACCCAGGCCGCCGAGGCCGTAGCCGTAGCCGCCGCGATAGCCGTAGCCGCCCCGCCAGCCGTATCCCCGACCGTAGAAGCCGCGGCCGTAGCCGAAGCCGCCCGGACGGAAGCCGGCGCCGCGGAAGCCGCCGCCGAAGCCGCCGTTGCGGAATCCCCCGAACCCGCCGCCGCGGAAGCCGCCGCCGCCGAAGCCGCCGCCGTGGAATCCGCCCCCGTGGAAGCCGCCTCCGAAGCCGCCGCCATGGAAGCCGCCGCCGCCGAAGCCGCGCGCGTCCGCGCTGGCCGGCGCCAGAACCAGAGCACCCGCCGCCAGCAGGGCCGATCCGAGCACTGCACCCTTCATCACGTCATCTCCGTGGAAAAAATGCCCTCTGCGGCTAAGAACGTGCGAATCGGCAAAACGGTCCAGCCCCGCCCCGCGGCGCGGAGCCGCGAGATCCACGCGAGATCCCCTGACGCGTCCCGGTCGGGCCGAGACACGAAAATCGCCGCTTTCCAGAGCGAGACGCGCGCCGATCTAGCTTCGCCGTCCCCGACTCGCCGTCCCTGAGCTGCATGGAACGAATGATGATGTTGCGACCGGCTCACGCCCTGTTGATCGCGCTGCTCGCCCTCGCGGCCCCGGCCCGGGCGGCGACCCCGGCGGCGGCGGAACCGTGCCGGCCGGTGGAGGCGCAGGGCGAGACCTTCACGGTCTGCACCATCGACCTGCGGCGGCAGCGGCTGCGGCTGTTCTGGCTCTCGGACGACGGAAAGCCCTACGGCGCCCTCGGCACCCTCGCCGAGAAGCAGGGCGGCCGTCTCGCCTTCGCGATGAATGCCGGCATGTACGACAAGGACCAGGCGCCGGTGGGCCTCTACATCGAGGACGGCCACGAGCTGAAGCGCGCCTCCACGGCGGACGGGCCGGGCAATTTCCACCTCAAGCCCAACGGGATCTTCTGGGTGAAGGGCGAGCGCGCCGGAGTGGCCGACACCGCCCGCTATCTCCGCGCGAAGATGCGCCCGGATTTCGCCACGCAGTCCGGACCGATGCTGGTGATCGACGGCCAGATCCACCCGAAGATCGCCGCCGACGGGCCGAGCCAGAAGATCCGCAACGGCGTCGGCGTGCCCGGCGACGGGCACGTCGCGATCTTCGCCATCTCCGAGCGCCCGGTGACCTTCGGGGCCTTCGCGCGGCTGTTCCGGGACGATCTCGGCTGCCGCAACGCCCTGTTCCTCGACGGCTCGGTCTCGAGCCTCTACGCGCCGAATCTCGGCCGCGCCGACATCAGCCGGCCTCTGGGGCCGCTCGTCGGGGCGTTGCCGCGCTAAGGGTGGCCTCAGCGCTGCCCGAAGGCCGTGTCCTTGAACAGGTCCTTGAACTCCCGCGGCTGCGAGCGCCAGTACTGCTTGGGCGCCCGCACGCGGGCTCCGAGTTCGGCGGCCGCGTGCCAGGGCCAGCGCGGATCGTACAGCATGGCGCGGGCCAGCGAGATCGCGTCCGCCCTGTCCTCCTGCAGGATCGTCTCCGCCTGCCGGGCTTCCGTGATCAGCCCCACCGCGATGGTGGTGAGCCCGGTCTCGGCCTTGATCCGCTCGGCATAGGGCACTTGGTAGCCCGGCCCGAGCTTGATCGCCTGTTTCGGCGAGACGCCGCCCGTCGAGACATGGAGCGCCGGCGAGCCCGCGCGCTTCAGCGCCTGGGCCAGCGCCACGGTCTCGTCGAGGTCCCAGCCGTCCTCGACCCAGTCGGTGGCCGAGACGCGCAGCCAGACCGGGCTGCCCGCCGGGACGACGTCGCGCACCGCGTCGTAGACCTCGAGGGGGAAGCGCATGCGGTTCTCGAGGCTGCCGCCGTAGGCATCCGTCCGCTTGTTGGCGATCGGCGACAGGAACTGGTGCAGCAGGTAGCCGTGGGCGCCGTGCAACTCCACGGCCTCGATGCCGAGCCGGACCGCCCGCTTGGCGGTCGCAACGAACGCGTCGCGGACGCGCTTCAGGTCGGCGGCGTCGAGGGCATGGGGTGGGACCTCGTCCTCCCCGTGCGCCACCGCCGAGGGCGCCTCGGTGCGCCAGCCATAGGGATGCTCCGGCGGGATCTGCTGGCCGCCGGCCCAGGGCGCCGCGCTCGATGCCTTGCGGCCGGCATGGGCGATCTGGATGCAGATCGGGATCGGCGCGTATTCGCGCACCGCGTCGAGCACGCGGCCGAGCGCCCGCTCGCAGCCGTCGTTGTACAGGCCGAGGTCCCAGGCGGTGATCCGGGCCTCCGGCGAGACCGCGGTCGCCTCCAGGGTGAGCAGGCCCGCCCCCGACATGGCGAGCTGGCCCAGATGCATCATGTGCCAGTCGGTGGCTTCGCCGTCCCGGGCCGAATACTGGCACATCGGGGCGATCAGGATGCGGTTCTCGAGCGTGAGCGCGTCGAGAACCAGCGGTTCGAACAGGCGTGCAGTCATGGGTGGCTCCGGATGCGTCCGGTCAATCTGGCGCAGGACGGCCGCGCCGGCCAGCGCGCTGCGGCAGGTCAGCCCTGCGGCTGGGGGGTCGGGAACTCGCCGATGCGGCTGACCGTTTCTGACGCTGTCGCCACGACGCGAACCGCCTGAGGGGGCGAGATCGCCCGAGGTCCTGAATGATGATCACGAAACTTGCCGCCCCGCTCCTTCTGGCCGCTGGCTGCGCCGCCCTCGCGGCGCCGTCATATGCCCAGCCGGCCGCCTTCGGCGGACCCAAGATGCTCGTTCACGGCAATTATTGCGGTCCGGGCAACAACGCCCCGCTGCCGCCGATCGATGCCCTCGACGCCGCCTGCGCCCGCCACGATGCCTGCACGCCGAATGGCGGGCTGCCCTCGCAGGCCTGCAATCTCCGTCTGCAGCGGGAGGCCACGCTGATCTCCCGCGATCCGCGCCAGCCCCAGGACGTCCGCTCGATGGCCGGCCTCGTCGCGGCCAGCGCGACCCTGATCCCGACCGACCCGAACGCGCGGAGCGTGCCGGCATCGGTGTCGACGAATGCGACGCAGGACGCCTACGCGCCGGCGCTGGACCGATCGGCCCCCGCCGGCCTGGAGGATGACGCCGACGATTCGGACGCCGATTGACACCCTCCTGAGCGCCCGACGGTGACGGCGCGGCGGACCGGCCGCGCCGTCGCTCGCCGCGGTCAGGGGCACGATCAGGCACGGTCCGCGGATGCTCCTTCCTGCGTCAGGAAGAACCGGACCATCTCGCCGCTGGCATCGGGCCCGCGCGGATCGGTGTAGGATCCGTCGGGGCTTCCGCCCGACCAGGCGTGCCCGGCCCCGTGCAGAACCCACTGCTCCAGCACCGGCCGGCCGGTCGCGTCGCTGCGGACCGTCCGGGTATAGGCCATGCCCCCGGGGCTCGTGCCCCGGCTGACCGTCTCGTCCAGGCCCGGGGCCGGCACGGCCTGCGCCGCGACCCGATCGCCATTGACGGGATGCACGGTTCGATCGCCGTCGCCGTGGAACACGATGGTCGGGACCGCCTGCCGATTCGGCCCCGGTGCCGACCCTTGCCCCTGCATGGCCGCGAAGGCGGTGGGCATGTCCCGGGCCGCCCCGCAGGCCAGCCCGGAATGGATGCCCACGGCCGCGAACAGGTCCGGATAGGTCGCCGCCAGGATCGCCGCCGCGGCGCCGCCGGCCGAGAGCCCGGCCGCGTAGACCCGGCCGGGATCGGCCGAGAACTCCGCCACGACCGACCGGGCGATGCCGGCGATCAGCGCCGGCTCGCCGCCCTCGCGGACTTGGTCGCCCGCCGCGTACCAGTTCCAGCAGCGCTGCAGGTTGGCCGACGACGGCTGTTCCGGATAGGCGACCAGGAACGTCTGCTCCTCGGCCAGGGCGTTCATCCGCGTGCCGGCCGCGAAATTGTCGGGGTTCTGGGTGCAGCCGTGCAGCATCACGATGACGGGCAGGGCCTGACCGCGGTAGCCGCTCGGGACGTAGACCTTGTAGCCCCGGCTGCCGGCGGCCTCCGTGAAAACGCGATCCTCGAACCGCGCCCCGGGCGGGACTTCGGCGGCAGGGCGGCGGGCTGACGGACCGGCATTCGGCAGCCGCTCGCGCAGGGCGCGCAACATCGCCGACAGGTCCGGAGCCGTCCCCGGCCGCGAACTGCCGCCTTGATCCGGCGCCGTCCAGGCACCGCCGGCCGCCGTCGGCGCCTCCATGTCGAGGGTCTGTTCGCCATGACCGCCGGTGCCGGGCCGGTCTGCCATGCCGCGTCGTGCCTCGGTCCATTGCGCGACGGCGGCCTCCTGGCCACGGCGGAACCGCGCCATCGCGTCCTGCATCCGGGCGGTCCGGTCCGCTGCCCCGGTTCCTCGCCCGGTTCCTTGCCCGGTTCCTGGCCCCGTTCCCCTGCCCTTCGCCGTCGCGGATCCGAAGCCGTGCGGGTCGAATTGCGGCATTCCGAACGCCGAGAGGTCGAGCTTCGACGGGTCAATCTTGGGGAAACGGAACATGGGGAGAATCCTCATACGGCGTGGTTCGGGTGGAGATTCCGCGCGACCGGGGCGCGGACGGTCAGGTGGTCCGGTCGGCCAGTGCCGCCTTGACGGCGGCGCTGGCCTGGAAGGCACCCAGGACCTCCACGGACGCGATCGCGGCCCGCGCCAGTTCGGGGGTGACGTCGGCGGCGATCGTGGCGAGGCCCAGGACCTGGATGTGCAGGGGCGAGCCGGCATCCCGAGCCGCTTCCAGGTCCGCGCGGGAGAAGTGCGAGAGCCCCAGCCGGAGCTGGCGCCGCGCCACCGATTGCCGGACCGCCTCCTCCTGCCGGTCCAGCTGATTGCGCACGGCCGTGCGGATGAAGTCGGCCCGGTTGGCGTAGAAGCCGTCGCGGACCATCAGGTCGACGCGCCCGAGATCGACGAAGCCGAGATTGACCGTGATCTTCTCGCTGTCCGGCACCTTCGGACGGAGGTCGCGCGCGGGGTCGGTCATCGTCGAAACATCTCCAGGCCATCCCGTTGGATGGTCTAAAGATGGTGATGGGCATCCGAAGCGCAATGGGCGTTGGCGTATCGAGACCGGCGGCGGCGCCGCGCACACCTGTCATGCGGCCCGGGAACCGGCCCGGCAGCCCACGCGCGCTCTCACCGGGAAGTGCCGGCGTCCCAGAGCGTGCCAGGGTGGCAGATTCCGTGCGGGATGGCGCAGGCTCGAGCGGTGCGGTGCCATCTGCCCCGCCCCCCACCCATCGCCCCCTCCCCTGAGCGTGAGGGAGCCTGCACTTGCGTTCCCGGGGCAGTGGCGCCGGGCGGAAATCTGCGGATCACGCAGGCGCGCTGAGCGCGGCGGCCGCAGAGGGGCGACGGCGGGTCAGGGCGGCCGCATCCTGCATCGCGCCGTGACCCGGCGCCGCGCGGGGAGAGCCGCCTGGACTCGGCGCCTGTCCCGATCGCGGGACCGTCCGGCGCCTCAATCGGCGCCGATTCCCCGCCCCTTCAGGCTCTCGTCGATCTCGTCGAGGGCCGCGGCGTCGTCGATCGTCGCCGGCATCGTCCAGGGCTCGTGGTCGGCGATGCGCTTCATGGTGGCCCGCAGGATCTTGCCCGAGCGGGTCTTGGGCAGCCGCGGCACGGTGAGGGCCAGCTTGAACGCCGCCACGGGGCCGATCTCGTCGCGCACCTTGGCCACGAGTTCCCGCTCGATCGTCTCGGTCGGCCGGTCGACGCCGGCCTTGAGCACCACGAAGCCGCAGGGGACCTCGCCCTTCAGGGCGTCCCGGATGCCGATGACCGCGCACTCGGCCACGTCCGGATGGCCCGCCAGCACCGCCTCCATGCCGCCGGTGGACAGGCGGTGCCCGGCGACGTTGATGATGTCGTCGGTGCGTCCCAGCACCGTGATGTAGCCGTCCGCGTTGATCACCCCGGCATCCGAGGTGTCGTAGTAGCCCGGGAACGTGGAAAGGTAGCTCGACCGCATGCGCGCGTCCGAGCCCCAGAGCGTCGGCAGGCAGCCGGGGGGCAGGGGCAGGCGGATCGCGATGGTGCCCATGGTCCCGGCCGGGACCGGTTTGCCGCCCTCGTCCAGCACCTCGACCCGGTAGCCCGGCATCGGCACGCAGGTGCTGCCGTGCTTCACCGGCAGGAGGCCGAGACCCATCGGGTTGCCGGCGATCGGCCAGCCGGTCTCGGTCTGCCACCAATGGTCGATCACCGGCCGGTTCAGCACCCGCTCGGCCCAGGCGACCGAATCGGGATCGGCGCGCTCGCCCGCGAGGAACAGGCTGCGGAAGGCGGAGAGGTCGTAATCGGCGATCCGGGCGCCGGCGGAATCCTCCTTCTTGATGGCCCGCAGCGCCGTCGGCGCGGTGAACAGGCACACGACCCCGTACTCGGCGACGACCCGCCAGAATGCGCCGGCATCCGGCGTGCCCACCGGTTTGCCCTCGTACAGGACCGTGGTGCAGCCGTGCAGGAGCGGCGCGTAGACGATGTAGGAGTGCCCGACGACCCAGCCGATGTCGGAGGCGCAGAAATAGGTCTCGCCGGGCTGGACGCCGTAGAGGTTCGGCATCGACCACGCGAGGGCGACGAGGTAGCCGCCGGTATCGCGGACCACGCCCTTGGGCTTTCCGGTCGTCCCGGAGGTGTAGAGGATGTAGAGCGGGTCGGTGGCGGCGACCGGCACGCAGGCCGCCCGCTGCCCCGCCGCACGGGCGGCCGCCACGGTCTCAGCCCAGTCGTGGTCCCGCTCCGGCATGAGCGTCGCGGCGGCCGGCGGGCGCTGCAGGATCAGGCAGGCTTCCGGCTTGTGGCGTGAGGCCGCGATCGCCGCGTCGAGGAGCGGCTTGTAGGCGACCACGCGGTTCGGCTCGATCCCGCAGGAGGCGGCGAGCACCACCTTCGGCGCCGCGTCCTCGATCCGCACCGCCAGCTCGTTGGCCGCGAAGCCGCCGAACACGACCGAATGCACCGCGCCGAGCCGTGCGCAGGCCAGCATGCCGAACAGGGCCTCGGGCACCATCGGCATGTAGAGGATCACCCGGTCGCCCTTGCCGACGCCGAGGCCGGCGAGGACGGCGGCCAGTACCGCCACCTCGTCGCGCAACGCGCGGTAGGTGATGCTGCGCTTGGTCCCGGTGACGGGCGAATCGTAGCGGATCGCCACCTGATCCGCCCGCGCTCCGTCGGCGTGACGGTCCACGGCATTGTGGCAGGCGTTCAGGGTGCCGTCCGGAAACCAGCGGCCGTAGGGGCCGGAATCCGGCGCGAAGGCCCGCTGCGGGACGTCCGCCCAGTCGAGCGCCTGCGCCGCGCCGACCCAGAACGCCTCCGGATCGCGGCGGGCCGAGTCGTAGATGTCCGGGTAGCGGCCCGGCAGGCTGGCTCTCGTCATCGGTTCGGCGTTTCCTCGCGGGCCGCTCTCCGGCGGGGGGGCCCAGAGTAGCGCATTCTTCCGCGGGTGCGAGGCCGGTTGTGGGTCGCCGGAACCCCCGCGCGCTTTCGCTCGCGCCATAGGGGCGCTCCGTGACGCGTTCGCCCGATGCATCCCGGATCGGCGGCTTCGAAGCCGGGCGCCTCGGCGTGGCCGGCGGGTAACGCATCTGCCGGGAGGTCGCGGGTCGTCTGTTTCGATCCCCGGGCGTGCGGGCGCGGCAGGCGCCCCGTCGCCAAGGCTCCGGGGTCACATCCGCGAGAGCACGACGCCTGCCCGGATCGGCGATCCCCAGGCGGCCGTTCCTCCAAACGAGCGGTCGCAGAACGCAAAACCGCCGCACCGGTCTCCCGATGCGGCGGCAGCTGTCGTGCCGTTTCTGCTATCCGTGCGGACGGATCAGGGGCTCAGTGCAGCGTATTGCCGTTCGCCTGCAGCCTGTTGATCTCGTCCTTGAGAAGGAGTTTCCGTCGCTTCATCTCGGCGATGTGAAGGTCGTTCGCCGAAGGCCTGTGGATCGCTTCCTGAATCTCACGCTCGAGGGCTTCGTGCTTCCGGGCGAGTTGGTTCAGATGCGTCTGCAGCGACATGAGCCGAATCTCCTGTCATCGTTTCGACACACCGAGATTGGCACAAGATGCCGGACCTGTCGAAGCGTTTTCTGCTGCTAAGTCTGATGATTGCTTACCGCGCCGTCTTGTCCGGCGCCGGAGCGTGACGCATGCTCTCGGGCCATGAACGGTCTTCGGGTCCTCAGGTGACGATGGCGGACGAGGCGGGTGAGAGTGCGCAGTCGGACCTCCTGGGCGAACTGGCGCGGCTGCGCGAGGAGCACCGGGATCTCGACGGTGCCATCGAGGCGCTGGAGCGCAGCGTGGCTGGCGACCAGCTCCAGATCCAGCGTCTGAAGAAGCGCAAGCTCACCCTGCGTGACCGCATCTTCCACATCGAGGACGCGCTCACGCCGGACATCATCGCCTGATGCCGGTGGACGTCTTCGGGCCGCGCCTTGCCGCGGGCCCGCACCGCCTGTAAGCGCCCTCTTTTTCCGGGATCAACGATGGCGTCGCCTCCGGTCGCGATCATCATGGGCAGCCAGTCCGACTGGGCGACCATGCGGCATGCCGCCGAGACGCTCGATGCCCTCGGCGTACCCTACGACGCGCGCATCGTGTCGGCCCACCGCACGCCGGACCGGCTCGTGGCCTTCGCCAAAGGCGCGGTCGCGGCCGGCCTCAAGGTCGTGATCGCGGGGGCGGGCGGCGCCGCGCACCTGCCCGGCATGGCGGCCGCGATGACCCGCCTGCCGGTCTTCGGCGTCCCGGTGGAATCCAAGGCCCTGTCCGGCCAGGACAGCCTCCTCTCGATCGTCCAGATGCCGGCGGGCATCCCGGTGGGGACCCTGGCGATCGGCCGGGCCGGGGCCATCAACGCGGCCCTGCTCGCCGCCGCCGTCCTGGCGCTCGCCGATCCGGATCTGGCGGAGCGCCTGGAGGCGTGGCGCGCGGCCCAGAGCGCCTCGGTGGCCGAACGGCCGGTGACGGAAGAGAACGCGTGACGGACAAGATCCTCGGCCCCGGCTCCACCCTCGGCATCGTCGGTGGAGGCCAACTCGGGCGCATGATCGCGCTGGCGGCGGCCGATTACGGCCTCAAGGCGCACGTCTACGCCCCCGACGCGGACAGCCCCGCCTTCGACGTGGCCGCCCGGACCACCTGCGCGGCCTACGACGATGCCGAGGCGCTGGCCGCCTTCGCGCGCAGCGTCGATGTCGTGACCTACGAGTTCGAGAACATCCCGCACGCCACGGCCGACATCCTGGCCCGGCACGCCGCCCTGCACCCGAACGCGCGGGCGCTCTCGACCACGCAGGACCGCCTCTCCGAGAAGGAATTCATCAACGGGCTGGGCATCCCGACGGCGCCGTTCCGGGCGGTGGACACGCCCGACGATCTCGACCGGGCGATCGAGGTGATCGGCCTGCCGGCGGTGCTCAAGACCCGCCGCTTCGGCTACGACGGCAAGGGGCAGCGCATGCTCCGCGAGCGGGCCGAGGGCGACCGCAACGCTCTGTTCGCCGAGTTCGGCGGCGCGCCGCTGATCCTGGAGGGCTTCGTGCCGTTCGAGCGCGAGGTCTCCGTGGTGGGCGCCCGCGGGCGCGACGGCAGCTTCGCGGCCTACGACCTGTGTGAGAACGAGCACCGCGATCACATCCTCGCTCTGACGCGGGTGCCGGCCCCGGGCGTGGCGCCGGAGACGGGCCGCATCGCCCTCGAGATCGCCCGTCGGATCGCCGACGCCCTCGACTATGTCGGCGTCCTCGCCGTCGAGATGTTCCTCGTCCGCGAGGACGGGGCGGAGCGGCTCGTGGTCAACGAGATCGCGCCCCGGGTCCACAATTCCGGCCACTGGACCAGCGAGGGGGCGCTGACCTCGCAATTCGCCCAGCACGTGCGGGCCGTCTGCGGCTGGCCGCTGGGCGATCCGGGCCGGGTCGGCGGCCTGCCGGTGGAGATGCGCAACCTGATCGGCGCCCAGGCCGACGACTGGCACGCCCTGCTGGCCGAGCCCGGCGCCCATCTGCACCTCTACGGCAAGGGCGAGGCGCGTCCCGGCCGGAAGATGGGTCACGTGACCCGCCTCGGGCCCGTCCCGGCCGGTTCCTGAGGCTTCGAAGGCACACCTGCATCGCCGCATGGCGGTCGGAAGCCCGCCTGCGGCGTCCCGGAACCGTCGAGCCATACCTTCGCCACATCCCACCGCTTCCACCACAGCGTGGTCGGTTCCGAATGCTGTCGATCGATTCCGCCTGCACCGCCTTCGTCCCCGGGACGGGCGGGGGCCGGATCACGACGCGGCGCTTCTTAAGCCGGCCTTCACCGTGATGCGCGACGGTGCCCCGGATTCGGGCGTGCCCGGCGCACGGCGCGGGCTCTTGGACTGTGAGGGGCGAGGCGGGCACGCGCAAGGCGGGCGACGCCTCGGGGAGAGTGGGGCAATGAACGTACGCAACGGGCTGGGACGAAAGACGGCACTGATCGGCGCAGCCATGGTCTCGGCCGCCGGCCTCG
Organism: Methylobacterium sp. UNCCL125; assembly: GCF_900116795.1. Classification (NCBI taxonomy): domain Bacteria; kingdom Pseudomonadati; phylum Pseudomonadota; class Alphaproteobacteria; order Hyphomicrobiales; family Methylobacteriaceae; genus Methylobacterium; species Methylobacterium sp. UNCCL125. Next base: position 38,640 of record NZ_FPBW01000018.1, on the reverse strand, counting down.
CGGGCTGCGAGACCGTCGGGAGCGCGGCCGGCCCGCGGCAATACGCGGTCCTCGAGAAGGACACCACGGGGGCCACGAACGTCAACATCGCCTCCCTGACCGAGGTCGTGCAGCGCAACCCGAACGACGCGGCCGCCTACAACACCCGCGGCGCCGCCTATGCCCGCGCCGGCCAGTTCAACGATGCCATCGCCGACTTCACCAAGGCGATCCAGCTCGATCCGAACTCCGCCTCCGCCTACAACAACCGCGCCCTGGCGAGCCGCCAGATCGGCCGCGACGGCCCTGCCCTGCAGGACTTCACCAAGGCGATCGGGATCGATCCGAATTACGGCCCGGCCTATATCGGCCGCGCCAATGTCGAGCGCGCCCAGGGCAACCTCGACCAGGCGCTCAACGACCTCAACGTCGCGATCCGGCTGATGCCGGAATCGGCCGAGGCCTACCATGCCCGCGGCCTCGTGCGGCAGAAGCAGGGTCAGGACACGCAGGCGATCGCCGATTTCGACGCCGCCATCGACCGCGACCCCTTCAAGTCCGCGCCCTACGCCGCGCGCGGCCAGAGCCTGATCGCCACGAACCAGTACCCGAAGGCGATCGAGGACTACAACGCGGCCCTCAACGTCAACAACAAGGACGCCACCTCCTGGGCCTATCGCGGCCTGGCCTACGAGAAGTCGGGCCAGCGCAAGGAGGCGATGGAGAACTACCAGCGCGCAGCGACGATCGATCCGAACAATTCCGTCGCCCGCGCCGGCCTCGGCCGGGTGCAGGGCGGGGTCGGCTCGCTGTTCAACTGACCGCTCGACGGTCTGAAGGCGGTTTCACAAGGTCTCCGCCTCCCCTGCCTGGGGCGGAGACCTGTTCGTCGGGGTTTCACCCCGACACCCCACCAAAGGGCACGCCCTTTGGAAGCCCCTTGTCCGCGTGAGTTACGCCGCCAGCAGTCCGTTCGCGTCCTCCGTGATGCGGCGCAGGTGATGGGCGGTGTCGCCGAGCTGGTACTCGATCATGGCGAGCCGCTTGAAGTGGTGGGCGCCGATATACTCGAGGGTCATGCCGATGCCGCCGTGGAGCTGCACGGCCTCCTGGCCGACATACCGGCAGGCCTTGTTGATCTGGACCTTCACGGCCGACAGGGCCGCCGCACGCGCCGCCGCATCCGGCGTGTCGACCATCATGGCGGCGTAGAGGGCCATCGAGCGGGCCTGCTCCAGCTGGATCAGCATGTCCACCGCCCGGTGCTGCAGCGCCTGGAACGACCCGACGCTGACGCCGAACTGCTTGCGGGTCTTGAGGTACTCGACCGTGAGCGTGTGGAGCGCGTCCATGGAGCCCACCGCCTCGGCGGCGAGCCCCGCGATCCCGTGCTCCACCACCCGCTCCAGCAGCGGCAGGCCGGCTTCGGGATCGCCCAGCGCCGCGTCGCCGGGCAGCGGCACCTCCGAGAAGGACACCTCCGCGGCCCGGCCGCCATCCTGCGTCGGGTAGGCCTCGATCGCGACGCCGGCGGCGTCGGCCGGGACCAGGAACAGGCCGATCCCCTGCGCGTCGCGCCGCTCCCCCGACACGCGGGCGGAGACCACCATCAGGCCGGCCGCGTCGGCGTTGGGTACGACGCTCTTGGCCCCGCTCAGCACGAAACCGTCGCCGGAGCGTCGGGCCGTGGTCGCCACGTCGGCGAGGTCGTAGCGGGACTGGCGCTCGGTGTGGGCGAGGGTCAGGCGCAGGTCACCGGAGACCAAGTCGGGAACGAGGCGCGCCTTCTGCGCGGCGCTGCCGCCGAGCCGCAGGGCCGTCGAGCCGAGAACGAGGCTCGCCAGCAGCGGCTCGACCACGAGGTTGCGGCCGACCGCCTCCATGACCAGCATGGTCTCGACCGGGCCGCCGCCGAGGCCGCCGTCCTCGTCCGAGAAGGGCAGTCCCGTGACGCCGAGTTCGGAAAAAGCCGCCCAGCCCTCCGCGGGGAAGCCGAGCGGCGCCTTGAGCCGCGCCTGCCGGCTTTCCAGGGACGGGTAGAGATCGGCGGCCAGCCGCTCGACGCTGTCGCGCAGGAGCGACTGGTCCTCGTTCAGGTCGAAATCCATGGTGGTTGTCCTCGGACGTTCCCTCCCCCCTCTGCGGGGGAGGGTGGCCCCTGCGTCAGCAGGGGCCGGGAGAGGGGAACCCGGCTGCAGGACAGGGCGCGACCGGCATGAAGGGCGTGCCGCGTCCTGAAACGTCGCTCCCCTCTCCCGACCCCCTTCGGGGGCCAACCTCCCCCGCAGAGGGGGGAGTGAGAGCCGAGGCCGCGACCGCCGCGTTTCTCAAGCCTGCAAGCGGATCCGGGATCGTCTCACAACCCCAGAATGCCCTTGGCGATGACGTTGTGCTGGATCTCGTTCGAACCGCCGTAGATCGAGACCTTGCGGTTGTTGAAGTAGCTCGGCGCTGCTGCATCGACCCAGTCGAAGCCCCCGGGCAGGTTGTTGGCCCCGGCTCCGCGCGCGGGCGCCGCGAGGGCGAAGGGGCCGGCGAGCTCCACCAGGAGCTCGGTCGCCGCCTGCTGGAGCTGCGAGCCGCGGATCTTGAGGAGCGAGGAGGCGGGGTCCGGCTCCACCGAATCCGCCCGGCCCTGCTTGGCCGCCACCCGCATCTGGGTGATCTCCAGGGCCTTCAGCTCGACCTCGACCTCCGCGACGCGGGACCGGAAGGCGGGATCGTCCCACATCGTGCCGGGTCCGGCCGGCATTTCCCGGGCGAGGCGCTTGATCCGGGCGATCCGCTCCTTGGTGAGCCCGATCCGGGCGATGCCGGTGCGCTCGTTGGCGAGCAGGAATTTCGCGTAGTCCCAGCCTTTGTTCTCCTCGCCGACGAGGTTCTCCACCGGCACGCGGACAGAGTCGAAGAAGACCTCGTTGACCTCGTGCCGGCCCTCCAGGGTGAGGATCGGGCGCACGGTGATGCCGGGCGTCGTCATGTCGATGAGCAGAAAGGAGATGCCGCGCTGCTTCTTGGCCTCGAAGTCGGTGCGGACCAGGCAGAAGATCCAGTCGGCGTGCTGGCCGAGCGTCGTCCAGGTCTTCTGGCCGTCCACGACGTAGTGTTCGCCGTCGCGCACGGCCTTGGTCTTCAGCGAGGCGAGGTCGGAGCCGGCCCCGGGCTCGGAGAAGCCCTGGCACCACCAATCGTCGAGATTGGCAGCGCGCGGGAGGAAGCGCTCCTTCTGGTCCTGCCGGCCGAAGGTCGCCAGCACCGGGCCGAACATGTAGCAGTTGAACTGCTGCGGCAGGGGTACCGCCGCCTGGAACAGCTCCTCCGTGTAGATGTAGCGCTGGATCGGGGTCCAATCCCGGCCGCCAAATTCCTGCGGCCAGTGCGGCACCGCCCAGCCCTTGGCGTTGAGGATCCGCTGGCTGGTGACGTAGTCGTCCTTCGAGAGGCTGCGCCCCTCCGAGACCTTTTTTCGGATCTCGGCCGGGATCTCCGTCCGGCAGAAGTTCCGGACCTCGTCGCGGAACGCGATTTCCTCGTCGGTGAAGCGCAGATCCATCGATTCAGCTCCGGGCGATCTCGAACAGGCCGGCACAGCCCTGGCCGCCGGCGACGCACATGGTCACCACGGCGTAGCGCGCGCCGCGGCGGCGGCCTTCCAGCAGGGCGTGGCCCACGAGCCGCGCCCCCGACATGCCGAACGGGTGGCCGACCGCGATGGCGCCGCCGTTGACGTTGACCGTGTCCGGGTCGATCCCGAGCCGGTCGCGGCAGTAGACCGACTGGGACGCGAAGGCCTCGTTCAGCTCCCACAGGTCGATGTCGGAGACGCGCAGACCCTGCCGTTCGAGGAGCCGCGGCACCGCGAAGACGGGGCCGATGCCCATCTCGTCCGGCCCGCAGCCGGCCGAGGCGAAGCCCCGGAAGATGCCGAGGGGCTCGAGGCCGCGCCGCGCCGCCTCGTCGGCCGACATCAGCACGCTGGCCGAGGCCCCGTCCGAGAGCTGGCTGGCATTGCCCGCCGTGATGAAGGCCCCCTCCCCGCGCACGGGCTTGAGCTTGGCAAGACCCTCCAGGGTCGTGTCCGGCCGGTTGCCCTCGTCCTTGGCGAGCCGGGTCTCGACCTCCCGGATCTCGCCGGTGGCTTTGTCGGTCACCGCCATAACGGCGCTCATCGGGACGATCTCGTCGTCGAACAATCCGCGTTCCTGCGCGGCGGCGGTGCGGCGCTGGCTCTCCAGGGCGAAGAGGTCCTGCGCCTCCCGGGAGATCCGGTAGCGCTCCGCCACGATGTCGGCGGTCTCGATCATCGGCATGTAGATCGCCGGCAGATGCGCCTCCAGCCACGCGTTGCGGGTCAATTCCCGCTGGACCTTGGGCTGCACGAGGCTGATCGACTCGACGCCGCCGGCCACAGCCACCGGCACGCCGTCGAGGATGATCCGCCGGGCCGCGCTGGCGATCGCCTCCAGGCCCGAGGCGCAGAAGCGCGAGACCGTGACGCCGGCCGACTCCACCGGGATCCCCGCCACCAGGGCGGCGTGCCGGGCGACGTTGCCGCCCGTGGCGTTCTCCGGATAGCCGCAGCCGAGCACCACCTCCTCGACCGCCTCCGGCTCCAGCCGCGCCCGGTCCAGGGCGCCGCGGATCGCGTGGGCGGCCAGATCGGCGCCGCGGGTGAGGTTCAGCGCGCCGCGATGGGCCTTGCCGATGGGCGTGCGAGCGGTCGCGACGATCACCGCGTCGGTCATGCCGGAATCCTCTGGGGTTCCCAAAGGGCGTCACGCCCTTTGGTGGGGTGTCGGGGCGAGGCCCCGACGGATGCGGCCTCGGCCGTCAGCAGGGCGCTGCCCTGCACCCGCGAAAGGTCCCGGACCTTTCGAAACCGGGACTTGGTGTGCGCAAGCCGACACGGCATCAGGCCGAAGCCTTCCAGTCGGCGAAGCGGCCGCCCTCGGCGGCGAGGCGCTTCAGGAGCGGTGCCGGTTCCTGGCTGTCGTCGCCGGTCTCGGCCGCGAAGCGCGACAGCGCCTCGGCGACCGTCCGCAGCCCGACCGTATCGGCCCAGTGCATCGGGCCGCCGCGCCAGGCCGGCCAGTTGTAGCCGTTGATCCAGATCGTATCGATGTCGCCCGGCCGGGCCGCGATGCCCTCCTCCAGGATCCGCGCGCCCTCGTTGACCATTGGGTACATCAGCCGCGCCACGATCGCGTCCGGCGTGAAGCTGCGGCGCGCGATGCCATGCTCGGCGGCGACCCGCGTGATCAGCGCCTCGACCTCCGGGTCGCGGGTGCCGGTGCGGGCGCCGTCCGGGTAGAGGTAGAAGCCGCGGCCGGTCTTCTGGCCGTAGCGGCCCTGCTCGGCCAGCGAATCGGCGACCGGCGCCCGGCCTCCGAAATCCTTGCGCGAGCGCCAGCCGATATCGAGCCCCGCGAGATCGCTCATGGCGAAGGGGCCCATCCGGAAGCCGAAACCGGTCACCGCCGTGTCGACCTCGTGCGGCAGCGCCCCCTCGAGCAGCAGGCGCTCGCCGGCGCGGCTGCGGCGCTCCAGCATGCGGTTGCCGACGAAGCCGAAGCAGACCCCCACCGTCACCGGCAGCTTGTTGAGGCGCTTGCCGAGATCCAGGGCGGTGGCGAGCACGTCCGGCGCGGTCTTCTCGGCCCGGACTACCTCCACGAGGCGCATGACGTTGGCGGGGCTGAAGAAGTGCAGGCCGAGCACGTCCTGCGGCCGGCTCGTCACCGCCGCGATGGCGTTCACGTCGAGGTAGGAGGTGTTGGTGGCCAGGATCGCGCCAGGTTTGGCGATGGCGTCGAGCTTGGAAAAAATCTCCCGCTTGACGCCCATGTCCTCGAAGGCTGCTTCGATGACGATGTCGGCCTCCGCGGCGTTCTCCAGGCCGATCGCCCCCGTGATCCGGCCGACCCGCTCGTCGCGCTGCGCCTCGGTGATCGAGCCGCGCTTGGCCGAGCCGGCATAGAGGCCCCTCACCCGGTCGAGACCGCGCTCCAGGGCACCGGCCTCCGTTTCGATCACCGTCACGGGGATGCCGGCATTGGCGAAGCACATGGCGATCCCGCCGCCCATCGTGCCGGCGCCGATCACCGCCGCCGTCCGGACGGGGCGGCGGGGCGTGTCCTTCGGCAGGCCGGGGACGCGGGCCGCCTCGCGCTCGGCGAAGAAGGCGTAGCGCAGGGCCTTCGAGCGCGGATCCTCCACCAGGGTGCGGAACTCGGCCCGCTCCACCGCGACGGCGGCGTCGAAATCCTGCTCCAGGCCGGCGCGCACGGCCCGCACCAGGGCGTGGACGTTGGTGGCGTCGGGATCCCGCTTCACCGCCTCGGCGGCCAAGCTCTCGAACCGCTCCCGGGCCTCCGGCGTGAGCTTCTCCGACCGGTCGCGCACCCGCGGGAGGCGGCCCGCATCGGCCAGCTCCAGGGCCCGGATCCGGGCCTCCGCCACGAGGTCGCCCAGGACCACGGCGTCGACGATGCCGAGCGCCGCCGCCTTCTCGGCGGAGACGGGCTCGCCGGTGAGCATCATCGGGAAGGCGGCGTCGGGGCCGATCAGGCGCGGCAGGCGCTGCGTGCCCCCCGCCCCCGGGATGATCCCGAGCTTGATCTCCGGCAGGCCGAGCTTGACGGCGGGCGCCGCGACCCGGCCGTGGCAGGCCATCGCCAGTTCGAGGCCGCCGCCGAGGGCCACGCCGTTGATGGCCGCCACCACGGGCTTCGGGCTGGCATCGAGGCGGTCCAGGATGTCGGGCAGGCTCGGCGGCTGCTGCGGCTTGCCGAACTCGGTGATGTCGGCCCCGCCGACGAACACCTTACCCTCGGCGGCCAGCACAATCACGCGGACCGATTCGTCCGCGATGGCCTGGTCCAGGGCCCCGTCGAGGGCGGCCCGCAACGCGGCACCGAGCGCGTTGACCGGCGGGTTGGCGAGCGTGAGCACGGCCACGCCGCCATCGACCTCCTGACGAACCACACAACACTCCCTGTCATTCTGCAATGCAGAATAATGGTCTGCACGTTGGATGAATGTTGGTCCGGGTCGACGCGAGCGTCAAGCGAGGGCCGTGACTCGTCTGCGGCTGACGTCATCTCCGAACCGATCATTCTGCATTGCAGAAATCGAAGGATGCTGCCGTTTGACCCGCGCCCCGGCGCCATGTCATCAAAACGGCCCCGGGCGGGACTCGGTTGCGGTCGCCGCCGGGTGAGCGATGATCGGGCTGCCCGAAGCAGGGGAGGATCGCGGTGCGTGGCATCCATCGGGGCGAGCGGCCCGGGAGCGCCTGTCCGGCGCGGAATCGGGCGGCAGGGAGCGGGCGGTGAGCGACGGTCCCGAGCAGACCCTGTCCGGGCGCCTGCCCGAAGCCCTGCGCGGACGCCTCGCCCTGCCGGTGATCTGCGCGCCGATGTTCATCGTCTCCGGGCCGGAACTGGTGATCGCCCAGTGCCTGTCCGGCGTGGTCGGCTCGTTCCCGGCGCTCAATGCCCGGCCCGCCGCTCTGCTCGACGAATGGCTCACGCGGATCACGCGAACGCTTGCGGAGGCCCGGGCGGCCGACCCGTCGCGCAAGGTCGCGCCCTTCGCGGTGAATCAGATCGTCCACGCGTCCAACGACCGGCTGGCCCAGGACGTCGAGGCCTGCGTCCGGCACCGGGTGCCGATCATCATCACCTCGCTGCGGGCGCCCGACGCGGTGATCCGCCCGGTTCACGCCTATGGCGGCGTGGTCTTCCACGACGTCACCACCGTGCGCCATGCCGAGAAGGCGCTGGAGGCCGGGGTCGACGGGCTGATCCTCGTCTGCGCCGGCGCGGGCGGGCATGCCGGCACGCTGAGCCCCTTCGCCCTCGTCGGCGAGATCCGGCGGTTCTACGGCGGTCCGCTGATCCTCTCGGGGGCGATCACCTCGGGCGCGGCGATCCTGGCCGCCCAGGCCATGGGGGCCGACCTCGCCTACATGGGCACCCGGTTCATCGCCACCCGGGAGGCGAACGCCGCCCCCGCCTACAAGGACATGATCGCCGGCAGCGCGGCCGCCGACATCCTCTACACCCCCTACTTCACCGGCGTGCCGGGCAACTACCTGACGCCCAGCATCCGCGCCGCCGGGCTCGATCCCGAGGCGCTGCCGGTGCGCGACAAGACCGCGATGAATTTCGGCAGCGGCGGCGTGAAGGCGTGGCGGGACGTCTGGGGCGCGGGCCAGGGCGTCGGCACCATCGCGGACGCGCCGGCCACCGCCGACCTCGTGGCCCGTCTCGCGCGGGAATACGCGGCGGCGCGGGGGCGGATGGCCGGCCTGTCGGCGGAGTACGCGGGCGAGGCCGTGCCGTGAGCGTCCGGGTGCATCCGCCTCTCGCGGCGCAGGCGGCGCGTCTCATCCCCTTCACGGGATGGGCGATGGAGGTCCGGGCTCCGGACATCCGAGCTTCGGCGCCCCAGCGCGGTGCCGGTCCCCGCCCCCGGACGGGGGCGGAAGCCTGTCGCGCTCCGTCGGCGATGGCGGGGGGCACGCGTCTCTCGCCGCCCGTTGCCCGTCCGGCGAGGGGACAGCGGCCTGCTCGGGAGACGGGGGCGCGCCTGTGATGTGTGAATCCGCCCCCCCGAACCTGCGCGTCGCCGACCCGGAGCCCGGGATCCGGCTCATCACCATCGACCGGCCGGAGCGGCGCAACGCCCTCGATCGGGCGACCTATGCGGGCCTGACCGCGGCCATCGAGGCCGTGGCCCGGGACGAGGCGGTGCGCGCCGTCGTGCTCACCGGCGCCGGCGGCTGCTTCACCGCCGGCAACGATCTCAAGGATTTTCAGGACGTCGAGACCGGCGGCGACAGCCCCGGCCTGACCTTCCTCAAGGCTCTGCGCGCCTGCCCGAAGCCAGTCCTGGCGGCCGTGGAGGGCCATGCGGTCGGGATCGGCACGACGCTGCTGCTTCATTGCGATCTCGCCTATGCGGGGGACGGCGCCCGGTTCCGCCTGCCCTTCACGGCGCTCGGCCTGAGCCCGGAGGGCGGATCGAGCTACCTGCTGCCCCTGGTGGCGGGTTCGAAGCGCGCCGCCGAACTCCTGATGCTCGGCGAGCCCTTCACGGCCGCGGAGGCCGCCGCGGCGGGCCTCGTCAACGCCGCCGTCCCGGCGGGGACGGCGCTGGAGTCCGCCCTGGGCAAGGCGCGCGCGCTCGCGGCCCTGCCCCGGTCTTCGATCGCCGCCACCAAGCAGGCCCTGCGCCGTGGCCACGAGGAAGCTGTTGTCCGGACGCTCGGCGAGGAGGCGGAGGTCTTCCACGCGCTCCGCCGCGCCCCGGAGGCGCAGGCGGCCTTCGCGGCGTTCCTGCACCGATGAGGGCGCGGATGGATGCGGACGCGGCCCTGCTGGCCGATCCCGACACCGCCGGACTCGGCGCGAAGGAGGACCGGCACTTCGTGACGGCCCTCGCGCGGGGGCTGTCGGTGCTGGCCTGCTTCGGTCCGGGGCGCACGAGCCTCGCCAACCACGACATCGCGGAGGCCTGCGGCCTGCCGCGCTCCACCGTATCACGGCTCACCTACACGCTGACCAAGCTCGGCTACCTGCAGCATTTGCCCGAGATCGGCCGCTACCGCCTCGGCACGGCGACGATCGCGCTCAGCTCGGCGGCTCTCGGAGGCCTCGACGTGCGCGGCATCGCCCGGCCCGTGCTCCGCGCCGTGGCCGAAGCCGCCAACGCCTCGGTGGGACTTGGCGTCCGCGACCGTCTCAGCATGCGCTACGTCGATTGCCAGCGCGGCCCGGCGGCGATCTCGCTCAACCTCGATACCGGCTCGCGCATCTCCCTCGCCCGCAGCGCCATGGGCCGGGCCTACGTGGCAATCTGCACGGATCGCGAGCGCGAGGGCATTTACGAGGACCTGAAGGCCCTGGACCCGGTCGCCTGGCCCGCGCTCCGGGCCGGTCTCGACCGGGCCGTGGCCGAGCATCGGGAGATCGGCTGCTGCACCTCGTTCGGCGAGTGGCAGGAAACCGTCTGCGCCATCGCGGTGGGGTTCCATCCCGGCGGCGGCCTGCCGCCCATGTCGGTCAATTGCGGCGCCCCCACCGTCATCACCGACGCACGCTTCCTCATGGAGGTGGCGCGCCCGAGACTCATCGCAGCCGTCCGCAGCCTCGACGGCGTCATGGGAGCCTGAGGATGTCCGCGATGGATGCCGAATCCGCCACCGACGACCTGCCGCTCGCCGGGATCCGCGTCCTCGACCTGTCCCGGGTCCTGGCGGGGCCGTGGTGCGCGCAGGTGCTGGGCGATCTCGGCGCCGACGTGATCAAGATCGAGCACCCGGAGCGCGGCGACGATACCCGCGACTGGGGCGTGCCCACGAGCCCCGGCAACACCTCGTATTTCGACAGCGTGAACCGCAACAAGCGCTCTATCGGTATCGATCTCGCCACCCCGGACGGGCTGGCGATCGTCAAGGCGCTCGCGCGCGAGAGCGATGTCCTGGTGCAGAACTTCAAGACCGGCGGGGCCGAGAAGCTCGGCCTCGGCTACGGCGACCTGTCGGCGGAAAATTCCGGCCTGATCTACTGCTCGATCGCCGGCTACAGTTCCGACGGCTCTGAGGCCGGACGACCCGGCTACGACCTCGTCGTGCAGGGTGAATCCGGTGTGATGGCGCTCAACGGCGAGGCTGGAGGGCCGCCGCTCAAGTTCGGGGTCGCGGCGGTCGATCTATTCACCGGGCAGTTCGCGGCCCAGGCCGTGCTGGCGGCCCTGTACCAGCGGGAGCGGACCGGACGGGGCAAGACGATCGACCTCGCTCTGTTCGATTGCGGTGTCGCGCTGACCTCCTATTACGGCCTGGAGGCGCTGGCCCGGGGCATCGATCCGCCCCGCTACGGCAATGCCCATCCCTCGATCGTGCCCTACGGGGCGTTCGAGGCCGGCGACGGGCCGGTGGTGATCACGGTCGGCAACAACGGGCAGTACCGCCGATTCTGCGAGCAGGTGCTGGAGCGGCCGGACTGGGTCGCCGACCCGCGCTTCGCCACCAACCTCGACCGATCGCGCAACCGCGCCGCCTTCATCCCGGTGCTGGAGGCGGAGCTCGCCAAGTGGGAGCGCGCGCCGCTGATCGCGCGGCTCAGGGCCGCGGGCATCCCCTGCGGCGAGGTGATGGGCCTGCGCGAGGCGCTCACCTGCGACCGGGCCCAGGAGGCCGGGCTGGTGGTGACGGCGCCCGGCAATGCCCACGTCATCGCCCCGCCCTACCGGCTCGACGGCCGCCGGCTGCCGGTGCGGCGCATGCCGCCGGGCCTCGGGGATTCGAGCGCCGAGATCCTGGCCGAGGAGCTGGACTATCCGGAGGGCGCGCGCGACGCGCTGCGGGTCAAGGGCGTGGTCCGGTAGGCAGGTCGCCTCCTGCAGGTCGCCTCCTGCAGCTCGCCTCCTGCCGTCGCGTGCCGTGGACGGCTCGCCGCGGGTCGGAGCGGGCCGTCATCCGCGCGGTCGGGCCGTGGGCTAGCGCAGCACGCCTTCGGCCAGGGCCCGCTGGATGCCCCGGATGTCCGCGCCCTTCTTCAAGGTCCGCTGGATCGGCTCCGCCGCGCCCGAGACCCAGATCTTCAACTCGGCGTCGAGGTCGAACGTACCGGCGGTCTCGACCGAGAAGCGCACGATCGCGCGGTACGGCACCGACAGGAACTCGACCTTGCTGCCGGTCACGCCCTGGACGTCGATCAGGATGACGCGGCGCTCGGTGAACACGAACACGTCCCGGATGATCTTGAAGGCGAGCCGCGCCGTCTCGCCGTCGATCAGGATGCCGTCGAGCCGGCGCTCCAGGGAGGCCGCATCGACGGCCGAGCCGTGTCCGAGCAATCCGTCCAGAAGGCCCATGGCCGATCATCTCGTGCTGGTCCGCGTCGAGGCGGAGCATGGCGCCCGACCGTCGGCGCGGCAAGCGCCCGCCGCGATCCGACACTCCGTTCCGACCGCGAGCCTGGTCGCGCGCGGCGATGCCCGCCGCCGCGCCCGCCGTCACGCGCAGGTCGAGGTGTCCGATGCCCCCTCGGGCCGGCACCGGGCGTCGAAGCTTCGCGCGAGCTCGGCGAGGCTGACGGAACCGAGCCGCGTGATCAGGAGAGCCTCGGCCTCGCGCAGCGTGTCCTCGACCGCCGCGTTGACGACCTTCTCGACGGCGCAGGCCGGGTTCGCGCGATCGCTGCCGATCGCGAAGATGCGTGGCCCGCCGACCGCGCGGTGGATGTCGAGCAGCGAGACCGCGTTCAGGTCCGCCGCGATGGTCCATCCGCCGCCGTGCCCCTTCTCCGACGTCACGTAGCCCGCGTTCCGGAGCCCGGCCATCGTGCGGCGGACGACCACGGGATTCGTCCCGAGCATCCGCCCGATCGCCTCGGACGTCATCGGTCCGTCGTGGCGCGCCATGTGAAGCAGCACATGGAGCGTTCGGGAGAGGCGGCTGTCGGTGCGCACCCGTCGATCCATCACACCGGACTCGGGATTGGCAACCGTGCGCCATCACGATACTTATCAAGTTACGTGATGGAGCGGAGCTGAAGCGGTGCGCGAGTTCGAGAACCCGGATCGGTGGGACAGGGTCGCCGAGCACTACGAGACGACCGCCCATCCGTTCACGGCGCGCTTCGCCGAGGCGGCGCTCGCGCGGGTGCCGCTGACCGGAAGCAGCCGCGTCCTCGACGTCGCGGCGGGCACCGGTGCCCTCGCGCTGGCCGCGGCGCGGACGGGGGCGCAGGTCCTCGCGGTCGACTTCTCGCCCGGCATGGTCGCGCGCATCGCCGGGGCGAGACTGCCCAATGTCGACGCGCGGGTCATGGACGGACAGGCCCTCGCCCTGCCCGACGGTGGCTTCGACGCGGTGTTCTCGATCTTCGGGGTGATCATGTTCCCCGACTGGCGGAAGGGCCTCGCCGAGATGGCGCGCGTGACGCGGCCCGGGGGATCGGGCGTCGTGGCCACGTGGCAGGACCAGGGCGCGGCGACGTTCCTGCTGCTCGGCGAGATCCGCCGCAGGCTGTTCCCCGAGCGCGAGAGCCGGGCGATGCCCGAAGGGGTGCGCGCGCTCGGCGATCCGGCGGGGTTCACCCGGGCGCTGGTCGCGGCCGGGTACGCAGCCCCCCGGATCGACCGGGTGACCTTCGACTACGCGCTCGACGTCGCCATGCTCGACGACCCCGACACGGTGTTCGGCCTGTCGCCGGACTGGGTCGACCTGAGCGCGGCCGACCGGGCCGCGGTGATCGCGGAGGCGCGGCGCATGGCGGGCGGTCGACCCGTCCTGCCGATCCCCTCGACCGCCCTGATCGGCGTCGCGGAGCGCTGAGCGCCGCGGTGGCGCCAAATCCTGCGCCTCAGCCGGACTTGCGCGCGTCCGACAGCCGCGCCCGCGCGTCGTCCAGCACCCGGGTCAGGGCCGCGTCCCACGAGACCCGCGGCTGCCAGCCGGTGGCGGCGTGGAGGCGGCCGGCATCGCCCGCGGCCAGGGGAATCTCGGTCGGGCGCACGCGCTCCGGGGCGATGCGGATCTCGAACGGGACCCGGGCCCGGGCGCGCAGGTCCTCGAGGACGCTGGCGATCGTCCGCGGCTGGCCCGAGCTGATGTTGAACACGCTCCCGTCCGCCAGGGCGTCCGCCCGGCCGATCAGGTCGGCGTAGGCGTTCGCCACGTCGGCGACGTCGAGGAAGTCGCGATAGGAGGAGAGGTTGCCGACCTCCAGGCAGGGCGGCACGAGGCCGGCCTCGATCCGGGCGATCTGGCCCGCGAAGGAGGCCACGACGAAGCGCTCGTCCTGGCCGGGGCCGATATGGTTGAACGGCCGCAGCACGACGAGCTTCACGCCGATCCGGGGCAGCAGGTCGCGGAGCAGCTGCTCGCCCACCCATTTCGACCGGGCGTAGGTGTTGCGCGGCAGGGGCTCGACCGCCTCGCTGAGGGCGTGGCCCGCCAGGAAGGCGCTGCCGTAGACTTCGCCGGAACTGACGAAGAAGAAGGTGCAGCCCGGCACCGCCTCCACCGCGGCCACGAGGTTCATCAGGCCGTTGACGTTGACCCGCCACGTCTGGCCCGGGCCGCTGGCGGAATCCGCCACCGAGGCGAGGCCCGCCAGATGGAGGATCGCGGTCGGCCGGAAGCGCGCCACGAAGCCGCTGAGCGCGGCTTCGTCGAGGAGATCGATCGCCGCGTAGCTGACGCCCTCCGGCAGGTGCGGCGCCCGCCCCCGCCCGATCCCGGCCACGCAATCGCCCGCTCCCGCGCTCATCGTCGCCAGGAGCGGCAGGACGTGGCCGCCCACGAAGCCGGCCGCCCCGGTGACGAGGATGCGCCGTGCGGCCGGGCCGCCGGATCCGTGGAGGGAGGGCGCGCTCATGGCGCGATCCGGGCGCGGGCCGTCACCTAGCCCGGTTTCCGAGTTCCCCAGCGCACGCCCCTGCTGCCCTGCCCGGCCCCCGGCGAGCTGCCGGCATCGGCGCCGATCGCCGGGCCGGAGGCGGTCTGGGGCCGATGCTGAGAGCCGGCCGCCAGGGGTTTCGATGCCAGCGTGTCCGGCACCTCGGACAGGTACGACTCGTCCTGGTCGGTGGCGAACTGCCCCGCCTTGCGGAAGGTCCAGAGATAGCCCGGCACCACCGCCTCGGCGGCGGTCGGCGTGATGCCGATGCCTTCGAAAGTCCGACCCTCGGCCTTGGCGGCCTCCGAGACGACGTTGTCGTTCTGAAGCAGCGTCACCTGATCGCGGGTCAGCTTCAGCGAATCCGGCAGCAGGCCGAAGGTCAGGGTGTCGGCGATCTCCAGCATGCGGGCCTGGAGCTTGGCCGCCGGCGCAGGCAGGTCCACGACCACCCGCTTCCGCCGGATCGTCTTCAGCATGTAGCGCACGAAGTGCTCCAGCGTGCCCACCTCCGGGCCGCCGAGTTCGTAGACCTTGCCGGGCGCCACGGTGCCGTCGACCGCGCGGGCGATCGCCTCGGCGACATCGCCCACGAAGGCCGGCTGGAAGCGGGACTGGCCGCCGGCGAGCGGGAGAACCGGAAGCGCCCGGGCGAGGCCGGCGAAGCGGTTGAAGAAGCTGTCGCCGGGCCCGAAGATCAGCGAGGGCCGGAACACCACCGCGTCCGGACAGGCGGCGAAGACCCGCGCCTCGCCCTCCGCCTTGGTGCGCGCGTAGACCGACGGCGAGGCCGGATCGGCCCCGATCGCCGAGACGTGGATCATCCGGGCGCCCTGGCGCGCCGCGGCGCGGGCGATCGCCTCGGCCCCGTCGACCTGCAGCCGCGCGAAGCCCTGGGAGCCGGTCTCCTGCAGGATGCCGACGAGGTTGATCAGCACGTCCGACCGCTCGGCGGCCCGGACCACCGAGTCCGGGTAGCGCAGGTTGGCCTGGACGGCCACGATCTGGTTGACCTTCCCCAGGGGCTGCAGGAACAACGCGAGGTCCGGCCGGCGCACCGCGACGCGGATCCGGTAGCCGCGCTTGGCCAGCGCCCGCACCACGTGCCGTCCCAGGAAGCCGGAGCCGCCGTAGATCGTCACGAGCTGGTCCTGCGGACGCAGGAGCCCCGGCGTGGCGGCGGATGCGGACTGCGTCTCCGGACTCGTGTGCGCCGCCGCGGGCGCCGTCGTGTTCTCTTGGCCGCTCATCGCCGTGGTCTCGAGCTCCTCGCGCGCCCCGGGGCGCCGTCAGGCGGCCTACTTAGCCTAACTTCGGCGCGATGGGAGCCGCCGAATGAGCCGCCGCGCCATTCCGGTGAACAGCGTGGGGCCGATGACCGGCACGGCAGAGGGCCGGACGCTGGAACGGGTGCGGCCGCCAAGCATTCTTCCCCACCATACGGCCCTGCCGAATCGCGCGGATGGGACGCGCCGGGGACTTCGATGATTGTAGGGATGCTCGTTTCCGCGGCGATCGCGGTGTTCGGCCTGCTGGTCGCGTTGGGGTTCGTCGGGCACCCGATCGACGCGCAGCTCGTCAGCAACTACGGCTGGAGCATTCTGATCATCGGCGTCGCGCTGTTCGTGCTGTTCGCGTGGTCCCGGTACAGCCGGACCCGCAGACGGCACTCCGCCTGATCCGCCGGCTCAGGCGACCTTGATCCGGCGGCGCATCTCCCGCGCCACGGCCGGACGCCCGTTTGGACGGCTGCCGACCGCCCGTGGAGCCCCGACCGTGAGGCTCTGACATTCGCGCGCGATGAATGCGGTCGGCATCTCGGCCTGCATGTCGGCCTCCATGTCGCGCAGCGCCGTATCGGAATGGGCCGGGTGCAGGTGAATGATCCCGAGCGCCTTGACGCCCGCCGTCCGGGCGAGCTCCACGCCCTTCTGCCAGGTCGAGTGGCCCCAGCCCCGGCAGGTCGGATACTCGCCGTCGGTGAACATGCCGTCGTAGACCATCAGGTCGGCGTCGGCCACGAAGGCGGCGAGGTTGGGATCGGGCCAGGGATCGCTGTGCTCGATGTCGCTGATCAGGCACAGGCGCTTGCCGGCATGCTCGAACCGGTAGCCCACGGAGCCCTGCGGATGGTTCAGCAGGATCGTGGCGACCCGCGTCCCGTCCGGGAAGGTCAGGGTCTGCCCCGCCTCGAAGCCGTGGTGGCGGAAGGTGCAGCACAGCCTGTCGAGCGTAACCGGGAACAGCGGCGGCGCGAACAGGCGGTCGAGGGTCGGGCCGGCCGATTCGCCGCCGAGGTTGCCGCAATAGGTGTTGATCACCCGGTCGCAGTCGAGGACCGCCGGCTTGAAGAAGGGGAGCCCCGCGGTGTGGTCGAGATGCAGGTGGCTGAACAGCAGGTCGACTTCGCGGGGCAGATCGGTCCGGTGACCCTGTCCGAGATTGTAGATGCCCGAGCCCGCGTCGACGATGAACATCCGCTGGCCGCACCGCACCTCGATGCAGGGCGTGCTGCCGCCGAATTCGGCGTATTGCGGGCCGCTGACGGGCGTCGAGCCGCGGACGCCCCAGAAGCGGAGTACGAGGTCTTGGTCGGCCGTCAGGAGAGTCGGCTCGGAACTGTTCGGCATGGCGATCACGAATCCGCGGACAGTCGGTCCCGATCGGTTATGATCGAAACCCCGTCGCCGTTCCGGGAAGGTAGCTTTGAATAAGGCAGGCCGACGGAGCAGGTGTACCGCTCATCCCCTGCCGTATCATGAATTGGTGTGCCGCAGGCGGTCGTGATGTGCGTCCGCGCACACGCACGGGACGCTTGACCGGACCCTCGCATGCTCAGAGCGCCTCGGCCGAGGCCAGGAGACCGCCCGGCGAACCGGCCAGAATCGGGCGTCCGGAGCCCGATCCGGCGAGGCCGGCGGCCAGCCAGGACGGAAGCGCGTCGCTGTAGCGGGTCGGGAGCGGCGCGACCAGCGCCCCGAACGGATCGGGGGCGCGCTCGTAGACCGGGACGAAGCCCGCCATCTGCCGCGGCGACAGGCCCGACTCGGGCGCGGCCCAGCTGGCCCAGACCGTGTCGGGCACCGGGCGATGGGCGCGATGGCCCGGCACGACCACCACCTCCTGGCCGGCGAAGGCCAGGGCTTCCGGCCGGCTGATGTCGCCGACCGCCCCGCCCCGGGCCGTGTAGGCCGCCCAGAAGGCGTTCTGGCCGCCGTCGGAATAGGTCGTGCGCACGGCGGGCTCGCCCGCCTCGGCGAGCGCGGTCATCCGCGCCTCCTCGACCGCCCGGCGGGTGGTGACCGCCGCCTCGATGGCGGGATCCCGCGAAGGCGCGAACGCGTACCGGCCGGCGACCACCGAGACCTGCAGCTCCTCGCGGCTCGCCTCGAACCGATCCGAGCCGGCCTTGAGTTCCCGCCAGAAGGCGATGTTGGGGTCGGTCCGGTGGCGGGCCATGTTCTCGGCGGTCATCCGGAACGGGTAGGACTGGAACTGGAAGGCCGCCTGCCCGCCGTTCAGCGCGTCCCGGGCGATGGCGTAGATCTCGCCGACCGTACCGTTGGTCATGGCGAAGCAGCCCATGGACGAGCAGATGCCGTGGACCATCACGGCGGACCCGGTTCCGCCATGGGCCCGGTCGTAGGCGTTCGGATATCCGACGTCGAAGGACAGGTAGTAGTGCGAGTTCGGGTTCATCTGGCGCCGGGGCACCGTATAGAACCCCTCCGGGGTCTGCCGGTCGCCGCTCTTGCGCTTGGGCCCGAGCTGGCCGGACCAGCGGCAGATCGGGAACGTCTTGATGAAGACGTAGCCGGCGCGACCCTTCTTCCAGACCTCGATCTCGGATTCTTTCTTGTAGGCCCGGAACAGGACCGGCGAGGCGGCCGTCACGCCCTTCTGCGCCATCAGGGCAAGGGTCGCGGCGGGGATCGGCGCCTCCGCCTTGCCGGCCTGCGCGGCGGCCGGACCGGCGAGGACCAGCACGACGAGGCCGGCAGCGAGGGGGATCGAGGTCGACAGGGGCATGAACCGTCCGCGCTGGATCGGCCGGGATGGCTGCCGGACAGGCGCGGCCTCGCGGCCTGACGGATTATTGCGGCGGCCATGAGGCTGCGCGTCCGGTCAGCCCGACCCCGCTGGATTGTCCCGCTGCGCGCGGAAGGCCGACGGCGCCGGCGGATCGTGACGTCCTGTCAGGCTGCCGGTGCGGGGTCCCGCTCGGCGGCGGCCGGGACGGGGGCGATGACCGCGCTGTTCTCCACGGCGATCACCGCGTCGAAGGGCGCGGCGTTCTCCGCAAGACTCGTCTCGGGCAGGCAGACGATCAGGCCGCGCCCGGCCCGCGCCTGCCGCAGCTGGGCGAGGCGCTCGCGTGCGCCCTCGACCTTCCGCTCGTCCATCGCGACCGCGACCACGAGGATGTCGGGATCACGGGCGAGGCAGCGGCTCAGCTCGATCGCCACGCGTTCGCGGGCATTGATCGCGCCGTCCGCCAGAGCCCCGGTGCTGGGCTGAGCCTCGACCTTACTGTCGAGGCCGAGGCCATAGACCGAGGCCTCGAGGCCCTCGTCGGCCAGAACCCGGCGCACCAGTTCGCGCACCCGCGGCTCGGCATTGGCCTCGCCGAGGCTGATCCGGCCGAACAGGAGGTTCTCCTCCAGGCTGGCGGCCGGATTGACCCGGGAGGGGTCGTGGAACTCCACCGCACCCGCGAGGTGGGGCGGCAGCATCCGTGCGAAGGACCGCCGCGCCTGGACGAGGCGCTCCTCGAACGGGCCGTCGATCAGGCCGAAGCGGTGGCGCGATTCGTTGTAGCGCAGCGCCAGGCCGATCAACCGCAAGCGGTCGCGCTGGCCCGCCGGTCCCCGGCGCAGGCTCGCCGCGTTGGGCAGGCGCACCACGAGATCCTCGAAATAGCCCCGCTCGGCCGCCTGGAACAGCGAATAGGCGTCGAACAGGGGATGGTCGTTGGGCAGGTCGGCGAAGATCTCCACCGTGCTGCGGGCCACCGACAGGCCGATCTCGGTGAGCGGGCGAACCAGCCCCTCGGCCTCCAGAACCGCCCGCAGATAGGGGTGGCGGGCGAAACGCAGGGGCGCGAAGGTGCCGCCCACCGGCTCCCCGAACAGGATGTTCTCGCCGATGCTCGCCTGGTTGTTGTAGCGGTCGGGATCGAAGGGCTCGACGAGGCGCTCGGCGCCCTTGGCGGCCAGCGCCACTCGCATGGTCCGGCGGGCGGTGACGATCGCGGCGGCGAGCCGCGGCTGGGCCGCCGGATCGAGCCGTCCGGTCAGCCCGCGGGCGTACACGAAGCCGTCGAGCCCGGTGAGCCGGCTGATGCCGATCAGCGCGATGTCGTCAGGCGCGGTCGCCGGATCGGTGCCGTAGAGCAGGTTCTGCCGGAGGGAGCCCTCCATCAGGATCGCCTCCCCCGACGTGAAGGCGATGCGCCTGGCGCGCTCCGCGGCGTCGAAGTCGCGCAGGTCCGTGCCCGCATAGGTGACGGCCCCGGCCGTCGGCTCGACCTGCCCGGCCAGCACCGCCGCCAGCGCCCGGGCGCCGCTGCCGCGGCTGCCCGTGATCGCCACGTGGCCCGGCATCGTCACGGCCACGGCGACGCCGGTCAGGCGCTCGCCCGTGGCCGGATCGAAGGCTCCGACGCCTTCCGTGGCCAGGATCCCGGACCGGGGCAGCGGCAATGCGGCCGCACCAATCCGGGCGGCCCTCGCCCGCCGCCCCTCGAGGGACGCGATGATGCGGGCGAGGTCGCGGAGGCGCGGGCGCACCGACCGGCGGACCATCCAGAACCGCGCGCAGATGGCGGCGAGCCAGCCCGCGAGGCCGAAGGCGCCGACGGCCGCCAGGAGGGCGGCCGGATCCACCGGGGCCGCGGGCGGCTGCCCTGGCGCCGAGCGCCACAGTGCCGTGCCGGCGGCGATGGCCGGCAGGATCACCGCCAGCGCCAGGGCGGGCGCCCGGGCGTAGGCCAGCCGCGCCTCGGCGCGACCGACATTGGTCCGCATCGCGGCGACGCGGGCGGCGATACGTCTGCGCTCGATGGCCGCCGCTCCGTGGTTGCGCACGGCAGGAAGCCGCCGAACGAGGTCGTTCAGGTTCTCCTCCGCCCGCGCGCTGGAGCGCAGGCGCAACTCCTGCCGGTCGCGCGCCCGTTCGAGCACCAAGCCGTAGGCGAGTCCGATCGCCGCCAGTCCGATCACGGCCGCCGGGATCAGCCGGGGCGCGGCCAGGGCCGCGAAGCCGAGGGCCAGGATCAGGGCCGCGAGGGTCATCGCCGGCAGGACGATGCCGGCGGCGAGCAGGCGGTCGGCTCGGGCCAGCACCTCTCCGACGATCCGGGCCAGGCTGCGCGCCTCGTCCCGGGCCCCCGCGGGGGCGTCGAGGATCGCCCGCAGAACGCCCTCGCGTACGGCGTCCCCGGCCTTGTTCTGCGCCTTGAAGCACAGGCGCGCCACGCACCAGCCGAGGCCCGCCAGGGCCAGGGCGCAGACGGCGATGCACAGGAAGGCGGTGAGCTCGAGTTCGGCGGGGCGCATCGGGATGCCGGGGGCCAGCACCAGCTCTCCGCCCGGAAGCGCGACCGCCACGCGCAGGAAGGGCAGCACCGGCGCCTCGTCGCGCGGCAGGACCGCGATCAGGTCGCGCAGGCACAGGAGCGCGAGCGCGCAGAGCGGCGCGCCGATCCCGACCGCGAGGGCCGCCGCCGCGGTGTGCTGAGGCCGCGCGGCGCGCCACGTCAGGACGAGAGGATCGGATTCCATGCGTCTCCGGACAGGATCGGGCGTCTCAACCGTCGCGCGGGCATAGGCGTTCGCGCCGGTCACGGGAAGGGTCGCGGGCGCGGGCTTCCCTTGCGCGGACCTTGCCGCCGGCCGCTGCGACATGTCGGCCGGGTTGTTTGCGGTTGAGGCTCTGGTTTGGAAGCGCTCCAGCGTTACAACCATGGGGCATGGCGCGACCGTGGCTCGCATCTGCGAGGCGCGGGACCTCCAAGCCTGATCGCCGCGGGCGCCCGAGCCGTATCGCGCGGCCGGCTGGCGCACCGCACGATTTCGACCGGGACCAGAGGGTGGGGCGACGCTTGCGGCGAGGGGCTGAGAAGACCGAGCGCCATCTCCCGGCCTTCGCCGGTTGCGGGTCGGCCTGATGGCGCAGCTGTTCACGCCCGGGGCCGACGCGCTCTACCGCCTCGCTCTGATGACCGGCGTCGCCTGCTTGGTTGGGCTCCCGGTTCTGGCGGCCGGGATCGTGCGCTCGAACTACGTCACGGGCGTCGGGGTCGCGCCGGCCCAGCCCCTGCCGTTTAGCCACAAGCACCATTCCGGCGAACTCGGCATCCAGTGCCGCTACTGCCACACCACGGTCGACCGGGAGGCCACCGCCGGCATCCCGCCGACGCATACCTGCATGACCTGCCACTCGCAGATCTGGACCGGCTCCGAGATGCTCAAGCCGGTGCGCGACAGCTACGCGCAGGACAAGCCGCTCGAATGGAAGCGGCTGAACAAGCTGCCGCAATACGTCTACTACAATCACTCCGTCCACGTGACAAAGGGGATCGGCTGCTCGACCTGCCACGGCGACGTCACGGCGATGCAGATGACCTACCGGGCCAACGCCTTCGAGATGCAGTTCTGCCTCGATTGCCACCGGGCGCCGGAGAAATACGTCCGCACGCCGGATCAGGTCTGGAACATGACCTGGACGCCGCCCTCCGACCAGGCGACCCTGGGCCCCAAGCTCGTGGCCCAGTACCATATCCGCGGCGGGGAGCGGCTGACCGAATGCGGGATCTGCCACCGATGACCGGCGCCCCCGACATCGCGGCCCTGCGCGCGAAACTCGCCGACGGCGACGGTCCGCGCTTCTGGCGCAGCCTCGACGCCGTGGCCGACAGCCCCGAGTTCCGCGCCTATCTGGCGGCCGAGTTCCCGTCGGCGTCCCGGCTCGCCGCGGCCCCGGAGCGGCGCGGCTTCCTGAAGCTGATGGCCGCCTCCTTCGCGCTGGGCGGCCTCACCGCCTGCGGCGGGGGCGGCGGCCGCGACTACGAGGTGCCGTACGTCAATCAGCCCGAGCGGATCGTGCCCGGCACGGACCTGTCCTACGCCTCCTCGGCCGTGTTCGACGGCTTCGGCAACGGCATCCTGGTCACCACGCGCAACGGCCGGCCCCTGAAGATCGAGGGCAATCCCGAGCATCCCTGGAGCCGCGGCGGCACCGACGTGCTGGCCCAGGCTTCGGTGCTTGGGCTCTACGACCCGTTCCGCTCCCAGGCGGTGCAGCATCTCGGCCGGCCGAGTTCCTGGGCGGCGTTCCGGGCAGACCTGCAGGGTCGGATGCCGGGCTGGCGCGAGAACCGGGGCGAGGGTCTCGCCCTGCTCACCGGCCCCGTGACCTCGCCCGGCGTGGCGGCCCAGCTCGCGCGGCTGCGGGCCGCCTACCCGGCGCTCCGCTGGTATGTCGGTGCCGGGGCGGGGCGCGACGGGATCTACGAGGGCGCTCGCCAGGCCTATGGACGGCCCTTGGAGACCCGCCCCGATTTCGGTCGCGCCCGGACCATCGTGGCGCTGGACGGCGACTTTCTGGATCTCGGACCCGGTCAGGTCGGCCTGTCGCGGCGCTGGAGCGAGGCACGGCGGGCGGCCTACGCGGAGGGCCGCCTCCTCACCCTCCACGCGGCGGCGCCGACACCGACCTTGACCAGCGCCAAGGCGGATCGGGGGCTCGTGGTCCCGGCCGGCCGGCTGGAGGCCCTCGCCCGGGATCTGCTCAATCTGGCCGCGGGCGGCGCGGCCCCGGCGGGCGACGATCCCGTCGCGCGCTGGACGCGGAGCGCCGGGACGGCCCTCGCCGAGGCCCGGGGAAGCGGCATCGTCACCGCCGGCCTGACCGCCAGCCCGGACCTGCACGCGCTGGTTCACCGCCTCAACGGCGCCCTCGGCAACACCGGCGCGACCCTGGTCCACACGGCGCCCGTGGCGGAGACGGGCGCCGGGACCCTCGCGGATCTCGCGGAGGCCATGGATCGGGGTGCCGTCAAGGTGCTCGTCGTCCTCGGCGCCAACCCGGTCTACGAGGCGCCCGGCGCCCTCGATTTCACCGCCCGGATGGCGCGCGTGCCCCTCAAGATCCATGCGGGGCTCTACTACGACGAGACCGGTGCGCATGCCGACTGGCATCTGCCGGCCGCCCACCCGCTGGAATCCTGGGGCGACATCCGGTCCCTCGACGGGACGGTGGGTCTGATCCAGCCCACGGTCGCCCCCCTGTACAACGGCCGGACGCTCGCGGAGATGCTGGCCTTCCTGGCAAGCGGCGAGGGTGGGGAGGGCGGTCAGGACGCCCTGGGGCTCCTCAAGGCGCAGGGACGGAACCCGGGCGAGGACGAGGCGGCCTTCGAGGCCCGCTTCTCCGAGGCCCTGCGCCTGGGCTTCTGGGCGGACAGCGCGCGTCCGGCCGAGACGGTGGCGCTGACGCAGGCGGCGGCAGCCGCCCCCGCAGCGGCTTCATCGCCCGCGCCGGCCGCCGATGGGGTCGAGGTGCTGTTCCGGCCCGATCCGACGATCTGGGACGGCACCCATGCCGACCTCGCGTGGCTGCAGGAGCTCCCGAAACCCCTGACCAAGGTGGTCTGGGAGAACGTGATCGCGCTCAGCCCGCGCCTCGCCGAGCGCGAGGGGATCGCCACGGGCGACATCCTGCGGGTCGAGGCCGGCGGCCGCGCGGTCGAGGGGCCGGCCTGGATCCTGCCGGGGCAGGCCGACACCACCGTGACCCTCACCCTGGGCTACGGCCGCGACGTCCCGGACCACCTCGCCCGCGGCCTCGGCTACGACGCCGCGCCCCTGCGGCCACCGGGTTCTCCCTGGGGGCTCGCCGGCGCCCGGCTGACGAAGACCGGACAGCAGCGCAGGCCGGTCACCACCCAGCATCTCGGCACGATGGAGGGTCAGGATCTCGTGCGCGTGCAGGCTCTGGGCGCCGCACCCGTGGGCGATCCGAAGGGCGCGCCGACGCCCGCCTCGTTCTATCCGCCCCCCGAGAGCCAGGACCGCTGGGTCGCCGCGCAATGGGGCATGGCCATCGATCTCGATGCCTGCACCGGCTGCAACGCCTGCGTCACCGCCTGTCAGGCGGAGAACAACATCCCCGTGGTCGGACGCGAGGAGGTCGAACTCGGCCGCTGGATGGGCTGGCTGCGGATCGACCGCTACTACGCGGGCGACCTCGACGCGCCGACGACGCATTTCCAGCCGGTGCCCTGCATGCATTGCGAGCAGGCGCCCTGCGAACTCGGCTGCCCCGTGGAGGCGACGCTCCACGACAGCGAGGGCCTGAACCTGCAGGTCTACAACCGCTGCGTCGGCACGCGCACCTGCCAGAGCTACTGCCCCTACAAGGTCCGCCGCTTCAACTACCTCGATTACACCGGCGGCATGACCCCGGTGGAGCAGCAGCAGCGCAATCCCGAGGTCACGGTCCGGTCCCGGGGCGTGATGGAGAAGTGCACCTACTGCATCCAGCGGATCACGGCGGCGCGGATCACATCGGCCAAGGACGCCCACGCGCCGATCCCCGACGGGGCCGTGGAGACCGCCTGCCAGGGCGCCTGCCCGACCCGGGCGATCACCTTCGGCAACGTCGCCGATCCGGGAAGCCGGGTCTCGGCCGCCCGGCGGGACACGCGGGAATACGCGCTCCTCGGCCACCTGAACACGCGGCCGCGCACCACCTATCTCGCCGGGCTCGCGCCCGCCGCGGATCCGAACGGACGGGAGGGCTGAGCATGGCCGGCCCCCTCTCCGGCGGTCCGCAGCCCGGCCCCCTGATCCGGCCCGACGAGACCCTTCAGGGGATCGGCGGCGCGGTCACGGCGATTCCGCTGACGCATCCGGGGAACCGGCGCTGGTGGATCGCCTTCGCGGCGGCGGCCTCGCTCCTCGGCCTGTTCGTGCTCACCCTCGGCTATCTGCTCTATGCCGGTCCCGGCATCTGGGCGAACAACAACGCCGTCGTCTGGGCCCTCGACATCGCGAGCTACGATTGGTGGATCGGCGTCGCGTCCGGCAGCCTGCTGGTCTCGGCGATCCTGCTCCTGCTCGGGGCGGAGTGGCGCGGGGCGGTGAACCGCGTGGCCGAGACCCTGGCACTGCTGGCCACCGCGGCCGCCGGGCTCTACCCGATCATCCATCTCGGACGGCCGTGGTTCTTCTTCTGGAACCTGCCCTACCCCAACACCTACGATCTCTGGCCGCAGTTCCGCTCGCCACTCCTCTGGGACGCGATCGACATCGTGTCCTTCCTGGTGATCTGCGTGAGCCTCTGGTTCATCGGCCTGCTGCCGGACCTCGCCACGTTGCGCGACCGTGCCCACGCGGAGGCGATGCGCCAGCGGGAGACGAAGGCAGCGACCCGGAAGCGCGCGCTGCTGCGCGCGCAGGTCTACGGCATCCTCGCCTCGGGCTGGCGCGGCTCGGCGGCCCATTGGCAGATCTGGGTTCAGGCCTACCGGACGGTGGCGCTGCTCGGTGTGCTGCTGGTGGTCTCGGTCCAGACCGGGGCCTCGGTGATGCTGGCGGGCTCGCTGATGCCGGGCTGGCACAGCACGCTGCTGCCGGTGAGCTTCCTGGTGAATGCGGTCTATTCCGGCGTCGGCGTCACGGCGGTGATCGTGATGCTGATCCGCCTCGTGTACGGCCTCGGCGCCCTGGTGACGGACCGCCATCTCGACGTGCTCGGGCGGCTGTTGCTCTGTCTCGGCTGCGCCAGCGCCTATTGCTACGCGGCCGAGTATTTCGACACGTTCCTCAATGGCGACGCCGCGGGGCGCGGCGTCCTGGTCCGGCGCATGACCGGCGACCACGCCCTCGTGTCCTGGACGGCGATCCTGTGCCTCGTCCTGCCCGCACAGATCCTGTGGTCGGCGCGGGCCCGGACGGCGCCGGTCGCCATCGCGGTGGTGGGCCTTCTTGTGGCGATCGGCGCCTATGCCGACCACGTCATGGTCCTGGTCGTCACCCTGACGCAGGATTTCCTGCCGTCCTCGCGGCTGCCCTACACGACGGATGTCTGGGGTATCGCCACCTTCGCGGGCTCGGTGGGCCTGTTCCTGACCCTGCTCCTCCTGTTCCTGCGCTACCTGCCGGCCGTGTCGATCGTCGAGAGCCGCCGCCTCGCCCTGATGGTGTCGCCGGCCGCGCAGGAGGCGGCCCGTGCGGCCGCATCCCGGGCCACCGGTCGCCCGGAGGACGACCCGGTCACCGCGCCCCTGTGGGGCGTGTCCGCGACCTTCGCGAGTCAGGGCGATCTCGCCGCCGCCCTCCAGGCGGTCTCCGGGATCAGTCCGGATCACGTCCATCTCGACGGGCACGGGCCGGTGCCGATGCCCCGCACCCTGCGGGCACTGGGCTTGGAGGGACGCTCGATCCTGCCCTACGCCCTGGCCGGGGCCCTGCTCGGCGGTGTCGGCTTCTTCGCCCTGTGCCTCTACGCCACGGCCTACGATTACGTCTTCCTGATCGGCGGGCGCCCGCGCCTGTCCTGGCCCTCGTTCGTGGTGCCGAGCGTCTCCGTCGCGATGATGGCGGGCTGCGTGGCGATCCACTTCGCGCTCCTCGTGCTCAACCGCCTGCCCCGCCTGAATCACCCGGCCTTCAACATCCCGGGCTTCCTGCGGGCTTCCGAGGACCGGTTCTTCCTCTCCGCGGAGGCGCGGGGTGACCGGTTCGACGCAGGCCGGATCGAGCGGCGGCTCGCGGCCCTGCCGGCCGAGGCCGGGCGTCCCCTCGAGCTCCGGCGGATCCCGCGATGAGGCGCGCCGCCCTCCGCACCGTGCCGCTCGCCCTCCTCGCCCTCGCGCCGCTGGGGGCCTGCGGCGAGGCCGACATGGCCGATCAGGCCCGGGCCAAGACCTGGGACAAGAACCCGTTCTTTCCCCGGGAGATCACCATGCGCCAGCCGGTGGCGGGCACCGTGCCGCGGATCGATCCGGCCCGCACGGCGCCGCAGCCGCAGACGATCAGCCGGGCGCTGCTCGACCAGGGCCGGGAACGCTATGGAGTCTTCTGCACCCCCTGCCATGGGCAGGACGGGCGCGGCGCCGGCATGATCGTGGCCCGGGGATTTCCCTCCGCCGGCAATCTCACGGCGGAGCCCGTGCGCATGGCCTCCGCGGCGGAGCTCTACGACGCCATCTCGAACGGCCGGAAGTCCATGTTCGGCATGGCCCAGATGATCCCCTCGGCAGACCGCTGGGCGATCATCGCCTATCTCCGCGCTCTCCAGCTCAGCCAGGATACCCCGGTGGCGAGCCTGCCCCCGGAGGATCGCACCCGCCTGGAGGCGACGCCGTGAGGCGCCCCGCCCTGCTCGGCCTCGCCGGCCTCGTCCTCCTGGCCGTCTGCCTGCTCGCGGGCGGCTGGCGCGGGGCCGCGGCCTCGTATCTCGCGGCGTGGCTCGTCCTTCTCGCCCTGCCGGTCGGCGCCCTGCCGGTGGTCATCGTCGCCGAGCGTTTCGGCAAGCGGGTCCGCGAGCGCGGCGGCATCGAGATGCTGGCGGGTCTGCGCCGGCTGATGGCGCTGATGCCGGTCGCGGCCGTGCTGTCGCTGCCGCTTCTGGCCGCCACGCCCCTGCTCTATCCCTGGGTGAGCGCTCCGGCGCGCACGCCGCTGGCCGCCCTGTGGTTCACGGTGCCGTTCTTCGCGATCCGGGCGATCGTCTATCTCGCAGCCTGGACCTGGCTGGCGCTGAGGTTCGCCAGGCCGTTCGACGCCCCCGGCGAGGGGCGGACCGTGCCGGCTGTTGGGCTGCACGCGATCGTCGGCACGCTGTTCGTCACCGACGTCGTCGCCTCCCTGGATCCGCGGCTCGATTCCACCCTTCTGGGCCTCCTGGTGATGACGGCCTGGAGCGGCCTCGCCTTCGCGGCGGCGATCCTCCTCGCCTGGGAGGAGCCGGAGCCCGTCGGCCGCGGCCGTACCGCGCCCGGACGGGGCCGGCTGGTGCCCCTCGTGGTGCTTCTGGGCCTCTGGGCCTATCTGCACTTCGTCCAGTTCCTGATCGTCTGGTCGGCGAATCTGCCGCCCGAGGTGACGTGGTACTTCGCCCGCGGCGGCTGGGTCGGGCGGGCGCTGGCGGTCGTGGCCGGCGCCGTCGTCGTGCTGGCCGGGCTCGCGACCCTCCGGCCGGGACGCCCGACCACCCGGATCCTGGCCGGCGCGGCGGTGGCCGTCCACGCCCTGGAGATGTTCTGGCTGATCACCCCGGCGGTGCGCGACCGCTTCGTCCTCCGGCCGAGCGACGTGCTCGCCGCCGCTGCCGTGGCCTGCCTCGCGGCCGCGCTCCGGCCGGTGCTGCGGCCGCGGGCGGACCGCGTGGCCTCCGACGCCCGGCGCGCCGGGAGGCCGGCATGAGCGCCGACGGCCCCTCCGGGCTGATCCCGGCGATCCTTGCCGGGCTGACCCTGCGCGGCAGCGGGCTCCTGAACGGGCGGCCGCCCCGTCCGGCTGCCAACACCCAGCGCGATCCGAATGAGCCCGGGCACGAGACCCGGGACGTCAATGTCCGCAACACCGTGATGGTGATGGCGGGCCTCGCGCTCACGGTCCTGGCGGTCGTTGGGACGATGATCTGGCTGATGGACACCTTCGCGGCGCGTCAGCGCCGGGCCCTGCCGGCCCTGACGCCGCAGCAGACCACGCAGTTGGCGCCGCCGCCTCCGAACCTTCAGGCCGACCCGTACGCCGATATCGACCGTGCGCGGGCGGCGGCCGAGGCGTCTCTCGCCGGCTACGGCTACCGGGACGAAGCCCGGACCCGCGCCCGCATCCCGATCGGGCGCGCCATGGACCTGATCGTCGGCCGGTCCCTCGAACCGGCGGAGCCCGCTGCGCGATGACGCCGAGCCACGATTCCCTCCAGCTCTGGCCGGCGGCGGTCTCCGCCACCGCGAGCGAGACCGACCTGCTCATCCTGGCCTTCACGGTCCTGACGCTGCTCCTGACCGTCCCGGTCTTCGTGGCGATCACCTACTTCGCCCTGCGCTACCGCGAGGGGTCCGAGGCGGACCGGAGCCCCTCGGGCATCCGCTCGAACCTGATCGAGATCAGCTGGATGCTGATCCCGTTCCTGCTGACACTGATCTTCTTCGTCTGGGGCGCGAAGCTGTTCATCCAGTCGAAGAACCCGCCTCCCGACGCCATGGTGGTCGAGGCGATCGGCCGGCAATGGATGTGGAAGTTCCAGCACCCGACGGGCCAGTCCGAGATCAACAACCTGCACCTGCCGATCGGCCAGCCGATCCGCCTGCACATCATCAGCCAGGACGTGATCCACGCCCTCTACCTGCCGGCCGTGCGGATGCAGGTCGCCGCCCTGCCCGACCGCTACACCGACCTGTGGTTCAAGGCCGACAAGACCGGCACCTACCACCTCTACTGCTCGGAATATTGCGGCACCGACCACTCCGTGATGGGCGGCGAGGTCACCTTCATGAACCCCGGCGACTACCAGGACTGGCTGACCCATGCCGGCGCGCAGCAGGGCAAGATCGCGGCGGGCCGGGCCCTCTACGAGGCCTATGGCTGCGCCGGCTGCCACGAGCCCGGCACGTCCGTGAAGGCGCCGAGCCTCGCGGGCCTGTTCGGGTCGCAGGTGAGGCTCGCCGACGGCCGCACCGTCACCGCCGACGCGGCGTGGCTGCGCGAGAAAATCCTGAATCCGAACGGCGACCGGCTCGCCGGCGGGGGCAAGCAGGTGATGCCGAGCTTCGCCGGCCGGATCCCGGCGGACGAACTCGGGACGCTGATCGACTTTCTGAAAGCCTATCCGACCTCGAAAGCCGCGGACGCGACACGATGATGAGCTGCGTCAACCTGAAAATTCAGTCGTCGGATCGCAAGCTGCACCGGACCAGCTCTTCGCCCTGCTCGCGGTTTCACACCTCCGATCTGGCCTTGCGTTTTCAGGATCGAGCGCGGGTCCCCTCTCCCGAGCGGGAGAGGGACAGGGTGAGGGATGAGAACGCTCCAGACGAGGCGCGACCTGTCGATGCTTCAAGGGTGTGCTCGATCCTGAGCCTTCTCGTCCCTCACCCCAACCCTCTCCCGCCCGGGAGAGGGGGCCCGTCGCGCTCTGTCGCCAGCGGCGATGTCCGCCTCAGACCTGTGAACATCGCGGCCCGCGGATCGGGGTCGGACGAGCGCGCGAACGTCCTGACCTCCGGCTTCCGACGCTACCTATCGAGGGCGACACGATGAGCGCATCGGGCAGCATCGGCGGCACCGCCCACCGGGAACCCCACACCCCGGAATCCACGATCGGGCGCAAATCCGACTACCTGCACGCGGAATCGACCCTGCGCTCGTGGTTCCTCACCACCGACCACAAGCGCATCGCGATCCTCTACCTCGCCTCGATCACCGGCTTCTTCGTGATCGGCGCCCTGGCGGCGGGCGTGGTCCGCCTTGCTCTGGTTGTGCCGAACGGCGCGATCATGACCAACGACACCTACAACAAGGCCTTCACCATCCACGGCGTGGTGATGGTCTGGTTCTTCCTGATCCCGTCGATCCCCGCGACCTTCGGCAATTTCCTGATCCCGCTGATGATCGGGGCCAAGGACCTCGCTTTCCCCAAGCTCAACCTGACGAGCTGGTACGTGTTCATGACCGGGGCCCTGTTCACCCTGGTCTCTGTGGTGCTGGGCGGGGTCGATACCGGCTGGACCTTCTACGCCCCGCTCTCGACGGCCTTCTCCAACACCTGGGTGCTGCCGGCGCTGATCGGCGTCACCATCGTGGGCTTCTCGTCGATCCTGACGGGGCTCAACTTCGTGGTCACGATCCACACCATGCGGGCGCCCGGCATGACGTGGTTCAAGCTGCCGATCTTCGTCTGGGCGCACTACGCCACGAGCCTGATCTTCCTGCTCGCGACGCCGGTCATCACCACGGCGCTGATCCTGCTGATCGCGGAACGCGCCTTCCATATCGGCGTGTTCGACCCGGCCTATGGCGGCGACCCGGTGCTGTTCCAGCACCTGTTCTGGTTCTACTCCCACCCGGCCGTGTACATCATGGTCCTGCCCGGCATGGGGGTGATCTCCGAGATCGTCCCGGCCTTCGCGCAGAAGAAGCTGTTCGGCTACCGCTTCGTCGCCTACGCGTCGATCGGACTGGCCTCCGTGACCTTCTTCGTCTGGGGTCACCACATGTTCGTCAACGGCCAGAGCGATTTGGCCTCGCTGGTGTTCTCGGGCCTGTCCTTCGCGGTGGCGGTGCCCTCGGCGGTGAAGGTCTACAACTGGACCGCCACGATCCATAAGGGCTCGCTCCGGCTCGATACCCCGATGCTCTACGCGATGGGCTATATCGGCCTGTTCGTGCTCGGAGGCCTCACCGGCCTCTATCTCGCGACGCTCTCGATCAACCAGCACATCCACGCGACCTACTTCGTGGTCGCGCATTTCCACTACATCATGGTCGGCGGCACGGTGCTGGCGTTCCTCGGCGGCCTGCACTTCTGGTGGCCGAAATTCACCGGCCGGATGTACAGCGAGCCCTGGGGCCGGGTCTCGGCGCTGCTGATCTTCCTCGGCTTCAACGTGACCTTCTTCCCGCAATTCATCCTGGGTTACCTCGGGATGCCGCGGCGCTACGCGACCTACCCGGCGGAGTTCCAGCTGCTCAACGTGCTGTCCTCGGCGGGCGCCACGATCCTGGCGGCGGGCTACATCTTCCCGATGCTCTACCTCGTCTATTCCCTCTGGTTCGGCCGGAAGGCGCCCGCCAATCCGTGGAACGCCAAGGGGCTCGAATGGGAGACGGCCTCCCCGCCCCCGACGCACAATTTCCTGTCCCCGCCCGAGGTGCCGCGCATCCCCTACGACTACCCGATCCAGGCCCAGGAATCCCGGGACCAGCACGGATGAGCAAAGGTCTGGCCGACGGCGTCGGGGTCGCGCGCGCGGAGCATTTCGAGAGCGTGGCCCAGCAGCGCGAGGCGGCGACGCTCGGCATCTGGGCTTGGCTGATCACCGAGTTGCTGCTGTTCTCGGCGCTGTTCCTGGTGGCGCTGATCACCCGGATCCAGCACCCCGAGGCGACGATCGCGGCGGCCAAGCACCTCAAGTTCTGGATCGGCGCCACCAACACCGTGGTGCTGATCTGCTCATCGCTCACGATGTCGATGGCGATCGAATTCTCCCGGATGGGCTGGCAGCGCGCCATGGTGCGGGCGATGCTGGCGACCGCGGCGCTCGGGGGCCTGTTCCTCGTGCTCAAGGGCTACGAGTACTACGCCGACTGGGCCGAGCACATGATGCCGTTCCTCAGCGATCGGCCCTTCGCGCTGGCCGAGACGCCGGCGGCGCGGCTGTTCGTGAACCTCTACTACGTCGCAACCCTGCTCCACGCGCTGCATCTGTTCACCGGCATCGCGCTCCTGCTCGGCATGACCTGGATGGCCGCCAAGGCCGGGTTCCTCGCCCGGCACCAGAACTGGATCGAGGTCTACGGCCTGTACTGGCACTTCATCGACCTCGTCTGGATCCTGGCCTTCCCGATCCTCTACGTGGTGAACCGGTAGGATGCGGAACCCCCTCGCGACCCTGAGCGCCGACGACCGCGCCCTGCTCCGGCGGCGCCTGCGCACGCCGGTGCTCACCTTCCTGGCGCTGCTGGCGCTTCTGGCCGTCAACGTCACCCTCGGCGCCACCCTCCCCTTCGCGCAGGTCTGGATCGTCGAACTCGCCGTGGTCGCCGTGATGGTGGCGCTGATCCTCCTCGTCTCCATGGAGGTGATCCATGAGCCGCCGCTGATCCGGCTGTTCTCGGGGCTCGGCTTCTTCTGGGTCGCCATCCTGGTCGGCATGACGCTGACCGACTATCTGGCGCGCTGAGCGACGCGAAATCCGTTGTCCGGGCGGCCGAACACTCCTAAACGTCGCCGCTCCCCCGCATAGCCCGGCTGACAGACGATGTGCGAACTGCTCGGCATGAGCGCCAACGTGCCGACCGACATCCGCTTCTCCTTCGCGGGCCTCGCCCGGCGCGGCGGTGAGACCGGGCCGCATGCGGACGGCTGGGGGATCAGCTTCTACGACGGGCGCACCTGCCGCAGCTTCCACGAGCCGGAGCCGAGCGCCCGCTCGCAGCTCGCCCGGCTGCTGCGCGACATGCCGATCAAGAGCCGCATCGTCGTCGCCCATGTCCGCAAGGCCAACCGCGGCCGGGTCAGCCTGGAGAACACCCACCCGTTCTCGCGGGAATTGTGGGGCCGCCGCTGGACCTTCGCGCATAACGGACAGCTCAAGGGCGTGAAGCGGCTGCCGCTGGGCGGCTTCATGCCGATCGGCTCGACGGACAGCGAGCACGCCTTCTGCTGGATGCTCGGCCGGCTCCAGGCCCGGTTCCGCGCCCTCCCCCGGCCCGAGACCCTCGACCGGGCCGTGGCCGACCTCGCGGGCGAACTCCACGCCCTCGGCGTGTTCAACATGCTGCTCACCGACAGCCGCACCCTCTACGCCCATTGCGGCAAGCGCCTCTGCTACCTCACCCGGCGGGCCCCCTTCGGCAAGGCCACCCTGATCGACGAGGACTGGCAGGTGGATTTCGCCGAAGAGACCACCGAGCACGACGTGGTGACGGTGATCGCCACCCAGGCGCTGACCCGGGACGAGTGCTGGACCGATCTCGCCCGCGGCGACGTCCTGACCCTGCGCGACGGGGCGATCCGGCTGTTGAGACCGGCCAACTTAGCTTAAGTGTGTTTTGCCTGAGGGTGCATGCCCGCGCCCGATGCGCTAGAACTCCGGTAACAGGAGCGCATCGGCCGGGCTTTCCAACCGGTTCGGGCCGACAAGCGCTCCGCCTCGACCCGCCGGGGACCACAGGTCGAGCCACGACGAGTTGACGAGCGCGATACACATGACCCGCGACGACACCGACACCGTCCTGTCCCAGGAGGACGGGACTCGGGATGGCCGCCCGAACCTGGCTCCCGGGATCCGCACGCATCTCGGGGAGCATCTGCGCACCGTCTACGAGCGGATCGGCGAGGAGACGCTGCCGTCCCGCTTCGCCGAGCTGATCGAGAAGCTCGAGGCGGCTTTGCGCGCCCGCGGCGAGGCGATCGAGCCGGAATTCCGCAACGGTCTGCTCGCGGCCGTCCCGTCCCTGCGCGCCTTCGCGCTGTCGCTGACGTCGAACCCCGCCCGTTCGGACGATCTCGTGCAGGACACCCTGCTCAAGGGCTGGCAGCACCGCGCCCGGTTCCAGCCGGGGACGAACCTCAACGCGTGGCTGTTCACGATCCTGCGCAACATCTTCTACTCGGATCACCGCAAGCGGGTGCGCGAGGTCGAGGATCAGGACGGGTCCTACGCGGCCCGGCTCGCCACCGCCCCGCACCAGGGTGACCGGCTCGACGTCGAGGATCTGCAATCGGCGCTGGCCAAGCTGCCGCCGGATCAGCGCGAGGCCCTGGTCCTGGTCGGCGCTGAGGGCGTCTCCTACGAGGAGGCCGCCGCCATCATGGGCTGCAAGGTCGGCACGGTGAAGAGCCGCGTCAGCCGCGCCCGTGGCAGGCTCGCGGAGCTGCTGGGCTACGACGAGGAGGATCTCGGCTCCGACCGCTTCATCCAGTCGGCGATGCCCAAGGACGCGTGAGGGCTCAGCCGGCTGCATCCCGGCGTCCCACAAAAAAAGATGCATCCGATTCCGGGGGTCGGGCGTTACCGGCCCGAGCTTCGCTGCGCCTGCGCGGCGAAACACCACGGAACGGAGATGTCCCGCATGACCTTCAAGACCCTTATCGCCGCCTCGGCCCTCGTCCTGTCGCTTCCGCTGGCCGCCCAGGCCCAGGGCACGATCCCCGGCGCCGAGCGCGGCGCGGCGGCGGGTGCCGATGCGGCCGGCCCGATCGGCGGCATCGTCGGCGGCGCGGTCGGTGCGGCCACCGGCACGGTGGGCGGCATCCTCGGCGTCGACATGGCCCCGCGCTTCCGCAGCTATGTCCGCGAGCGCAATGTCCGCTCCTACGACTACGACGGCCGCGTCGCCGTCGGCACCACCCTGCCGGCTTCGGGCGTGACCTATTACGACGTGCCCAACGAGTACCGCGTGCAGCCGGGCTACCGCTACACCGTGGTGAACGATCGTCCGGTGCTGGTCGATCGCGGCCACCGCATCGTCGAGGTCATCGACTAAGACCCCGGGCCGGTCTTGCGCTGGCCCAAGCGCCCCCGGAGCCCGGCTCCGGGGGCATCTTCATAGCCGCGGCCGTCGGCGCAACGCTTCATCCGTTCGGCCGTTGAGAGATGGCCCGAGCCGTGAGGCGATCATGAGCGACGCACCCACCGATCCGAAAACCACTCTGCCGGAGCCCGTGCGCGACCACCTCGGGCAGCAGCTGCGCGGCGTCCTGCCGGTGGGGTCGGACAAGCCCCGCTTCCTCGGCGACGATCCCGTGCCGGATGCCTTCGAGCCACAGATCCGCCGGCTCGAGACCCGGCTGAAGACCCACGAGGAGGGGACCGAAGCCGTCGGTCATGCCCTCGACCAGATCCTCGATGCCCTCGGCGTCAAGCCGGACGAGACCGACAAGCCCAAGGGCTGAGTCGGCACCGCGCGCCCGCACAGGCGTCAGACGCGCGGCTTCTCGGCCAGCAGGTCGCGGATCTCGGAAAGAAGCTTCACGTCGGCCGGCATCGCGTCGGGCTTCTTGGCCTCGGCGGTCTGCAGGCGGTTCATCGCCCGGATCACCAGGAACAGCACGAAGGCGACGATCAGGAAGTTCAGGGTCAGGGTCAGGAACTGGCCGTAACCGATGACCGCGCCCTGCTTCTTGGCATCCGCATAGGGCAGGCCTGCCTGCACCTTCGACGAGAGCGGGATGTAGTAGTTCGAGAAGTCGAGCCCGCCGGTGATCGCGCCGATCACCGGCATGAAGATGTCCTGGACCGCCGACGTCACGATGGCCCCGAAGGCCGCGCCGATGATCACGCCGACCGCGAGATCGACCACGTTCCCGCGCAGCGCGAACGTCTTGAAATCCCCGAGCATCCGCCAGCCCCCGCCCGCTTGATACCGCCAAGATAGAGGACGGCTCCGCGAAGGCCAGCGCCTATTCCGATGCCGGTCGGCCGGCCGTGGCCAGGGCCGGCCGGTCCTCGCCCAGGGCGGCGAGTTCCGCCTTGACCCGGCGGCGATACTGGGCGGCCACCACCGGGATGGTCAGCAGATAGCCCCCGCTCACCGCGACGAGCGCCTCGAACGGGTAGCTGATCAGGAGGCCGAAGGCCGCGACCCCGAACAGGAAGATCGGCAGGACGAGGCTGCGCGGCACCCGCTTGCCCATGGTCTTGCCCGAATAGGTCGGGACCGTGGAGACGACCAGCAGCGCGATGCACAGCACGTAGATCAGGACCGCGGGCGCCGCCCAGGTCTCGATGCCGAAGCCCAGGAAGTGGAGGTAGAGCGGCAGCATCGCGGTGAGCGCCCCCGCGGGCGCCGGCATGCCGACGAAGAAGTCCTTCTTCCATTCCGGCCGGTTCGGATCGTCGAGCATCGCGTTGAAGCGGGCGAGCCGCAGCGCCATGGCGATGGCGAAGATCAGCGCGACGATCCAGCCCATCGATTTCAGGTGGAACAGCACGAAGCCGTAGAGGATGAGCGCCGGGGCGCATCCGAAATTCACGAAGTCGGCGAGGGAATCGAGCTCCGCGCCGAAGCGCGACGTGCCCTTGAGCAGCCGCGCCACCCGCCCGTCGATGCCGTCGAGCACGCCCGCCACCACCACGGCGATGACGGCGGGCTCGAATTTGCCCTCGAAGGCGAGCCGGATCGCCGTGAGCCCGAGGCAGAGCGCCATCAGGGTGATCATGTTGGGCGCGATCATCCGGAACGGCACCGGCTTGAACCGGCGCGGCCGCGGCTCGTTCGGATCGGGCGCGAAGGGCGGGAAGAGATCGTCCATGGCCTCAGATCCGCTTGAACAGGCGCTCCGGCCCCCCGCCGAGATCGGCCAGCACCGTCTCGCCGGCCACCGCCTTCTGGCCGAGCCCGACCAGCACGGTCGACCCGGCCGGCAGGTAGACGTCCACCCGCGATCCGAAGCGGATCAGGCCGAAGCGCTCGCCGACGCCGAGCACGTCGCCCGCCGAGACGAACCCGACGATGCGCCGGGCCACGAGGCCGGCGATCTGCACCACGCCGACGCGCTTCGGCTGGCCGGCATGGGTCGTCTCGATGACCATGCCGTTGCGCTCGTTGTCGTCGCTGGCCTTGTCGAGCTCGGCGTTGAGGAACAGGCCCGGCGTGTAGTGGATCTGGCCGATCCGGCCGGCCACCGGCACCCGGTTCACGTGGCAGTCGAACACGTTCATGAACACCGAGACCCGTAGCGTGGGCACCTGCGGCAGGTCGAGCTCGGGCGGCGGCAGCACGGTGGCGATGAGGTTCACGCGCCCGTCGGCGGGCGAGATCACGAGCCCGTCCGCCACCGGGGTGACCCGCTCGGGATCGCGGAAGAAGTAGCAGACCCAGAGGGTGAGGATCAGGAAGATCCAGCCGAAGAACTGGGAGAAATAGCCCGCCAGAACCGTCAGCACGATGCCGATCAGGATGAAGGGATAGCCCTCCTTGTGGATCGGCACGAGCGTCCGGCGGATCGTCTCGATCAGGTCGGTCATGGGTTCTTCGGACTCGAGGGAACCGCCGGCAGGCGGACGTGTCGGACGGGCGGATGGCAGCCCGCCGGGCCGCCGTCAACTTTCCAGGGGTCGCGGATCGCCGCGGGACGTCGCGCCCGCCCCTGCCGGGTTCCGCTTCGTCGGGCACCGATTCGGGCGCGCGGACCTCCCGCCACGCGTCATCGTCCCCGCGCGCCGGTGGCGCCGGGGGCATGGCCCGGGAGCGAACACGAGGGACGCGGGACGCCGCGGGAACCCAGGTGTCGGCCAAAGTCGCGCGGGATCCGATCCCCGCGGCGCCCCGCGGCATCGACCGGGCGCCTCCCCCGGCCGGTGCCGTCTTTCTCGTCGCGGCGTCTCCAGCGCCCCGGTCCTGCGACTCCCTGTTAGCGGTCTCGGGCGAGGCCCAGGCACGCCGTGCCCGCACCTCCGGAACCCGCATCAGCGCCGTGGCCTTCCAGCCGCCCCCCGCCTCGTAGTGGGCGGGTCCGCAGGTCGCTCAGGGTCGGCCCAGAGGCGGGTCGGCGCGGGGGCATT
>NZ_FPBW01000042.1:0-41069 GCF_900116795.1 Methylobacterium sp. UNCCL125 | reverse complement strand
CGAGGTCACCGCCGTTACGCTTACCATCGACATGCCGGAACTCGGCGAACTGGAAGGCAAGCAGGCCGCCAGCCTGGCCGGACTTGCTCCTGTCTCGCAACAATCAGGGCGATGGCAAGGCAAGGAGCGGATTCAAGGTGGGCGGGCCGCGCTACGCCAAGCGCTCTACTTTCCCGCCATCGTTGCCGCGCGCTTCAACGTGGACCTCAAGCTTATCTATGATCGGCTGACCGCCGCCGGAAAGCAGAAAAAGGTCGCTCTTGTGGCCATCATGCGCAGGCTCATCGTCATGGCAAACGCCCTCATCAGGGACAATCGGCCCTGGGCTCCAAACCACACTTGACCAACACGGATACTCAAGAAGTGGTCCGCATCGGTAGGGCCCGCACCCCGATGCGGCATTGATTCACCTCAAGATCAACCGCGCCAGAAGACACGAAAATAAACGATAATCAGAATACGAATATTTGGAAAAACGACGACATCAACAAGACATCGAGACAGCCTCAGGCTGTCCACACAGGATCTCCATCCGCACCGCAGGCGTGCGCGGGGGGGCCGGGATCCAGCCGTCGGTCCCAGGGCGGCCTGCCCGCGCGCCTTCGTCAGCGATGATGCGCGGAGACGGCGCGCAGAACCTCGCCCGACAGCCCGGCGCCGACCTTATGGGAGATGTCCCCGAGGCTCACCATGCCGACGAGCTTCTGGTCGGCATCGATGACCGGAAGGCGGCGGACCCGCTTGTTCTCCATGATCTTGATCGCCAGAGCGAGATCGTCATCCGGAGCGCAGCAGGCGACCCGGGTGGTCATCACGTCGGTCGCGGTCATCGTCTGCGGGTCCTTGCCGTCCGCCAGGGCGCGGCACGCGATGTCCCGGTCGGTGACGATGCCGACCAAGTGGCCGTCCGACTTGACGGGCAGCGCGCCCACATCGGCATCCCGCATCTGCCGCGCAATCACGTCGACGCGCGTCTCGGCCGAGACGAAAGTCGCACCTTTGTGCATGACGTCACGGACTTTCATGAGCTTGGCCTCGTGCTGATGGTTTCGGATCCGCCCCGGAATCGCCTCCGCGCGGATTCTGTCTGAAACCCTCTTCCGGCTGGAATGACCGGCATTGATGCAGGTCAACGGAAGTTTCGTTCAGCTCAAGACTTCGTCCGAAGCTCGCGCCCGAAGCACAGGCGTTCCGCGGGCCCCGGCGACCGGTGCGCGAAACCTTCCGCGGCTCAGTGCGCCATCAGGGTCGGCACCGTTATCCTGCGGAGGAGGTCGCGGCTCGCCCCGCCGAGGAAGACCTCGCGCAGGCGGGAATGGCCGTAGGCCCCCATCACGAGAAGGTCGACGCCGGCCTGGGCGACCTCCGCCAGCAGGGTTTCGCCGACGGTGGTGCCGCTGATGATCGCGCGGTAATCGGCGGCGATGCCGTGGCGACCCAGATGCTTCACCACGCGGGCGCCGCCCTCGCTGACGCCGGCCACCGCCTCCGTCTGCACCGTGAGGACGCGCACGCGCTCGGCGCGGCTCAGGAGCGGCAGCGCATCGGCCAGCGCCCGTGCAGCCGCGGCGCTGCCGTCCCAGGCCACCGTGACGGCGCCGAACCGCGCCGGCCGGCCCCACCGCGCCGGCACCACGAGGATCGGCCGGCCCGCTCCGAGGAGAAGGTCTTCGATATAGGCATCCGCCGGCTTGTCGCGGCCCGGATCGGCCCGCTCGACCACGATGAGATCGGCGAGGCGGGCCCGATCCAGCAGGCGGCTCCGGATGTCGCCCGCGCTCCCGCTCAGGGTTTCCATCTCCATCGGCACGTCGGCGGTTCTGGCGGCGTAGGACAGGTCGTCGGCGGCATCGCGCACCACCGCGAGGGCGGCCTCACGGGCCGAGAGGGCGAAGCCATAGGGCAGCTCCGCCAGGGGGGCCTCATCGCCGCCCTCCGGCTGGAGGTACAGGCATCCGGCCGCGGCCCCGACCTCCCGGGCCAGGGACAGCGCGTAGGGCCCGGCGGCCTCTCCGACCGCGTCCGCGACGATGAGCAGATCCTTGATCATGGCGCGCATCCTGTGAGGGCGAACCGGAGGACGATCCGCGTTCCGGTCCAGGCCGCCAGGGTGCGCCGATGGGCACGGCGAGCCTTGATTCATCGCAAAGAGGCCGGACGACCGGCCTTTGATGTCCCTCAATGCCGCGCCCGGGACAGAGGCGGATCCTGGCGGCTCACTCGGGCACGCGGAGGCGGGCGATGCGTGACGTCCTGGTCGTCTATTATTCGCGCTCGGGCACGACCGACGTGGTGGCCCGGGCGCTCGCGACCGCGCTCGGCGCCGACCTCGATCGGATCACGCCTGCGGTCTCCTATGCGGGGGCGGCGGGATTCGTGAGAGGCCTGTGGCATGCGCTCCGTCGGATCGGGCCGCCGATCCGGAAGCGCTTCGATCCGGCGCCGTTCAAGACGGTCGTCCTGTGCTCACCCGTCTGGGCCGGCCGGCTTCCCGGGCCGGTGCGGACCTACCTCCAGGAGGCCGGGGCGCCGCCGCACCTGCTCGGCGTCGCCGTCTCGGGCTCGGGGGGCGCGCAGGCCGCCTTCTTCCGGGATCTGGAGCAGATCAGCGGCTGCGCCGGCATGCCCACCCTCTCGTTGACACAACGCCAGGTCCTGACCGGCGCGTATCGCCCGTCCCTGGACGCGTTTGCCCAGACGGCGCGTCGCGGCTTGAGCGACGCGGCCCCGGCCCGGCCCCGCGCGGACGGCAACGCGCCGGATCGGTCCGGTCCGGACGGCCTTCCGGGCGGCGGCCTCATCGCCTGAAGGCGGGCAGCAGGGGAAGGAACGTGATCGCGATCTCGAGGGCGATCAGCAGGACGACCACGATCTCCAGGCGCAACGAGCGGTTCGTGTGCATCAGGTCGGTGAGCGCGGTCGCCGTCGCGCCGATCACGGTGAGCTTGCGATTCAGTGTGGCCGTCCGCTCCCGCAGCTCGTACTCGTCCTCGAGGCGCGCGTAGAGGCGTTCCAGGCCCGGCTGATCCCACAGCACCTCGGGCTTCTCCTCGACCGCCACGCGCCCCGACACCCTGTGCTGGACGAGCAGCGTGCTGCCGACATGCTTCAGGACGGCCCGACGGCCGCCCGATGCGCGCCCCGTCTCGGCCAGGCGCCGCGCCAAGGGCTCGATCACGTCGAAGACAGCCGCGACCTCGATCTCGTTCTGCGCCAGCGCCGTGCTCTTGGCGAGGATGTCGGCGATGACGATCAGGCGCCCGGGCGTCAGCTGGCGGATGGCGATCCGGCCGCCGGGCACGACCTGATCGTCGTGATCCGGCCCGATCTCGATCGTGGCGGTCTCCTCTTCCGGCCGCGTCACGGGACCGCGGACGCGCGACAGCAGGCCTACCGCCATCGCCTCCACCTCGCTCGGAGACAGCCCGACCGTCACCACGACCCCGTAGCGGAAGACCACCGCGAAACCGCACCCGACCCGCAAGGCGAGCGGGTTGATCGCGAGCGTGTCGTTGCGTTCGAGACCCGCCGTATCGATGCGGTCGCCGAGGATCCGGGCGCGGGCGATCAGGCATTGCGGTTCGACCGGCAGCGTGTCCTGGCTCAGCGGAACCCCCGACCGCGTCGATCCGATGCCCGGCCGCGAGAGGGACCCGGCGCCCGGTTTGATCCAACGCAAGGTGTCCCGTCGCCCCGCGCAATACGGTCCCGGGCACGGCGGCGACACGCGCGCCGGACCCGTTGAGGGAGCGGAGGATGCGCACCATCGACAATCAATCGCAGGACATCTTCCTGAACGGATTGAGTCTCCTGCTGGGCATCGGCCTGATCGCGGCGCCCTGGTATTTCGGATTCGCGTCCGAGACCGCCGCGGCTTGGAACGCCTGGATCTTCGGCACCACGGTCGCGATCCTCGCCGTGCTGGCGCTGATGCAGACCTACGACTGGGAGGTCTACGCCATCGCGGCAGCGGGACTCTGGGTCTGCCTGGCCCCTTGGGCGCTCGGCTTCCAGGAGGCCACGGTGGCGACGTGGGCGCATGTGAGCTTCGGCATCGCGCTGGTCATCTCGGCGAGTTCCGAAGTCTGGCGTCTGCGCGAATCCCCGTCGGCCTACGAGGTCTGAGCCGGCGCCGCCCCCCTGGCCCGCAACCCTCGCCGTGCCGCGGCCTGCCTCGTCCTCCGGGGGGCCGCCGTTCCGGCCCTCGCCGGATCCGGCCCTGGAGGCGTGGCGCCCGCGCCGATGCGCTGGAGCCCCCGTCGGGGATCGACCGCTCGGGAGCGCGGGTCCGCCCTCGGTCCGTCGAGGGCCGTGAAGCCATCGTGGTCGTGACGCTCGTAACGCTGCCGTGGCCCCTCGGGGCGCATTCGAGGCGCGGCGCGCCGGCGTTCCCCCCGCTGAGCATCGGATCCATCAGGGCGTCCCGGAGCGGTGGGCGAAGAGCTGCGCCAGGGCGCAGGAGGCCAGCCGCACCTCCGGGCTGTCGGAGCGGCTCGTCAGGATGATCGGGACACGGGCGCCGAGCAGCAGACCGGCAGCGTCGGCGCCCGCGAGATGGATCAGCTGCTTGGCGAGCATGTTGCCCGACACGAGGTCCGGCACCACGAGGATGTCGGCCTCGCCCGCGACCGGCGACACGAGGGCCTTCGCGGCGGCGGCGGCGCGGGAGATGGCGGTGTCGAAGGCCAGCGGCCCGTCGACGAGGCCGTCCATGATCTGCCCGCGCCCGGCCATCTTGCACAGGGCCGCCGCGTCGAGGGTCGAGCCGAGCTTCGTGGAGACCGTCTCGACGGCCGAGAGGATCGCCACCTTGGGCTGCGCGATGCCGAGCGCGCGGGCGAGGTCGATGGCGTTCTGCACGATGTCGCGCTTCTCCTCCAGGCTCGGCGCGATGTTGACGGCGGCATCGGTCAGGAACAGGGGCTTGGGGTAGCTCGGCACGTCGAGGGCGTAGACGTGGCTCATGCGCCGCTCGGTCCGCAGGCCCGTCGCCCGGGCGATGGCGGCCGCCAGGATTTCGTCGGTGTGGAGCGCGCCCTTCATCAGCGCCGTTACCCGGCCGGCGCGGGCGAGGGAGACCGCCTTCTCCGCCGCGGCGTGGCTGTGGGGCGCGTCGACGATCTCGATGCCGTCGAGGACGAGGCCGGCCGCGCGCGCCGCGGCCTCGATCTTCGACCGCGGCCCCACCAGAATCGGCACGATCAGCCCGGCCTCGCGCGCGGCGCGCGCGCCCTCAAGCGAGACCGCATCGCAGGGATGGACGACGGCCGTCAGCGCCGGGGCGAAGCGGCGCGCCGCCGCAAGCATGGGTTTCCAATGCACGCCCCGCTCGTGCAGGTGGACCTCCGGCAGCAGGACGCGCGGCCGGCGCACCTTGTCGGCGGGGGCCAGCACCTCGGCCTCGCCGGTGATGACCGTCTCGCCCTGCGCATTCAGGCAGACGCAGTCGAGGCGGACCCGCTGATCGGCGGCCTCCTTGGCGCGCACGGTGACGCGCGCCGTCACGGTGTCGCCGATCCGGACCGGGTGCAGGAACCGCAGGGACTGGCTGAGATAGACCGTGCCGGGCCCGGGCAGCTCGGTGCCGAGCACCGCCGAGATCAGCGACCCGCCCCAGAGCCCGTGCGCGATCACCCCGTGGAACCGGTCCTCGGCGGCATAATCCCGATCGAGATGGGCCGGGTTCACGTCGCCGG
The DNA here is from genome assembly GCF_900116795.1 of Methylobacterium sp. UNCCL125. Taxonomy (NCBI): domain Bacteria; kingdom Pseudomonadati; phylum Pseudomonadota; class Alphaproteobacteria; order Hyphomicrobiales; family Methylobacteriaceae; genus Methylobacterium; species Methylobacterium sp. UNCCL125. The sequence continues at coordinate 35,373 of NZ_FPBW01000042.1, read as the reverse complement.
AGGCCAGGGCGAACAGGCTGATGTCCTGCGCCTGCAGGGTGCGGGTCAGGCTGGCGGTGTCGCCCACCGCGATCTCGTCGAAGGTGCGGTTCTCGATGAAGCGGGGCGGTTCCATCGGGCCACCCGCTCAGGCTTCCAGCACGTAGGCGCCGGGCGCGTCCCCGAGCACCGCGTAGCCCGAGGCCGGCGCGCCCATCGCGGGCGGCGGGGCGGGCGGCCCCGACCGCTCGGCGAGCCAGGCGGCCCAGGCGGGCCACCAGGACCCTTCGCACTGGGGCGTCTGCCCGATCCAGGTGTCGGGATCGCGGTAACGGTCGGTCGCCCGCGTGGTGCGGATCCGATGATGGGCCTGCTTCCGCCCCGGCGGCGCGACGATCCCGGCATTGTGGCCGCCGCTGGCGAGGACGAAGGTGACGTCGGTATCGGCGAGGGGGTGGATCTTGAACACCGAACGCCAGGGCGCGACGTGATCGCGTTCCGTGGCCGCCGCGAAGACCGGGACGCGGATGTCGCTGATGGAGACCGGCCGGTCTCCGGCCAGGAAACGCCCCTCCGCGAGATCGTTGTCGAGGAACAGGCCACGCAGATATTCGGCGTGCATCCGCGCCGGCAGGCGCGTCGCGTCCGCGTTCCAGGCCGTCAGGTCTGTCATCGGCTGTCGCCGCCCCAGGAGATAGTCGCGGACGATCCGGGACCAGATCAGGTCGTTCGAACGCAGGAGCTGGAAGGCGCCGGCCATCTGCCGGGCATCGAGGGTGCCCTGGCTGCGCATCAGGCTCTCCAGGAAGCTGATCTGGCTCTCGCCGATGAACAGCGTCAGCTCTCCGGCCTCGGTGAAGTCGAGCTGCGCGGCGAACAGGCTGAGTGAGGCGAGGCGCGCGTCGCCGTCCCGGCTCATCGCGGCGGCCGCGATGGCGAGCAACGTGCCGCCCAGGCAATACCCGGCCGCGTGGATCGGATGGCCGGGAACGATGGCCGCGACGGCCTCGAGGGCCGCCATCACGCCGAGCCGGCGATAATCGTCGAAGGACACGTCCCGGTCCTCCGGACCGGGATTGCGCCAGGAGATCATGAAGACGGTGTGGCCCTGGCCCGTGAGGTACCGGACCAGAGAGTTTTCGGGCGACAGATCGAGGATGTAGAACTTCATGATCCAGGCCGGGACGATCAGCACCGGCTCCGGCCGGACCGCGGGCACGTTGGGGGCGTACTGGATCAGCTCGATCAGCCGGTTGCGGAACACGACCTTGCCGGGCGAGACCGCCACCGCGACGCCGACCGGGAAGGCGTCGGCGCCGACCGGCTTCAGACCGTCGGCCGCGCGCTGGGCGTCCTCGGCGGCATTGAGCAGGCCCGTGACGAGGTTCGCACCGCCGGTCCGCACAGTCTCGCCCAGCACGACCGGATTGGTCCAGGGCAGGTTCGAGGGCGCGGCGGCATCGAGGACTTGGCGCGCCGCGAAGGCGACCATGGTCTCGTGGGCGCGGCACACGCCGGGCACGCCGGTCGTGGCGTTGTGCCACCATTGCTGGGTCAGCAGGAACGACTGGCAGGCGAGGCTGAAGGGCCAGACCTGCCAGGCCGGATCGTCGAAGCGGTGGTCCTGGGGCAGCGGATCGATGCACGGCGCAGCGTGACCCTGCAGGACGGCGCTGCGGGCGGCGAACTGCGCGAGGCGCACCTGCTTCCGCAGGAGCTTCATCACCAATGTGGCCTGCTTGCCCGGCGAGAAGGCCGCGTGGATGGCCCAGTCGAACCACGCCTCGGCGAGGGCCGCGGGGGAGAGACCGGCCGTCATCCGGGCGACGGACGCGTGCACGCTCTGATCGATCGCGCGCCGGACCGGCGCCAGATCGTCCTCGTCCTCGGGGGGATCGGGCCGGGATGCCGGGCTGGGGACCTCCGGGATCGGGCGCAGACGCAACCCGGGCCGCGGCGGCTCAGCGGCCGTCTCGGCCCGGTCTCTCACCTCAGCGTCGAGCATGCACGGTCTCCTGCGACGCCGCGCAGGGTACGGCAGGCGCAGCCGCCGTCCCGTGATTCAGATCAAGGTGCGGCGGACGGCCCCCGGCCGCGGTCCCCCGACGTCACGAGAGGGCGACCGTCTTGCGGAACCGCAGGATCGCCGCGACGACGAACACGGCGCCGATCACGCTCACCACCACGATGCGGGGCCAGACCGCGTCGAGACCGGCGCCCCGGTAGAGGATCGCCTGCGCGAAGGCCACGAAATGGACCGTGGGGGAAGCCTGGAGGAGCGTGGCGAGCCAGGGCGGCATGCTCTCCAGCGGCGTGTTGCTCCCGGACAGCATGGCGAGCGGCAGGTAGACCAGGAGGTAGATCAGGCCGAGCTGCGGCATCGAGCGCGCGAGGGTGCCCAGGAACAGGCCGATCGCCGTCGCGAAGAACAGGTACGCCGCCGTCCCGACCAGAAACAGCGGGATGGAGCCGATGATCGGCACGTGCAGCAGGCCCCGCACGACGAGGACGAGGGACAGGCCCACGGCCACCAGGATGACGAGGCCGTTGGACCAGACCTTCGCCATGGCGATCTCGAAGGGCGTGACCGGCATCACCAGCAGGTGCTCCAACGTCCCCCGCTCGCGCTCCCGCACCACCGCCGCACCGGCCAGGATGATGGCCAGCATCGTCACGCTGTTGAGGATCCCCATCACGCTCGTGAACCACGCCGTCTCGGCATTGGGGTTGAAGGCGATGCGCGCGACGAGTGCGACCGGCGCCGGCGCCGGCCCCCCTGCGCGGCTGACGAAGCGGGCGACCTCGTCGGCCACGATCTGCTGCGCGTAGGCTGCGCCGAGGCCGGCCTGCACCATCGCGGTGGCGTCGATGTCGAGCTGGAGCCGGGCCGGCTTCAGACCGAGCAGGTCGGCTTGGAAGCGCGGCGGGATGTCGAGCACGAACGTGTAGGTGCCCGCGTTCAGCGCCGGGACGATGTCCCGTTCGGCGATGGCGACGGGCGGCTTGAAATGGGGGGGCAGGAAGGCCTGCGTGATCTGCCGGGACAGCGTCGAGCGGTCCTCGTCGACGATGGCGATCGCGGCGTTGTGCAGTTCCTGCGAGCTGCTCTGCGCCTGCGCCAGGATGGCGAGGGAGAAGCTGTAGACGACGAGGCCCAGCAGGACGTAGTCGCGCCCGAAGCTGCGCAGCTCCTTGGTCCCGAGCCAGACGATGTTCGCGAGGGTGGCCACGGCGCAGTCCCGTCCGCGATCAGGATTCCTGCCGGGGCATCGCCAGGCAGGCCGCCGCGGTCAGGACGGGGACGAATACAGCCAGGATGGCGAGGCTGCCGGCGAGGTCGGCCCAGCCGAGGCCCTTGGTGAAGGCCCCGAGGCTCACCGGCAGGTAATAGGTCATGGGGAAGAGCCGCCCCAGGATGCGCCCCAGGCCCGACAGGGAGGCCACGGGGACGAGCATCCCGGCGAACATGGTGGCGGGCAGTACGGTCATGATGGCGGTGCCGAACAGGGCCGCGATCTGGGTCCGCGCGAAGGTCGAGACCAGCATCCCGTAGGCCGTCGTCGCCGTCACGTAGATCAGCGTGCCGACGACCAGGACCGAGGCGCTCCCCTTCAGCGGGACCCCGAAGACGAACTGGGCCAGCAGGACCATCAGCGCGAAATTGACGAGCGCCAAGCCGATATAGGGGAGCTGCTTGCCCAGCAGGAATTCCAGGCGCGTCAGGGGCGTCACATAGAGATTGGTGATCGAGCCGAGCTCCTTCTCGCGCACCACCGCCAGCGCCATCATGATCGCCGGGATCAGGGCGAGCTGGAGGGCGATCTGCGCCGGCACCATCGCGAAGATGCTGTCGAAATCCTGGTTGTACTTGAAGCGGACCGCGATCTCGGCCTGGGGAGCCGGATCGGCCTTGGCAGGAAATCGCCGCGGATCGGACAGATAGCGCTGGTGCACCCCCGACAGGTAGCCCCGGATGGTCTGCGCGAAGAACGGCCGGGCTCCGTCGATCCAGGCCGCCACCTGCGTCGGCCGCCCGCGGGCCACGTCCCGGCCGAAGCCCGGCGGGATCTCGATCGCGGCCGCGATGTCCCCCCGGGCGAGCCGCCGCTCGAGATCGCCGAACCCCGACAGGGGCGGGGTCTCCACGAAATAGCGCGAGCCGCGCAGGTCCTCGAGATAGGCGCGGCTCGCGTGGCTCCGGTCGTGATCGAGCACCGCGAAGGCGACGCTGTTCACGTCGGTGGAAATGCCGAAGCCGAAGACCAGCATCAGGAAGGTCGTGCCCAGGACCGCGAAGGCGAGGCGGATCCGGTCGCGCGCCAGTTCCAGCGCCTCGCGACGCGCGCAGGCGAGGAGCCGGTGCGGGCTGAACGGGATGATGCCGTCCGTCCGGGGGCCGGACGGGGGAAGCCGCGCCTCCGTGATCGCGGGCGTCTGCGGGGGCGCTCCGGTGCCGCCGGCTCCGGCCCGTTCGAGGAGGGCCACGAAGGCGTCCTCCAGGGTGGCGGCCCCGCAGCGCGCCACCAGTCCCGCGGGGGTGTCGATGGCCAGGACCCGCCCCGAATCCATCAGCGCGAGGCGGTCGCAGCGTTCGGCCTCGGCCATGAAGTGGGTCGACACGAAGATCGTCACGCCCTGGCGGCGCGCGAGATCGAGCAGGAGAGCCCAGAAGCGGTCGCGTGCCGGCGGATCCACCCCGGAGGTCGGCTCGTCGAGAATGAGGAGTTCGGGCCCGTGGACGACGGCCACCGCCAGGGACAGGCGCTGCCGGATGCCGAGCGGCAGGTCCTCGGCACGCTGATCGACGTGGCGGGCGAGGTCGAACTGCGCGACGAGTTCGGCCACCCGGGCGCGCCTGGCCTCGGGGCTGAGCCGGAACAGGCGGGCATGCAGGGCGAGGTTCTGCCGGACGGTCAGCTCGGCATAGAGCGAGAAGGCCTGCGACATGTAGCCGACCCGTCGGCGCGCCGCGATGCCGCCCGCGGCGACCGGCTCCCCGAACAGGAGCGCCTCGCCCTCGCTCGGCGGCAGGAGGCCGGTCAGGACCTTCATGGTCGTGGTCTTGCCGCAGCCGTTCGAGCCGACGAACCCGAAGATCTCCCCGGGCAGGATGTCGAAGCTGACGCGGTCCACCGCCGTGAAGGCGCCGAACCGCCGTGTCAGGTCGCGGGCGGTGATGATCGGCCGGTCGCGCCCGGGGGCGGCCCTGGGCGGCACCGGCGCCCGGGACGGGGGCGCGTCCGCCTGCGGCAGCAGGGCCGTGAAGGCGGCCTCGACGCCGGCCGCGCCGGTCCGCCGCCGAAGCCCCTCCGGGGAGCCCGTGGCGACCACCCGGCCGTCGTTCATGGCGACGAGCCAGTCGAAGGCCTCCGCCTCCTGCATGTAGGCCGTGGCGACCAGCACCGACATGGCCGGGCGCCGCGCCCGGATGCGCCCGATCAGCTCCCAGAACTGCCGGCGCGAAAGCGGATCGACCCCGGTGGTCGGCTCGTCGAGGATCAGCAGGTCGGGATCGTGGATCAGGGCGCAGCAGAGGCCGAGCTTCTGGCGCATGCCGCCGGACAGCTTCCCGGCCGGGCGGTCCGCGAAGGGCGCGAGCCCCGTGGCGGCCAGGAGTTCGGCGATCCGCGCGTCCCGCTCCGCCGGCTCCTGCCCGAACAGCCGGCCGAAGACGTCGACGTTCTCGCGCACGCTGAGGCTGGCGTAGAGATTGCGCCCGAGTCCCTGCGGCATGTAGGCGATCCGCGGACACGCGGCCGCCCGGTGCCGAGCCTGCGCGATGTCGCCGTCGAGGACCGTGGCGCGGCCCGCCTGAAGCCGCCGGGCCCCCGCGAGAATCGCGAGCAGCGACGACTTCCCGACGCCGTCCGGCCCGATCAGGCCCACGAGCCGGCCGCCGGGGATCGCCAGCGTCACGTCGTCGAGTGCGACGGTCCGGCCGTAGCGGTGGGTGAGATGCTCGACCCGGGCGACGGTGAGATCCGGCGGCCCCATCACGCGTCTCAGGGCGCCGTGGGGATCGGCGCGGGAGCCGGTGCAGCCGGCGGCGGGCTCGGGAGGAGCGAGGCCGGCCAAGCGGCCGTCTCGTCGGTCCGCACATAGGCGATCCCGGGCAACCCGCTGCGGATGAGGCGCTCGCGTCCACGGAGGCGCTCCGGGTCGATCCGCACCCGGATCCGGAACATCAGCTTGTCGCGCTCGTCACGGGTCTCCACGGTCTTCGGCGTGAACTGCGCCTGGCTCGAGACGAAGACCACCCGCGCCGGGATGACGTGCCGAGGATAGGCGTCGAGCACGATGCGCGCCTCCGCGCCGATCCGGACACGGCCCGCCTCCGGCGTCGGCAGGTAGACATCCATGCGGACGTCAGCGGCGTCGAGCATCGTGAAGACCTTGCCGCCGGCGCCCAGGACCTCGCCGACATTGGCGACGCGATACTCGATGGGCCCGTCGCGCGGCGCGACGAGGGAATTGTCGGCGATGTTGACCCGGATAAAGGCGGCGCTCTGCGTCTGGGCTTCGAGGGCGTGCCGGGCCGCGCCGACCCGCGCGGCCGCCGCCTCCCGGGCGGCCTGCGCCGCGTCGGCGTTCTTCCGCGCGACCTCCAGCGCATGTTCGCCGCCGCCGAACCGCGCCTCGGCCGCGCTCAGCGCCGCGGCCGCCTCGTCCGCCGCCTGCCGGCGCGTGTCGAGCTGCTCGGCGGACGCGTAGCCCCGCGCCGTGAGATAGGTCGAGCGGCTCAGCTCCTGCTGGGTGAGCTTCACGTGGCTCTGCCGCTCCTGGATGTTGGCGCGGGCCTCCGCGACGGCGCGCTCGGCCTGGCTGACCGCGGCCTGGGTGGCGAGAACCTGGGCCTGCTGCTGGACGAGGGTCCGCTCCGCCTCCTCCACGCCCTTCTGGGCCTGGCGGATCTGCGCCTCCGCCTGGCTCAGCTGCGCCTCCAGATCCCGCGTATCCATCACGGCGACGACCTGCCCGGCCCGCACCAGGTCGCCCTCTTCGACGAGAAGACGCGCGATACGGCCGGCGAACTTGGTCTCGATGTCGATCACGTTCGCTTCGAGCCGGCCATTCCCGGAGGCGAAGCCCGGCGGCAGCAACGGGCGGTGGGCCTTCCACCACCCGTAGCCGCCCCCGGCGAGAATCAGCAGCACGATGGCGGCCGTGAGCCACAGGCCGCGTGATCGCCGATCCGGCCCGGCGGGGGGGCATGGCGCGGGAGACGGGACGCTGGCCCCGGGCGCGGGGACGACCTTGTCACGAAGCACCTCCGCCGTCCGGTTGCGGGCGCTGACGGAGGGCAGGACGGTGTCCACGCTCATGGGGACGCGCCCTCGATCCGTACGGCGCTGTCGGCAGGCGTGGCGGGATGCGTGGCGGGATGCGTGGCGGGATGCGTGGCGGCGGAATCCTCCGCCCGGGCGTCGTCTGGGCCCGGCAGGACCGTGCCGGTGATCGGCTCGACCCACGTCAGATGGTCGCGCAGGGCGACGACGCCCGGAACGCCGTCGACGGCGGCGCGCACCGCGCCCCTCTCCCGCTCGTCGGCGATCCAGCCGTGGAGCTCGACCGTTCCGTGCCGGACGGCGACCGCGATGGTGGCCTTCGGGATGCAGACGGCTTGGTCGAAGGCCGCGAGGATGTCCTGACGGATCTCGACATCACTGCGGTGGCCCGCAGTCCCGTCCGCGTCCAAGGCGGTGCCGAGAGCCCGGACGACATCCGCCCGGCTCACGATCCCGACGACGGCGTGCCCGCGCAGGACCGGCACCCGCTTGATCCGAGCCCGTATCAGGGTCTCGACGATCGCCTTCAGGGGCGTGTCCTCCGTCACGGTGGTCACGGGGCTGGACATCACCGCCTCGACCCGCCGGCCGTGCGCGTGGACATAATCCTCGGCGAGCCGGCCGGGGCTGCGCAGATACGCGATCCAGCGCGACATGCGGTGTTCGGTGCCGAGTTCGACCCGGCGGAGCAGATCGCCCTCCGTCACCATGCCGACGAGCGCGCCCTGCGCATCGATGACCGGCAGGCCGCTGATCTCGGCGTCGAGCATGAGATCGATCGCGCGCCGCAGGGCCGTGTCGGGGCAGACGCTGACGACGGGCGCCGACATGATCTGCCGGGCGCACAGGGGATGCAGCCTCAGGTGCGACCGGTCGCCCGCGGACGGCGACGGGGCATCGGGCCCTGGGGCCTGATCCGGAACGGGGGTGAGCGCTGGCATTCACAACCTCCCCGGCTTGGGATCGGGGCATCGATCAACCGGCATCGGCAGGGCGGCCGGCCACGGAGCAGGGTGCGCAGCCCAACCTTCGGCCCGCCTTGCGCTGGATCAAGCCCGGACGGACGGAGGGCCCGCCGCGGCCCGGAATCACGTCTGAGCGGGCGTGCCCCGCTCGTCCGGTTTCAGCCGCAGCACCGGTCCCGGCGAGGCCTGCCGGTCCATCACGGACTGGTCGATATCGCGCGCGGCATTCGCGTAGATCTCGAACCGCCGCTGGAGGACGGCCCGCTTGATGCGGTTCTTGCACTTGACCATGGCCGCGCGCGCCTTGTCGGCCCGCCGCCGCAGCTTGAGCGCCAGTTTCTCGTAGGATTTGTCGATGCGGGCGCCGACCCGTTCGGTCTCTTCGCTCAGGTTCGTAGCGAGATCGCGTTTCATGGCTTCACCTCTTCGCAGGTCTGCCATTCATCGCTGCCGGCGCAGCCTGGGCGTTGATCCAGCGCAACGTGCGGGCCGACGGGACGGCGCAACCGCCGGGGTAAGGCGACAGGCGGCGCCCTCCCCCGTGCGGGACCGGGGTCCCGCGCGCAGGCCGGTGCCGCAGGCTTCGGCCCGGCGGGCCGTGAAACGGCGTCAGGCCATCCGTTCGCTGCTGTGGCTCATCCGGCGCGCGACGTAATCCGTGCGGTGCCAATGCTGGCCGAAGATCAGCCATGCCACCCCGAAGCCGACGCCGCCGGCGGCGAGCAGCGCCGCCACTGCGGCCGGATCGTGGCCGTTGGCCACCCGGCGGCTCAGCGCGTGTTCGTGCGGTCCCAGATGGATCGCCTGCCGCAGCGCTTCGGGGCTCTTCAGGATGTCCTGCAGGGCCCGTCTCACGTGTTCGCCGATGCGGCCGGCAAAGCGCTCATCCGGATGGGCGCCCTCCCCGCCCCGGCCCTCATGCTCGACGACCTCGTGTGCGTGGCTGTCCGTCATAGCGCGTCTCCATGGCTGGCTGCGGGTTCACGGGCGATCCGGTCTGCCGCTGCCCGGCCGTTCCGTCCAGACGAGAGCGACGATGCGGTCCTCGACGGCCCGGATGCGGGGCGCGGACCCGCGGCAAACTCTGCTCGCCCCCGGCCGGCGAGCCTTGATCTAGCGCAACGGCGACCGGGCCGATGACGACGAGCCCGGCGCCGCACGCGGGCCGAGCCTTGCGATAGGTCAATGCGGGGAACCCGGATCGGTCTGTGATGCCGTCACACGCTCTACCTCTACGGCGGAGGCGGCCATGCGGTATCCTCTCGTTCTCGGATGTTCGATCGCTCTTGCGGTGGTCTCGTCGGCTCTGGTCCGGGCCGGCGACAGGCCGGATTCGATGGATGTTGCGGCCAACCGAAGCGACTACATCGCCAAGAGCGGTGCGACCGTGCCGAAACCGGACAAGATCGACGTCGACGAGAGCAGCCAGATCCAGCGGCGCACGCCGGAGCAGATCCGCGACGACGCCATCACCCGCGGCATCTGCGTCGGCTGCACCCGGTGATCCTCCGGCCGGGCGCGGACGACCCCGGCGCGGATCGGGCCGAACCGCGGCCCCGCCCCCCTCTCGCGCCGAGCCGGTCCCCCTTCGGGCGGCCGGTGCCCTAATACGTCGCGAACAGCCGCGCCACCGCCTCCGGCTCCGTCGTGACGGTCAGCGCCAGGGCCAGCAGGATTCTGGCCTTCTGCGGGGTGAGGTTGTCGGCGCTGAGGATGCCGCGGGTGCGCAGCCGGGTGGTGAGCGGGACGACGCCGCTGCCGGCCCGGGTCGACATCACCACCACGATCCCGGCGGCAGCCGCCGCCTCCAGGGCCTCGGCCTCGGCCGGCGGGGTCATGCCCGGGGCAAGACCGGCCGCGACGAGGCCGCGCGCGCCCGCCGACAGGAAGGCCCGGACCGCGGTGCCGTCCGCGTCGGCGTAGCCATAGACGATATCGACCCGCGGCAGCGCGGGCAGGCTGCGGATGTCGAAGGGCGTGCCCGGTGCGTGCGCCCGCTCGGAGCGGCGATAGTAGCGGACGCTGTCGCCGTCGACATGGCCGAGCACGCCGAAATCCGGCGTCCGGAACGTCTGAAGCCGGGCCACCGAGGTCTTGGTCACCTCGCGCGCCGCCTGGATCTCGTCGTTGAGCACCACCAGCACGCCGCGCCCGCGGGAGGCCGGCGCCGCGGCGGTGCGGATCGCGGCCACGAGATTGAGCTTGGCGTCGGTGGAGAGGGCGCTCATCGGCCGCTGCGAGCCGACCAGCACCACCGGCAGATCGATCGTCAGGGTCAGGCTCAGGGCGTAGGCGGTCTCCTCCAGGGTGGCGGTGCCGTGCCCGATGACGATTCCCGCGAGATCCGCATGCTCGGCCGCGAGGCGCTCGCACAGGCGCACGAGGTCGCGCCACTCGGCAAATCCGATCGCCGGGCTCGGGACCGCCTGGAACGGGACCGGCACCACCGTGGCGACGGTGGCGAGTTCCGGGACCGCCTCCAGGATGCCGCCGGCTTCGAGGCGCCGGTCGGTGGCGGTGTAGTCGAGGATGTCGAGGGTGTCGCGCCCGAGGGACGAGATCGTCCCGCCCGTGCCGATGAACGCGACCTTGGGCAATCCGGTCCCCGATCCTGCCGCCATGCCGTGCCTCCCGACCCTGTCCGGTCGCGCGAATGCGATGGCGGAGTGATGCCGCGTCGCGCGGCCGAGGTCGACCCCGGCCGCGCGCAGGCGGGCGATGCGTCGGGCGGGCGGCCCCCTCGGCCGGCCACGCCCGCACCGCCGGCTCAGCTCTGGAAGTCGACCAGAAGGGCCGAGAGGCTGCTGCTGCTGTTGGTGGTGCCGTTGGCGCCATAGCCGGCGCCGACCGACTGGCTGCTCTGGAGCTGCTGCATGAAGGTCGAGAGGAGGTCGTTCGTCGACTGCGTCACCGACGTGGAGGACGAGGTCCCGCTGCCGGTGCTGCCGGAGGCGGCGCTCCCCGGCGGCGGACCGGGCGGGGGGCCGGGCGGCGGACCGTCCGGCCCGGACACGTCGCCGGTGGCGTCCGCGCTCTGAATGCTCTGGCCGTGGCTGGAAAACAGGTTCTTCAGCTCCGTGGCCTGGTCGGTGGTGAGGCTGCCGCTGCTGACCTGATCGGCGATCAGGCCGTCGATCCGATCCTTCATGGAGGACGGGTCGAGCTTGGACCGGGTCGTGGTGCTGCCCGAGGCGGAGCTGTCCGACGACAGACTCGAATCGATGCTGCTCAGGGCGCTGGTGAGCGCCGTCGCGTCGGTGCTGCTGATCGTGCCGGCCGACAGCGCGCTGCTGATCGTGTCGGACATCTGGGTCTTGGGCGACGGAGGCGGCGACCATCGCTGCGCGGAGAGCTGCGATGTCGCGGTGGATGAGACGGTACTCATGAGGGGGCTCGGGTCACGGATGAGCCGGATTCGCCCGGCGGCGGGTCCGTGTGCAAATTACCCACGCGAGTCTTAAGGCCGCGTTTCCGGAACCGCCCGGATCCCCGTCGCGGTGCCGGGTGCAGGGACGGCCCGGAGCCGGGGCGCGACCGGGAACCCCGATCGCTGAATTCAGAGGCTCGCGGCCATGCGCAGCGGCGGCGCCTCGGCCGGGCGCGCCGCGGCCTCGGAATGGCCGTAGAGGCCGCGGTGCTTCGGGTTGGGCGACAGCCGGTCGGTGAGGCCGATCACCGTCTCGGCGGCCCCCAGCAGGAGCGCGCCCTCCGGTGCGAGCTGCGCGGCGAGCCGCGCCAGCACGTCCGACTTCGTCGGCGCATCGAAGTAGATCAGCACGTTGCGGCAGTAGATCACGTCGAACTGGCCCAGCGAGGCGAAGCTGTGCAGCAGGTTGAGCTGGCGGTAATCCACCATGCTGCGCAGGCTCTGGGCGATCTGCCACTGCTCGCCGACCTGGGTGAAGTACTTGATCAGCCACTGCACCGGCAGGCCGCGCTGAACCTCGAAATGGCTGTAGAGCCCGAGCTTGGCCTTCTCGATCACCTCGGTGGACAGGTCGGTGGCGACGATCTCGACCTGCCAGCCGGCGAGCCGCGGCGCCGCCTCCTGGAGCAGCATGGCCAGCGAGTAGGGCTCCTGCCCGGTGGAGGCCGCCGCGCACCAGATCCGCAGCCGGCGGCGGCTGGCATTGCGCGCCAGCACGTCCGGCAGGAGCGTGTCGCGGAACAGGTCGAAGGGGATCCGGTCGCGGAAGAAGAAGGTCTCGTTCGTGGTCATGGCCTCGACCACGGCCCGCTCGATCGTTCCGTTCTGGGCGAGCTTGAGGGCGCCGATCAGGTCGCCCAGGCTCGCAAGCCCGAAGCGGCGGCAGACCGGGGTCAGCCGACTCTCCACGAGGTAACGCTTCTCCGGCGTCAGCGCGAGGCCGGAGCGCTGCTTCAGGAAGCTGCGCAGGAATTCGAACTCGAGTTCGGTCATGCCGGCTGCCCCGTGATCATGGCGCGGAGCGCCGTCGCGAGTTCGGGCAAGGGCAGCACGGCCTCGGCGAGCCCGGCCCGCGCGACGCTGCCCGGCATGCCCCAGACCGTGCTGGTGGCCTCGTCCTGGGCCAGAACCGGGCCGCCGGCCTCGGTGAGGGCCCGGGCGCCGTTGGTGCCGTCCGAGCCCATGCCGGTGAGGATCACGGTCGCGGTGGCGGCGCCGAACACGACCGCCGCGTCCTTGAACAGGACGTCGACCGCGGGGCGGCAGAAGTTCACCGGCGGGCCGTCGGTGAGCTTGATGATCGGGCCGCCGGCGGCCGCGGCCAGTCCCATGTGGCGGCCGCCCGGGGCCACGTAGATGCGGCCCGGTTCGACCCGCTCGTCGGCCTTGCCCTCGGCTGCGGGGAGCCCGGTACGGGTGGCGAGGTGTTCGGCGAAGACCGCGGTGAAGATCGGCGGCATGTGCTGGACGATCAGGACCGGCAGACGGCGCAGGGCGGCCGAGCCGATTCCCTCCAGCATCTCGCCCACCGCCCGCGGGCCGCCCGTGGAGGAGCCGATCAGCAGGGCCCGGGGCTGGGTCCGGTTGCGGACTTTGGGCCGCAGCGTGAAGGGGGTCGCGGGGCGCGCGGCGGCCGGCGCCGGATGCGCCACGACCGCGGGTGCGTGGTGCCCGACCGCAGGCCCGGCGGGGGCGTGCGGGGTGGCCGGCACATGGCCGAAGGCGGGGCGCCGGCTCCGCGCGCGGGCGGAGCCGAACACGCGGACGCGCTCGATCAGCTCGACCCGGAACGTGTCCGAGGTGGTGACGCCACGGCTGCTCTCGGGCTTGGCGATGTAGTCTACCGCCCCGAGGGCGAGGCATTTCAACGAGATGTCGGCGTTGCGCGTGGTCAGCGTCGACATCATCACGACCTGCACGCTCGGGCTCATGGCCAGCATGCGCGGCAGCGCGGTCGTGCCGTCGAGTTCCGGCATCTCGATGTCGAGCAGGACCACGTCCGGGTCGTGCTTGGCCATCAGCTCGAGGGCGATCCGGCCGTTCGAGGCCGTGCCGACGAGCTCGAATCCGGCCTCGCCGATCCAGCGGGCCACGAGGCCGCGCACCACGGCGGAATCATCGGCCACCAGAACCCGGATCGTGGTGGCGGATGCGGTCGTGCTCGGGGTGGTGGGTGTACGGAGCGGAGCAACCGCGGGACTCAGGGCCATGATGCTTGCCTCGGGTACAGGTCGCGGGTGCAGGGGCGTCGGAGCCGAATCGTGCGGTCAGGCCGCGTCGGCGACGAGACCGACCTGTTCGAGCTTGGCCGTCAGGATGTCGCGGTCGAAGGGCTTCATGATGTATTCGTCGGCCCCCGCCCGGAGGGCGCGGGCGATCGCCCCGACATCGTTCTCGGTGGTGCAGAACAGGACCTTCGGCACGCCCCCGCCCTCGCTCTGGCGCAGGGCCTGGAGGAAGGCGTAGCCGTCCATGTTCGGCATGTTCCAGTCGAGCAGGATCGCGTCCGGCATGCTGGCGGCACAGGCTTCGAGGGCGGCGCTGCCATCCTCGGCCTCGCTCACGTTCATGCCGAGATCCTCGATGATCCGCCGGGCGACCTTCCGGATCACCGCGGAATCGTCCACCACCAGGCAGGTGGTCTCGTGGGGCGCCTTCATCGACCTCTCCCTCAAGCCGCCTTGGCGCCGGCGGGCGTGAAGCCGAGGAGCGCGTCCACGTCGAGGATCACCAGGAGCCGCCCGTCGAGGCGATGGACGCAGGTGGCGAGATCGCGGAAGCGCGGATCCAGGTTGATCGGCACCGCCTCGCGGCTGTCGGCCCCGAGCTTCAGCACCTCGCCGACGCCGTCGACCACCAGCGCGAAGGTCTCGCCGGCCTGCTCCAGGCCGATCGCCATCTTCGGGCTGGCCTTGGTGCCGTCCGCCTGGGCCTCCGCGTCGGGCAGGCCCAGCCGCCGGCGCAGGCTCATGGCCGTCACCACGCGGCCGCGCAGGTTCAGGAGGCCGACGATCTCGGCCGGCGCCAGGGGAACCGGCGTCACGCCCGAGGGGACGAAGACGTCGTGCACCCGCTCGATCGCCAGACCGAACAGCGTCTCGCCGACATAGACCGTGACGAAGTCGTCGGTGGCGCCGGTCTCGACGCCGTTGGTGGTGGCGCCGCTGGTGTTGGCGTTGGCAGCCTGCATCGGAACTCTCCGGATTCGATCGTCTCGATCGTCTCGATCGTTTTGGGGCGGGCGGCGTGCAGGCTCAGGCGGCTTTCGACACCGTGGCGGCGCCGATCTCGGCCAGCGCCGAGATCAGGCCGCTGCGGTCGAACTTCGCCACGAGGTCGCTGATCGCCAGGGCCCGGGCGCGCTCAACCGCATCGGCGCCGATCGCGCCGCTGAGGCCGATCACCGGGAGCCCGGCGAGGCGCGGCTCAGCCCGGCGCATGGCGGCGACGAGGTCGAAGCCGCTGCGGCCCGGCATCTCCAGATCGGTGACCACGACCTCGATCTGCGGATCGGCCTGGAGGGCCGCCAGCGCCGCGTCCGCGCTCGCCGCGGTGACCACCTGGTAGCCCGCCGCCTTCAGCACCGGGCTCAGCATGTCGCGGAAGAAGGCCGAGTCGTCGACCAACAGGATCGTGGAGATCTGCTCGGGCCGCTTCAGGCCGCGCGCCCAGTCGTCGTAGGCCAGCGGCAGGAAGTGGGCGATGTTGATGATGTCGGTCGCCCGGCCCCGCAGCACCGCCGAGCCGATCAGGTCCGACCGGTCGGCCGCGATCTCGATGTCGAGGCGCTCCTCGACGATGTCGACGATCTCGTCGACCACGAGGCCCATGGCGCGCTCGCCGTCGGAGAACACCACCAGGGCCTGCGTCCCCTCCGACTTGATGGTGATCGCCGCGTCGGCCGGGACCAGGGGCATCAGGCGCCCGCGATACTGGATCAGCGCGCGGCCGCCGAGCCACTCGACCTTGGCGCACTCGATCTCCTCGAGGCGGGTGACCAGCGACAGCGGCACCGCCTTGAAGCTGCCCTGGCCGCCCTTGAACACCAAGAGCGTGGTCTTGGTGTCGGCCATCTCCACCGCCTCGTCGGCGTCGGCGTCGATGTGGCCGCCGCTGCCCTGGACGCCCTGCGCCACCTGGCGGGCCACGCCGTTGGGATCGACGATCAGCACCACGGCGCCGTCGCCGAGGATCGTGTTACCGGCAAACATCGGGATGTGCCGCAGCTTCACCGACATCGGCTTCACGACGATCTCCTCCGTGTGGAAGACCTCGTCGACGAGGATGCCGAAGCGCTCGCGCCCGACCTGGGCGACCACCACGAAGCCGGCCTGCTCCGCCTCCCCGCCCGGGCTCGACTGGCCGAGCAGGCCGGTGAGCGAGACGATCGGCAGGAGCCGCTCGCGCAGGCGCAGCACCGGCGCGCCGTTGATGTGCTCGACCCGCTGCGCCCCGGCATCGACCCGCACCAGCTCCAGCACCGCCACCTGCGGCAGGGCGAAGCGGTGCTCGCCGGCCCGCACGATCAGCGCGGCGACGATGGCCAGCGTCAGCGGGATCTTGATGGTGAAGGTCGTGCCGCGCCCCGCCGTCGTGGCGATGTCGATCAGGCCGCCGATGGTCTCGATGTTGGTCTTGACCACGTCCATGCCGACGCCGCGGCCCGAGACCGAGGTCACCGCCGCCGCCGTCGAGAAGCCGGCGTGGAAGATGAACTTGGCGACCTGGGCGTCGGTCATCCGCTCGACATCGGCCTGGGAGGCGAGGCCGCGCTGCACCGCCTTCTGCCGGATCGCCGCGAGGTTCAGGCCCTTGCCGTCGTCGGCGATCTCGATCGTGATCGTGCCGCCCTCGTGGTAGGCGGCGAGCCGGATCGTGCCGCGGGCGGGCTTGCCCGCCGCCACGCGCTCGGCGGTCGATTCGAGGCCGTGATCGGCCGAGTTGCGGACCATGTGGGTCAGCGGGTCCTTGATGACCTCAAGGACCTGCCGGTCGAGCTCGGTCTCGTTGCCGACCATCACGAGGTCGATCTGCTTGCCGAGTTCCGCCGAGAGGTCGCGCACCACGCGCGGCAGCTTCTGCCACGCGTTGCCGATCGGCTGCATGCGCGTCTTCATGACGCCTTCCTGCAGCTCGGCGGTGACGTGCGACAGGCGCTGCAGCGGGACCTTGTAGCTCGAATCCTCGTGGCGGCGGGCGATCTCCAGGAGCTGGTTGCGGGTCAGCACCAGCTCAGAGACCATGGTCATCAGGTGCTCGAGCGTGTCGACGTTCACCCGGATCGTCTGATTCTTGGCGGCGGCGGTCGTCTCACCCTCGGCGCCCTCGGCCTTCTCGGCGCGGGCCGGCTCGGGCTTCTCGGCCTCGACCGGCTCGACCCTGGCCTCGGCCTTCGGCGGCGCGCTCGCCGCGGGGGCCGCGGGCGTCGGGGCCGGCGCGGCGGCAAGGGGGGCCGGCGGCGGGAGGAAATCCGATTCGTCGGGACCCGGGGCCGACAGGAAGGCGGCTTCCAGCTCGTCAAGGGTGACCTCGCCGGGCTTCAGCTCGCGGACCACCGGATCGGGCAGCACCGGCTCGGGCGGCGGCGGGGCGACGGCCTGCGGCTCGGGCGCGCCCTCGGCCATGCGCTCCAGGGCGGAGATGAGGTCGTCATCCGAGCCCGAGGGCTCGGTGCCGGTGGCTTCCAGATCGGCCAGGATCGCCTTGAGCCGGTCCAGCGTCAGCAGGATCAGGGTGACGGAATCCGACGTGGCGGGCAGCCCGTCGCGGAAGCGGCCCATCAGGGTTTCCGCAGCATGCGCCAGGGCTTCGAGCCGCGGAAGGCCGAGGAATCCGCAGGTTCCCTTAATCGTGTGCACGAGACGGAAGATGTTTCGCAGAATAGTCTCGTTGTTCGGATCCTGCTCGAATCGAACAAGTTCTGCATCAACCGTGTCGAGATGCTCCCCGCTCTCGGTCAAAAACTCGCGAAGCAGGTCGTCCATAGGCGCTACTCGTTACGCGGAGAAGGTCTCGCGCAACCTACTTACTCGCGCGGGGTTAGGGAAGCGTTTCCATCCCGGCCCCGCGTCTCGGTTTTTCAGAATTTCACGCCAGGGCCGTGTCCGAAGCCTCGCCGTCGGGGTCTTCGGGCGCTCCGATCACTGCGGGGCTCGCGGCGGGCGTGGCGGTGATAGTCACTTCATCACCCTCGATGGCGAATCGCACATCCATGGCGGCGGCCCGCGCCACGAGGCCCGCGTAGAACGGCAGGATGCCGTGCGCGTCGACGGTGCCGCTCTCGGGGCGGCCGGCCATCAGCTCCTCCACGTGGGGTGGGATGCGGGCATGCGAGCCCTTGGCCTTGAGCACCAGCGTGGGCGCCTCGGCATCGCCGGAGACGACGACGTCGATCACGCCGCCCCGGGGAATCGCCGAGGTGGCGACCATCACGAGGTTGAGGAGGAGCTTGACCTTGTTCTTCGGGAAGAGGGCCTGGGGGGCGCTCCAGGTCAGCTTGGTCTTCTCGTCGGAGAACATGCCCTTGGCCACGCCCTCGGCGTCGGCGAGGTCGATCGAGGCGCCGGCCGAGCCCGCGGCCCCGAAGGCGATGCGGGCGAATTTCAGCCGCGCCGAGGCCTGCCGGGCGCTCTTGCCGATCAGCTCCAGGGCGAAGGTCCGCATCGATTCGTCCTGGTCGTCCTCCAGGACCTCGAGCCCGTTCACGATCGCGCCGACGGGGCTGATCACGTCGTGGCAGACGCGGGAGCAGAGCAGGGCGGCGAGGTCGAGGCCGTCGAGATGCAGGGTGGGCGAGGTCGGGGAGGACATGGTGCGCTCCGGGCGGGCGGATCTGAGGTGCGGACGTCTGCGGGTCGGGGCCCCGATCGAGGCTGCCGGGTTCCGGCCGCCCGGCTCCCGGGCGCCCAGTCCTCGGCCGCCCCTGGGGCGATCGAGTCGCCCGAGGGGGTCCCGCACGGCCTGCAGGTCGGACCGGGGGCGACGACCGGTCCGCACGGATAGACGCCACGGTCAGCTTTGAAAAGCGTTACCGGATCGGACGGAGGGCGGGGCGGCCCCCGATTCCGGATCCGCATAGCCCAGGATCCGCCCAGCCCAGGACCCGCCCAGCCCAGGATCCGCGCGTCCCTGCGCGCGCGGGGCCGGACACGGGCGGCCCGGTCGGTTACGATGCCCGCCCCGTCGCGCCAGGGAGGATGCGGCATGAGAGACGAGACCGGTCTCCGGAACGGATCGGCCACGACGCTGCGCGCGAGCCTGAGCCCCCGGCTCGGCCTCGCCGATCCGGACGCCGCGCAGGCCCGGCTCGCCGAGATCGCGCCGGCCCTTCCGGCCGGTTTCCTGACGCCGCCGTGCCGGGACCTGCTCCTCGGCCTCGCGGACCATTCGCCCTTCCTCTGGCGGGCGGCCACCCGGTCGCCGGACCGGCTCGTCGCCCTGCTGGAACAGGCGCCGGACGCGGCCAGCCGGGACATCATCGCCCGGCAGCGCGCGGTCGGCGCGTCCTGCGGGGCGAACCCCGACCTCGCCGAGGTCGGCCGGCGGCTGCGCGCCAACCGGGAGGAACATGCCCTCCTGGTCGCGCTGGCCGATCTCGGCGGTTGCTGGGATCTCGACGCGGTGACCCAGGCCCTGTCGGCCTTCGCGGACGCCTCGGTGAGCGGGGCGGTCGAGGCGCTGCTCCGGCAGGGGATGGCGGCCGGGCGGTTCCGGCCCGCGGATCCGGAGGCGCCGCAGGACGGGTCGGGCCTGATCGTCCTCGGCCTGGGCAAGCTCGGCGGCTGCGAGCTGAACTATTCGAGCGACATCGACCTCGTCGTCTTCTACGAGGCCGGCTCCGCCGCCGCGGCCACCGGCGGCGATCCGAAGCCCTTCTTCGTCAAGCTGGCGCAGGGGCTGGTGAAGCTCCTGGCCGACCGGACCGCGGACGGCTACGTCCACCGCATCGACTACCGGCTGCGGCCGGACCCGGGCTCCACCGCGGTGGCGCTCTCCACCGGCTTCGCCTTCGACTACTACCAGACGCTCGGCCAGAACTGGGAGCGCGCGGCCTTCATCAAGGCCCGACCGATCGCCGGCGACATCCCGGCCGGCGAAGCGTTCCTCGCGGAACTGGCGCCGTTCATCTGGCGCCGGCACTTCGACTTCCCGGCCATCGCCGAGATCCACGCGCTGAAGCGGCAGATCCACATGGTCCGCGGACACGAGACCATCGCGGTCGGCGGCCACGACATCAAGATCGGCCGCGGCGGCATCCGGGAGATCGAGTTCTTCGTTCAGACCCAGCAGCTCGTCTTCGGCGGCCGCAAGCCCGCCCTGCGGGGGCGTCGTACGGTCGCGATGCTGGCCGAACTCGTCGCGCAGGGCTGGATCGACGGGCAGGCCCGGGACGAGCTGCGTGCGGCCTACACGTTCCTGCGCACCCTGGAGCACCGGATCCAGATGATCCGGGACGAGCAGACCCAGCGCCTGCCCACCGGGACCGAGGCGCTGACCGCGCTGGCGCTGTTCGCGGGCTTTTCCGACCTGGCGGCCTTCGAGGCGGCGCTGCTCCACCACGCCGGCCGGGTCCAGGCGCATTACGCCCTGCTGTTCGAGGCCGGGCCGGAGGCGGGCGGGGACGGGCCCCCCCTGGTCTTCGGCGCGAGCGAGCCGGAGCCCGCGACCCTGGCGCGGCTCGGCGCCTTCGGGTTCCGGGATCCGCCCCTGGCCTGGGAGACCGTGCAGGGCTGGCATCTCGGGCGCCGCCCGGCCCTGCGGACCGGCCGGGCCCGGGAGATCCTCGCCGAGGTGCTCCCGGCGCTGCTGCGGGCGCTCGGCGGAACCGCCGATCCGGACGCGGCGCTCCTCGCCCTCGACCGGGCCTTCGCGCGGATGCCCGCGGTGGCGGAACTCCTCGCCATCCTGCGCTCGCACGAGCGCCTGCGCCTCCTGTTCGCCGACATCCTGGGGACGGCACCCCGCCTCGCCGACACGGTGGGCCTGAGCCCGCACGTCCTCGACACCGTGCTCGACGCGGATTTCGTGACGCCGACCACCGATCCCGATCAGGTCCGCGCGCAGTACCGGGCGCTCCTGGGACAGCCGGCGAGCCACGAGGAGAGCCTCGACCGCTGCCGGGACGCCACGCGGCAGATGACCTTCGTCACCGGCGCCCGCCTCCTGTCGGGCATCCTCACGCCGCGCCAGGCCGGGGAGGCCTACGCGGCGATCGCCGACGCGACGGTGGCGCTGAGCCTGGAGGCGGAGGAGCGCCGGTTCGCCCTGGACCACGGCACGCTGCCCAAGGGACGCTGCTGCATCCTGGCGCTGGGCCGCCTCGGATCCCGGCAGCTCAGCGCGGAATCCGACCTCGACCTCGTCTTCCTCTACGATTTCGACCCGGAGAATCGCACCAGCGACGGCCGGCGCCCCCTCGATGCCGTGGTGGCCTACAACCGGCTGGCGCAACGCGTGTTCGCGGCGCTCACCACGGCCACGCGGCGGGGGCGGCTCTACGCGGTCGACCTGCGGCTGCGGCCCTACGGCAGCCACAGCCCGCCCGCCGTGCAGCTCAGCGGCTTCGCGGCCTATCACGGCGGCGAGGCGGAACTCTGGGAGCACATGGCGCTCGCCCGCGCCCGGGTCGTGGCCGGCGACGCCACCCTGGCGGCCGACGTCACGGCCGCGATCGCCCGGGTGCTCCGGCAACCGCGCGAAACCGCCGCCGTCTGCGCCGAGGCGGGCGCGATGCGGGCCCTGGTCGCCCGGGAGCGGGGCCATGCCGGCCCCTTCGACCTGAAGCTCGCACCGGGCGCGCTGTTCGACCTCGACTTCCTGGCCCAGGCCCTCGTGCTGAGCCGGGCCCGCGACTGGCCCGGCTGCATCGGCCTCGGCGCGGAGGCGCTGTTCCGGGAGGCGGCGGCGCGCGGCCTCCTGCCCGCGGCAACGGGCGAGGCCCTCGCCGAGACCTACGGGTTCCTCGACGCCGTCTATCAGTGGCAGCGGCTCGTGATGACCGATCCCGCCGCGGAGCCCTCCGAGACCGCGGCCCGGCAGATCGCCAAGGCCGTGGGCCTTCCGGACGCCCGCAGCCTCGCGGCGGAGCTGCGCCGCCACCGGCGCCGGAGCCAGGCCCTGCTGGCGCGGATCCGGCGGACTTTGCGGATGCCGGGCGCCGCGGATGTCCCGCCGGAGCACGGCTGACGGGGCCGTCCCGGCCCGACAGGCCGGCCGCACACCCGGGAGACACGGTCGACATTGCCGGCGGGCTCGGGCATTCAGGGTCGCCTCCGGAGGGACCATGACGAGCGCGACGACGATCTCGGAACCGGAGCGTGAGCGGATCGCCGCGGCGCTCGCCGAGATCGCCTGCGCGGCGGGCGAGATCCTGCGCCGCTACCATCGGGCCCCCTGCCCCCACGCCCTGAAGCCGGACGGCTCACCGTCGAGCGCCGCCGACACCGAGGCCGAGGACCTGATCGTCGAGGCCCTCGCCGGACGCTTCCCGGGGATCGCGGTCGTGGCCGAGGAGCGTGCCCAGACCGACGCGACACGGCCGGCCGACCTCTTCTTCCTCGTCGATCCCCTGGACGGCACCCGCGACTTCCTCGCCGGGACGCCGGACTACTCGGTCAACATCGCGCTGGTGTCCGGCGCCCGCCCGGTGGCCGCCGCCCTGGCGGCCCCGGGGCTCGGCCGGGTCTGGTGGGCGGGCGCAGCGACCGTCGAGGGCGCGGTGGTCGCCGGCCGGCCAGGGGCCGGGCGGCCGGTCCACACGCGACCGGCGCCGGAGGCCGGCCTCGTCGCCCTGGGCAGCCGGCGGCACGGCGATCCCGAAACCGCCGCCTGCCTCGCGGCGCTGCCCGTCCTGGAGACGCGCCAGGTCGGATCCGCCCTCAAGTTCGGGCTGATCGCCGCCGGCGAGGCGGACATCTACGTGCGCTGCGGCCCGACCATGGAATGGGATACGGCCGCGGGCGATCACATCGTCGCGGCGGCGGGGGGCTGCGTGGTGGTGCCCGGCGGTGGCCCGATCCGCTACGGGCAGCACGGGCCCGATCATCGCAACGGGCCCTTCGCGGCCCTGGGCGATCCCGCCCTGGCCCCGCGCCTCGCCCTGCCGACCAGCAGGCCGACGGGGCCGCTCAGCGCGGCGCATCCATAGGCGGGACGTCCTGCAGGGCACGCAGGGCCGGCCACGCCGCCTCCGCCTGCCGGACCAGGTCGGGCTCGGCCAGGAACCGGGCGCGGCGCTCGGCATTCCGGAACAGGTAGAGGCGCTCGCCGATCACCGCGAAGACCAGGGGATCGGCATCCACCAGCCGGCCCTCGAGGATTCCGGCAGCGTCGTAGCCCCCGAGGCGCGGGGCGTAGACCGGCGGATCGTCCCGGAAGGCCTCGCGGTTGGCGCCGCTGGCGAAGCGCCAGACCCGGCCGTCCCAGGACAGTTCGAACCGGGCCGCCCCGGCCTGCGGCCCGCCCTCCAGGAAGTAGCTGACGGGGTCGAAGCCGTTGAGCGTCAGCAGCGCGATCCGCGTCTGGGACGGCAGGCCCTCTTCGGCCGCGGCGCGGCGGGGGCCGCCCCCCGGCAGAGGGTCCAGCGTGGCCGTCAGCGCGAGGGCCAGCGTGATCGTCAGCGCCGCCCCCGGGATGATCGCCGCGGCCGCGGGGTCAGGACGCGTTAACCACATCTTGCGAATTCCCTCAGAAGCTGGTCCGACTCATCCGCCCGGGTTCGCGGGACGCACGGCCCGGATGGATGGCGGCGCCCCGGCCGATCCGGGGCGCAGGCGCGGCCGCTGCCGGCCCGGCGGGACGAGAGCGGCCCAGGTCCATCGCACGAACCGTTAATCGAACCGGGCGAGGAGACAACGATGATGGCACGAGACGATCGCGGCACCGACCGCCGCACCCTGCTGCGGGCGGGCCTCGGCCTGGCTCTCGGCGCGCCCTTCGGCGCCTCTCTCGCCGGCCTCGCCGCCGCGGAGCCGGCCCGGGCTGCCGGCGAGGACCTCGACACGCCCGAGACCTTCCGCCCCGGCGAGATCGTGGAATCCGGCCACCGGTTCTTCGGCACCGTGTCGCGCGGCCTCGCGCTCACCGTCGAGGAGGCGGGCCGGCGCTGGGGCGAGCCCAACGGCTATATCCTCGGACAGGAGGGCGGCGGCGCCCTGGTGGCGGGCGTCCGCTACGGCGAGGGCACCCTCTACACCCGCAATGCCGGGCAGCGGCGCATCTACTGGCAGGGCCCGTCCCTCGGCTTCGACGTCGGCGGCGACGGCGCGCGCACCATGATGCTGGTCTACAACCTGCCGAACGTGCGCAACCTGTATCGCCGCTTCGCCGGCGTCGACGGCTCAGCCTACCTCGTGGGCGGCTTCGGGATGACCGCGGTGGTCAACGACCGGACCATCGTCGTGCCGATCCGCAGCGGCGTGGGCGCGCGCCTCGGGATCAATGTCGGTTATTTGAAGTTCACCCGTGAGCCGACCTGGAACCCGTTCTGATCAGGAATCCGTTCTGATTGACCGGTGCCGCAGGATTTCACCCCCGCGGCCAACCTGGGCTAGAGTGGACTTGGGTCGGGTCTTCCGGCCGGATGCGCGGACTGCACCCTCGTGATCGAAACGGTGATGATCTTCGCGCTGGGCTTCCTGGCGGCGAGCCTGTGCGGCCTGCTGCTGCTGCCGGCCCTCAATGCGCGTGCCGCGCGCCTGGAGCGACGCCGGGCCGAGGCGCGCCTGCCCCTCTCGCCGGCCGAGATCGCGGCGGAGCGCGACTTCCTGCGCGCGCAGTTCGCCGTCCAGCAGCGCCGCCTGGAGCGCCGGGTCGAGACGGTCGAGGCGCGGCGGCAGGCCGACATGGCGGCGATCGGAGCCGGGACGATGCGGGTCGCCGCCCTGGCGCGCGATGTCGCGGCCCGCGATGCCGAAATCGCCCAGGTCCAGGCCAAGACCCGGGAGCTCGAGGCCGAACTGGCGATCGCCCGCGAGGACGGCACCGCGAGCCTCGCGACGCTCCAGGCCCTCGAGGACGCCCATGCCGACCTGCTCGACAGCCTCCTGACGCTCCGGCAGGGCACGGCCCCGGCACCGGACGCCGCCGCGCTGGTGGCCGAGCGCGACGATCTGCGCGCCAGCCTGAAGGCGGCCGAGGAGGCTCTGGCCCTGACCCTGGCCGACCGGCAGAACGACCGCTCCGGCGACCGGCAGCCGGACCGGCAACCGGATCGGCAAGCCGGGATCGAGCGGGAGAACGCCGATCTGCGCCGGCGAATCGTCGAGGTCGCCGACGCCCTCACGGGCCCGGGCCGGATGCCCCGCGCCGCCGCGCCGATGCCGCAGCACGAACGGGTTTGAGCGGATCCGCCTCCGAAACGGGGCCTCTACCACCAGAACCGGACCGAAAACCTGCGACGACTGCCTTGTTTCGACCACGCAAAGGCATCATCGCAACGTCGACGCGTCACGCATTCACAACTTCGACAGATGGTACGGATACCCATGCGCCTGAAGCCGATCGCCCTCGCCGTCGCGGCGTCCGTTGTCCTGACGCTGCCGGCGGCGGCGCAGCAGACGAAGCGCGGCAACGAGACCCTGAAGAAGTACTGCACCGGCGATTACCTGACCTACTGCGGCAATCTGGCCCCCGACGATCCGGCCACCGACGCCTGCTTTCAGAAGAACTGGAAGAAGCTGAGCGAGAACTGCCGCCGGGCGATCGACGCCTACGAGGCCGAGCAGCAGCAGAACGCCCCCGCCAAGAACCGGCAGGGCTCGCAGGGCGGCAAGGAGCGGCGGGGCTGACGCCTCTCCGCTGACAATCCTCGGCCGAAAGTCCCCCGAGCGGGCCATCGGCCGAGGACCGAGCCCGGCCTGTGGCGGGGGCGCGCTCGCGCCGGGGCTCGGCAACGGCTAAGGTAGCGCTCCCGCCGGCCATCGCGTGCCGGTGCCGAGCCCGCCGGACCCTCGCGCGATGTTGTCGAAACCCGCCCTGAAACTCCTCGCCGTGTCCGGCCTCGTGGCCCTGGCGGTCTCCGCCTGCGGGCGGCGTGGTGCCCTGGAACCGCCGCAGACGGCGGCCCCGGCCGCCGCGCCGGCGAGCGGGGGCGCGGCGACCGGGCGGCGGACGCTGCCGGTCTCCGTCGGCCTCGGCGGGGGCGCCCCGGAGCCGGATGCGGCCTCGGTGCGCGCCGGCGACGAACTCTCCGTGGCGGCAGTGCCGCCGGGCGGCACCGATGCGCCGGTGGAGACCAGCCGCGGCGCGCGGCGGGGCTACCGCGTGCCGAAGGAGCCTTTCATTCTGGATCCGCTGCTGTAGAGGGCTGAGGCCGGCACGGCGCCACGCCGCCGGCAGGCCGTCGTGGTGCTCCGCGCCCGGTGACCCGGTCGGATCCGGTCGTCGGCGTGCGCCCGCGTCGGCCTGCGGCGGGGTGTTTCACGGGAAACAGGCCGCGCTCCGGCGCGCAGACGAGACACGGCCGAGATGCACCATTTCCACTATCGCGACGGCCGCCTGCACGCCGAGGCGGTCGACCTGACCGGCCTCGCCGCGGAGGTCGGGACGCCGTTCTACTGCTACAGCACCGCCACCCTCGAGCGGCATTACCGCGTCTTCGCGGAGGCCTTCGCGGCCGACGACGCGCTGGTCTGCTTCGCCATGAAGGCGAATTCGAACCAGGCCGTCCTGCGCACCCTCGCTTCCCAGGGCGCCGGGATGGACATCGTCTCGGGGGGCGAGCTGCAGCGGGCGCTGGCGGCCGGGGTGGATCCCGGCAAGATCGTGTTCTCCGGCGTCGGCAAGACCCGCGCCGAGATGGAGGCCGCGCTCAAGGCCGGCATCTTCTGCTTCAATGTCGAGAGCGAGCCGGAACTCGCGGTCCTGTCCGACGTGGCCGTGGGCCTCGGCCTCAAGGCCCCGGTCTCGATCCGGGTGAACCCCGACGTGGATGCCGGCACGCACGCCAAGATCTCCACCGGCAAGTACGAGAACAAGTTCGGCATCCCGATCACCCGGGCGCCGGCGGTCTACGCCACTGCCGCCGCCCTGCCGGGGATCGCGGTGCACGGCGTCGACATGCATATCGGCAGCCAGATCACCGATCTGGCGCCCTTCGCCGACGCGGCCCGGCTGCTGGCGGACCTCGCCCGGACGCTCATGGCGGCCGGCCATCCCCTGCGCCACATCGATTTCGGCGGCGGTCTCGGGATCCCCTATCGCGACGACAACGCGCCGCCGCCGGATCCGGCCGCCCTGGCGGCGACCCTGCGGCCGCATTTCGCCCCGCTCGGCCTGCGGCCGGTCTTCGAGATCGGCCGGATGATCGTCGGCAATGCCGGGATCCTGGTGACGCGGGTGCTCTACGTGAAGCACAGCGAGGGGCGCACCTTCGTGATCGTCGACGCGGCGATGAACGACCTGATCCGCCCGACCCTGTACGAGGCCTATCACGCCCTGCGGCCGGTCCTCGAGCCAAGTTCCGGGACGCCGCGCCTCGTCGCCGACGTGGTGGGTCCGGTCTGCGAGAGCGGCGACTATCTCGCTCTCAACCGTGACATGCCGGCGGTGGCGGCGGGCGACCTGATCGCCGTGATGAGCGCCGGCGCCTACGGGGCGGTGCAGTCCTGCACCTACAACACGCGGCCCCTGGTGCCGGAGGTTCTGGTGCGGGGGGACCGGGCGGCCGTGGTGCGACCGCGCCTCGACGTCGACGCGCTGATCGCCCTCGACCGGGTGCCGGACTGGCTGGCGTGAGCGGCGCGCCCGCGTCCCCGTCGGCCGCCGCGGCCGACCGGCGGCTGCCGCTGTCGGTCTTCATCATCGCCCACAACGAGGTGGACCGGATCGGCGCGACGATCCGGGCGGTGCGGGGCCTGACCGACGATCTCGTGGTGGTCGATTCGGGCTCCACCGACGGCACGCAGGCGCTGGCGGCCGCGCTCGGCGCGCGGGTGATTCACAATCCCTGGCCGGGCTACGGCCCGCAGAAGCGGTTCGCCGAGGAGCAGTGCCGGCATGTCTGGCTCCTGAACCTCGACGCCGACGAGGTGGTGCCGGAGGATCTCGGCCGGGAGATCCGGGCCCTCTGGGCCGCGGGCGAGCCGCGCCGGCCGGCGTGGCGGATCGGCATCGCGGAGATCTTTCCCGGCGAGGGCCGCCCGCACCCGCTCGCCTATACCCTGACGCCGGTCCGGCTCTACAGGAAGGACCGGGGCCGTTACGCTGCCTCGCCGGTGCACGACCGGGTGGCGCTGGAACCCGGCGTCATGCCGGGGCGGCTCAGGGGCGTGATCCATCATTTCTCGGTGCGCTCGCTCGGCGACCAGCTCGACAAGCTGAATCGCTACTCCGACCAGCAGGCGGAGGACTTGGAGACGCGGGGCGTGGTGATCCCGACCTGGCGGGTGTTCGTGGAACTGCCGGGCAACTTCCTGAAGGCCTATCTCGGGCGCCGCCACTTCGTGCGCGGCACCTACGGCTTCCTGACGGCGATGAACTACGCGATCTCGCGGCATCTGCGCGTCGCGAAGCATGTCGAGCGCCGCCGCGTGGCCGCCGCCCGCCAGGATCGGGTTGACCCGCCGGATCCGACCTTCTAGAGCCAGAGCGCCGGAGACGTGGCCGAGCGGCTGAAGGCACTCGTTTGCTAAATGAGCATACCCAGAAATGGGTATCGAGGGTTCGAATCCCTCCGTCTCCGCCACTTATGTGGCTTAAGTTGCTGTTTTAATTTTCGAAATCGGAAGGGCTGAAGTTGTCGGCCCACGTTGCGCCCCATATTTCGCATCGGCT
Organism: Methylobacterium sp. UNCCL125; assembly: GCF_900116795.1. Classification (NCBI taxonomy): domain Bacteria; kingdom Pseudomonadati; phylum Pseudomonadota; class Alphaproteobacteria; order Hyphomicrobiales; family Methylobacteriaceae; genus Methylobacterium; species Methylobacterium sp. UNCCL125. The sequence goes on along the minus strand of NZ_FPBW01000042.1, from coordinate 6,943 downwards.
TGTACCGGCCTATTTCGGATGTTGAAGGACCGTGGCCGCGCGCGCGGCAGGGCTGATGCCCCACCTCGGTAGGGGGATGTGGCGTGCAGGAGGTTCGAGAGCCGGCACGTGGCGGCCACGCTGATCCGGTTCAGAGCCTAGCGGAACCGTCGCGGGCGTGAGAAGTCGATCTGGACAACGGTCGGCCCCTCGGGAGTGGCCCGGCGCAGGCTCGCCACGGCCGGCGTCTGACAGTTTGTCCCGCTTGGAGGTGCGTCCCACAACCGGCGCGCGAAGGGTGTCCGCACCCCTGCCTCGATCAGCCCGCGAGCCTCCGGATTCTGCGGAACCATGCCCTCGCGCATCAGCGTGTCGATGACCTCGCCCAGAATGCGCGCAGAGTCGTCGAAGCTGATCTGGTCCGCGCCGGGATAGCCGCAGCGGTGCTGCTCGAACAGCCAGTCGTGAACGATGTAGGCCGGCCCATACCCCCAGGGTGAGAAGCCAGGGATGGGTTGGAGGATAGGCGGGATCGAGCCGCCATCGGTGTACATTGGCTGCGGGATGATGGCTCGGTTGTCGGTCGTCACGAAGGTGAGCGGGTCCTTCGGGTCCGGGAGGTAGGCGAACCGGTTCTCACCCTTCCATTCCACGATGAGCTTACCCTTCAGCCGTCCGCCCGGCCCCGGTTGGGCAAGAGTCGCGCAGGCCGCCAGCACAGCCGCGCTCAAGCTGACTGCCACGCTGCGGAGAAGGAAGCGCGCGAGATCGGATTGGCGAGCCCGCTCGGGGGCTCTGGTACTTGGCCCTTCGGTCACTGCTCATCCCCCGTTTGTCGCAAGCTTGACCATAACGAGCGTGGGGACGCATCCCTCAGATAGGGCACGCGCTCGCATTCAGCCTTAGCGAGCAAGCATTCTATGACCGGTGATGAACCGACCCAGGAGGTGGCGTTGATTGAGTTGGCGGTCGCGCACATCGGTGCCGAGGATCAATCTCAGCCTCACTGATGCCGTTGGGATCTCGGGGCCGCCGAGCCGCGTCAGTATGGCCCTCGCTCGCGATGGCGCAGTTGAGTTACCGCCCGCACAAACTCTCCACAGTCCGATCTTTGGATCGCGGGCGCGGGGCGGCCCGATGGATCGGCTCAGGGGCGGAAAGGGGCTGCGCGGATGTCGGTCAGCAGGATGGATCTCGTGGACGCGGGCTCGCCGGAGGCGCTCGTCAAACGCATCCTACAGGCCGAGCCGAACCTTCCGGTGCCGGTGCCGATCCAAGAGCTCTGCGCGCGACTCGGCATCCGCCGGATCGAAGACATCGACATCGACGAGTTCGAGGGCGGCCTCGTTACCGACGCGAAGCGGTCTGATGGCACCATCCTCGCCAAGCGCGTGGGCGAACCGCGTCGCCGCTTCACCATCGCGCACGAACTCGGCCACTTCCTCATGGCGCACCACGTCCCGGATCAGCCCGGCCGGTTCCTGTGCAAGAATTCTGACCTGCTCTGCGTCACAGCGAAGGAGGGCGATCAGCGGCAGCGCAGGGAGGTGGAGGCCAACCGCTTCGCCACTCTCATACTGATGCCTCCGCACCTCCTGCGGGGAGCCATGGCGGCCTTTCGCGAGCCCGATCTGCAACACGTTCTTGTGCTCGCGCGCGACTTCGCGGTCAGAAAGGAGGCGGCGGCTCGGGCCTACGTGCAGTACCATCCTGAGCGGATTGCCATCGTCGTGGCGGGCAAAGGCCGGGTGCAGCGATGCTACCGTAGCCTCTCCTTTCCGACCATCATCCACGCGGCCGGCAATCCGGTTCCGACAGGCTCGCTCTATCACAGCAGTCCGAACCAGCCGAATATCGCGAGCGACACCGTCGCGTGCAGTGCCGATCTTTGGATCGATGTGAAGCGCGACCTCCACGCTCCGGACCTCTATGAGCAGGTTTACCTTCAGAAGAACGGCTTTGCGATGATCCTGCTGCGTCTGGACGCTGTCCCGGAGGAGAGCGCTGAGGAGCGCAGGCTCAATGAGGGCTGGCGTCACCGCTTCCACTCGGGGCGACGGTAGGCGAGATCCGCCCTCACGGAACAGCCCTGACGGCCACAGCCTGCTGCTTCGTCAGAGCGGGCTGTACCGTCGTCCCCTTGCTGATCCGACGCACACCTTAGGCCGGCAGAGCAGCAATGAGGGCCGGGAATGGCGGGAACTGATGACGACCTTCGGCTGAGCCTGGATCAGGCTGCGGCAAAGGAAACGTTCCTCGACCGTGTCGGCCGCGCCGAGGACACCGAGCTGAACACTACGGGCACCGCGCCTGAAACGTCTCCTGCCTTGTCGCTGATGATCACGAACCGGCAGCGGGCGGCGCTTCGTGAGCTTGGCTTTTCCGAGGAAGCCATTCGGCAGATGACGCCCGCCGAGGCGCACGTGAAGCTGGGCTTGGCCTAGCTACCGGCATCTGAGCGCAAATTGCGCGCTTAGAAGCCGCTGCCGACCCCATCCGAGAAGCGGGCACGCTCATCATCGGGGCCGCCTCCGCTGCCGATGACCGCCGAAATCCGGGCTCTCGTATATTGGGGATGGTGGCGCCAAAGCGCGCGATAAGGCGAGATCGACCCTGGATTTTGTTCCTGATTTGTTCTAAATAACCTCACGGATCGAGCCTCTATTCAACCCCTCGGTTGCTCCGAGCTGCCCCGTGTCATGGCCGATACCGAAATCCCGCCACTGAGCCCCGACGACGCCAAGCTGATCCGCAATGAGCGGGCGAAGCTGACAGCGATGTGGGTCAACGGCGTCGCAGTCGCTTCCGTGGCTGTCGGCGGTATCTCTCCGTCAGTGGCGATTTTCTCGGGCACCGCCAGCGCGCTGACAGCTAGCGCTCTCCTGGTTGGTTGGAGTCTCCTGGCAGGCATACTACATCTGGTGGCCAGACGCCTGCTCGGAGCCCTGCGCGCGTGAGCCTGACGCTCGCACAGATGGTTGTTCTTTTCCTCGGCCCGCTCGTCCTAGCGACGATGGTCGGCGTTGTCCTGTGGCTGACGCATGAGAAAGAGTCCGACCGTATCAAGCGCGCCGAAGTTGATCGTGCGATGTGGCTCAAATATCAAGCCGAGCAGAAAGTGCCCGGAGATTAGCCGCTCTGTTCGCCTGACAAGCAGTTATCGTATAAATTTTTACTATTTCTGATTTCACGAATGCGAAGAGCTTAGCTTGCGACGCCTCGCGCTCATGCTTCGCCAGTCCGTCGTGAGATTCTTCACAGACCGCAGGTCTTCAACCCAACAGGATCCCCATGGCCGGCCTCAAGGACAAGCGTGGCTTCATCGACAAGGACCGCCTCGATCTGTCGGAACGCAAGGCTGTCGAGTTCTGGATGAAGCGCTGGGGTGTCACGCAGGACCAGCTTACGGCCGCGCATCGCAAAGTCGGGCGAATGACCAAGGACATCGCGGCCGAGCTGGGCAAGAAGCGTTAGGTCGCGAACCCATAATGGCTGGCACGGTTGAGCCGCGCCATCGTTAGCCCTCTGAGCAGGAGAGGCGTGGATGGCGCGGTTTGATCTGACGGATGCGGAGTGGGCGGTGATCGAGCCGCTGTTGCCGACGGACGTGCGCGGCAAGGAGCGCGTGGATGACCGGCGGGTGCTGGACGGGATCGTCTGGCGGCTGCGCACGGGCGCGCCCTGGGCCGACATTCCGGCGCGCTACGGCCCGCATACGACCTGCGGCAACCGCTTCCGGCGCTGGCGCAAGCGCGGCATCTGGGGTCCGCTTCTGGATTCCGTGTCAGAGGCTTACGAGGGCGACCTGCAGATGATCGACGCCACCAGCGTGCGGGTGCACCAGCACGCTGCCTGCGCCCCAAAAAAGACGGCCGATCCGGTGGCATGGGTCGCTCGCGCGGCGGCCTGACGAGCAAGATCCACGCGCTGGTGGATGCCGAGGGCCGTCCGGTGGTGCTCAAGAGCACGGAAGGCCAAGTGCATGACGGACGCGCGGCGGCCGACATGCTGGGCGGGTTGGGTGCAGCTCAGATCCTGTTGGGTGACCGGGCCTACGACAGGGACGCGCTACGCACCCGGATGGCGGAGCAGGGCGCGTGGGCAAACGTGAAGCCGATGCCCAACCGTCAGCAGGTCCTGGCGTTCAGCCCGTTCCCGTACGAGTACCGCCACTCAGTCGAGCGCTTCTTCAGCAAGATCAAGCACTTCCGCGCCGTCGCCACCCGCTACGACAACGACCCCGACAACTTCCTCGCCAGCGTCAAGCTCGCAGCCCTGCGGGTCTGGCTGCGGACTTTATGAGTCCACGACCGAGCTAGGCCCACGGCCAGCGTCCCGTCATCGCCGTCTTCTCGAAAAGCGGCATGCACGCGCCGCTGGGTTACGCCAACGACTCAATGCCGTAGTCGCGCCAGATGCAGCAACTGAGGACGCGAAGAAAATCCACTAAATTTCATTTCACCAAAGATCTACGTCGGCAATAGCGAGTGGCAGCATACACTTGGATGCTCATGCCGGAGAAGTGATTGCCGAGCGCTGGGCAAGCCGGAACGGCTTTATGGCGGGTGGTGTTTCCGGCGGCGCTTCCGTCCGCGCTTCTTCGGGGGCGGGCCGCGCCGTGCAAGGAAGGATTCCGTCGATGGACAAGACAGTCGCTGGCTTGATCGGGGCCGTCACCCTGCTCGCGGCCGCCGACCCGGCGCAGGCCGCGATGCCCGCCGAGACCAGGCTGACTGCGGCCATGCAGGCCGAGAGCTACGCCGACCTGCTCAAGCCCATCCCCAACGCGGTTGCGCTCCTCAAGGAGGCGGACGAGGCCGCGGCGAAAGCCGAACTGCTACCGGCAGCCTCCGAGGGCGAGGCCACGGTCCAGCAGGCGCAATACTACTATCATCATCATCACCATCATCACGGCTTCTACCCGCCGTTCTATCACCATCACCATCATCACCACCGGTACTACCGGCGGTACCACCACCATCACCATCATCACCATCATCACCACGGCTACTACGTGCCGTACGGGTACTGAGCCGGCTGCGGCGGGGTGGCTGGTTCCCACCCCGTCCGGCCTCACCGCTGGCTCTTGGCGGCGCCCAGGATGCGCCGGTAGGTTCCGTCGAAGACGGTGTGGGTCGCCGAGGTCCACTGCGAGTCCGCCGCCAGCGTCTCGCGGCTGGCGTAGATGCGCCGCGATTGGAGTTCGCGCTCGGCCGCCTCTTCCTCGGACATGGGCACAAGCTCGAAGTCGGCCTCGGCCGGGACGACGGTGACCTGCATGAACGGCTCGTCTTTCCGGAACACGTGGGTGCGGCCCTCGTCCGGGGCCTTGAACACCATGAAGTACATCATCGGCCACCAGTGCCGGATCAGGGCCGGTACCGCGACCGGCACGGTTCCGGTCCGGTCGGTGTAGAAGCGAGGGTGGGTCTCGGTCTTGATCGCCCAACCTTCATCCACCTTTAGGTCGATGAGGATCTGGTAGGTGTAGTAGGCGTCGCCGAAGCTCCGGAACGGCGGCCCTTGCGGCCCTGGTTCGCCGGGCTCGGCGAACGCTCCCTCGAAGACCAGCTTTCCGTCCCGAGTGCTCACGCGCAGCTCGCTGTCGTAGGGGTAGAACAGCTCGATCCCGCCCTTGGCCGCCTCCGAAAAGGGGATGCAGTGCCAGGCATATTCCTGCGAACCGTTCGTGCGGGGCTCGGGATCGCCCGCCCAACCGGGGATTTCCAAGCGCGTCCGCCGGGGGCGCAGACCCGACTCCATCAGCCTGACTTTCACCTGTCGCATTCTCGACCGTCCCTTCGATGTCGCCCATGAAGATAGGGGGATCGGAGGTACGGTTCGGCGTGAAGCACCACCATGTGATCGCACGCTGGCTTTGCCGACAAACCGCGCCGCCACGACGCTGAAGACCTTCAATGTCAGACGCGCTCCCGCACTTGGGTCGAAACGGAAGTGGCCCTGGGAGTTCGGTGCGGCCGACGCAGGGGCGGACGCCGGTCGTGATGCAGGTCTCGGGCGGCTCGCAGAGCTTCGAGGTCGCCGATGCGTAGCCTGCCAGGAAGGCCCGCTTGTATGCACGAACTGTCCAAAAGCAGATGGGGTGGATGGCTCCCGCTCCGACTGACGGCATCTCGGTGCCAAGATGTGGTCGCTGCCGAAGCAGCAGCCACGCTCATGCAGGAGCCATCCCCATGGAGATCACCACCGTCGGCATCGATCTGGCCAAGAGCATCTTCCAGGTCCACGCCGTCGACGCAGCTGGGCACGTCGTCGTGCGCAAGGCTCTGAGGCGGGCGCAGGTCGTGCCGTTCTTCGCCAAGCTGCCGCGCTGCCTGGTCGGCATGGAGGCGTGCGGCACGGCGCATCACTGGGCCCGGGAGCTCATGAGCCTGGGCCACGACGTGCGGCTGATGCCGCCGGCTTACGTGAAGCCGTATGTGAAGCGCGGCAAGACCGATGCGAACGATGCCGCTGCAATCTGTGAGGCGGTCACGCGCCCGAGCATGCGCTTCGTGCCGGTGAAGTCGACCGAGCAGCAGGCGGCGCTGGCGCTGCACCGGACGCGCGACCTGCTGGTCAAGCAACGCACGCAGTTGGTGAACATGATCCGCGGCCTGCTCGCCGAGTTCGGGATCGAGATGGCGCGGGGCCTGCGGCACGCGCTCGAACTGGCGGCCCGGCTCTCGGCCGGAGACGCGGCCGAGGTGCCGCCGCTCGCCCAGCGCGTGGTGACCGGGCTGGCCGATCAGATCGGTGCCGTGCAGATCCAGCTCACCCGACTGGAGAAGGAGTTGCTCGCCTGGCATCGGGACAGCGACCTGTCGCAGCGCCTGGCGACGATCCCGGGTGTCGGCATCGTGTCGGCAACCGCGTTGGCCGCCTCGGTGAGCGAGCCCGAACGCTTCCGCTCCGGTCGGCAGTTCGCGGCCTCGTTGGGCCTGACACCGCTGCAGAACTGCAG
>NZ_FPBW01000079.1:0-1707 GCF_900116795.1 Methylobacterium sp. UNCCL125 | reverse complement strand
CGGTTCTCGGTCGTCCACATCGGCAGCCTCCACACAGGCCGCCTTAAATCACAAACCCCTCACATCACTCAATATGTCGCCGGACAGACACTCAGGGCGGTTAACCGCCCCGGATAGGTAACTTGAAGGTCGTAGATGGACAGCATCAGTCGCCAATCGATTCCTAGATCAAAGAGAATATTCGATCGCGTTTTCCGATACGGGGGGGAGATGACAATCGAATGACTTCAACCTGGTTCACCGACGTCACCAAGAGCCAGATCGACTGGTTGCCCCTGTTAAAGCATGGACCTCCCGGCCTGGGTGTGGTTGACAATCAAGCTCTTAAAGTCCCAGCTTTTATGACTAGTTTTGACTGCAATTTCATAAAATCTATACAATGCCAATGGATGCATTCATATGACAGTTATTTATCGTTTATATCTTGAGCTTGTATACTTAATAAATGTAATAATGAAATCAAATTAAGTGTAAATATTCCTTTGTAAATCCCATAAGGACAAACCGTCAATGATAATCCCTGAATTTAAAAAATATTACTATGATATTATGAAATCGATTCCCTACATACTGCCCGTAAAACATAACAGACATAATTATAGGATGTAGCACGTTACCTCATGCTTAAGGATAAGAAATTTTTGCTGCCCATTGAGGGGTGTTCTGGGCCTCGCTACGCTGTGACTGATCGCTTTCCGATTAATATAAACACAAGGGGTGGACATGCGCCAAAAAGCGCCCACATGACTCTAGAAACTGTAAAAAAATCAGCTCAAGAATTGTAATGGATAACGGTGCGCAACATGAGCAAATCTTCACTTGATGACAACACAGCAGCGAACCGTATTCGGCTTCACAATATGGAGCAGCGTCATAAAAGACTGCAGATCGCTTTGTTGCAATATCCCGAGTTGGCTAAAGCTAAGCCTTTTGAGAATGTTACCCGCTTCGCCGAACTCAGAGATCAAGTGATTGAGCCGACCATGCACGCATTTAGCCGCGCCGGTTCACTCGGCAACTACGCTCATCACGTCGTCACTGATAACGATCACACCGACGAAGCCCTTGCTGTCGTCGGTGCCGGTATACGATTGATCCTCTCCGATACCGCACTACCGAATGGGATCAATCTTTATGAAATTCCTACCCTAAGCTTCTATCATGATCGATTAGAGCAATACGTGCAGTGTCGTGTTGAAATCTACGACGCGTCTCGGGATGGCGATGACCGCCTTGTTCATTGTCTCAACATCGAGACTCCGCTCGACTTTGACGCCTTAACGGCTGCCGCAATCGAAACCAAGCTCCATCTATTCATGGAGGCGCTAGCGCAATATTCAATCTGATCACGAACGACATAATTAATAAACCTTGCTATCGAACAAGTATAACACCGAAACCTCATACCTTCATCGACAAAAGTGAAGGTCAACAATTCAATGACGAGACTTACATGATCATTCAACTCGGCGGCCACCTCGAACGCGCTTTTCTACTCGCAGGGAGGCGTCAAAGCACTTCACAGCCTCCGTTGGTAGAAACTGAACGTCTTCCTGCTGCAACAGATGCCTATCGGTCGTTCTTCCATCGTGCAGGAACCATCGCCGTCTTATCTAACCCGCTTTATTCACCAGGGTTTGGCTGGCGACGTGTTTTGAGCTGAAGGCGAGCGGGATCGTGCGTCTGTCCTGACGCGTATGGATCTGG
>NZ_FPBW01000019.1:0-161408 GCF_900116795.1 Methylobacterium sp. UNCCL125 | reverse complement strand
GATCTCCTCAGGCTTGGGTCGCTTCCTCGACATCGATCCGTCCTCCAGGCTCAAAGCCATACCAAAGGGCGGACCACTTCATTGGGGGCGGATCAGCCAAGCTGACGATCTGCGTGAAGGCAGGTGCCGGCACCGTATCGACGAGATCATACGCGGCGAGTGCTGCCACGCGGTCGTCTTCTTCGATGAGGACAGGTGGCCTCATAATGGTTTCCGAGTGTGTGTTCGTCTGTTTCTTATTTAAAATTGTTAAAAAAATACCCAAGGTAGGCAGCGCCGCGAGTGTCGCGGACGCTGTAGCGGTCGCAGAATTGCCTCCAGGACTTTTGCATCAATCGGTATAAAGCTTGAATTTTTCAGAAATAGGTCAATTTTGATTCAACAAGCTGGCGAATGATCTAATGCATGTTAGGTCATGACCCCTTCAGTGAATCATTTCGACGATGGCAATCGGCGCTTGCGAGCCGCCGAAACCTCGCTCCACGGTGCATCGGATACCTCCCGAGAGGATAGAATCCGCACGCCGTTTCGTAGCCCTTCCTCCATCAGTCTGCCGGACTTGTCGGTGGTCTAGCGGGGCGTCTGCTTGCGGAAACGACAGGGAGCAGTCGGGGCGGCCGGGTTGGGTCGGACACGGGAGGGCCGCTCAGGGTGATTTCTGCCGGTCCGGTTCTGAGCGCGAAGGCATCGAAGCGGATGTTGCCGCTCGCCCACTAAAAGCCTGCCCCGATGATCAGTAGGTCAGATTACGGACAGCCCGATCCCGACTGTGCTCGATCGAGACTGAGGCTGCCTTCCGAAATACCAGAGAAGCAACGGAGAGAGTCGACAGGCCTGCTTGACCCAACCCGATCACGGAAATTTGAACCACACTACTTGTAGTAGACTTGGTAAACACCCACGAGGTCCCAGAATATAGTTTTATAAAGGCTTTATATAAGATTTTGGGGCGATAGGGGCGAAAGAATCTCTACGACCCATACATGAAAGAGAATGACGCAGGCTCGGCCGATTTTTGACCCGCCCGGACGACCCATTCGATCGAGAGGCGCAAACAGCATCCTCGTCGGCGGCTTAATCCTTCTCTGTGGGCTCGGCCCTGCCACCCTGTCGCTCAGCCCGCGGCACGATGAGCCTGTCGCGGTCTTACGCCTCAGCCCTGATGAACTGACGCCTGCGGCGATCGCTGGTGTCGACGTTCGGATTCTGTGGATGTCGCCGCGCGGGCACATCCTGATCCTCAGCTCTGCCCCACCGAATCTTGTGTGGGCGCTCTACCGAGAGGGCGCGACCCTTGTCGTTGCAGCTACCGCGGTGAGCGGCTGCTTGCCCAAGGCCTCTGCGTCATCATCCACGATTGGAACTCACCAGCTATGACGCCTGTCAGTAACCTCGCGGCGCTGCGCCACGCCTTCATGCCTGTGATGCTTGGGGGGCTGGGCCTGCTCTATATCGTGGCCGTCCTCACGGCCTGGGCCACGGACGCCAATCTTGCTGCTGCGGCTGCTTTTGGAGGCGCACTGATCGTCGTTGTCGGACTGGTCGCACGCGTCAATGGCCCAGCGGCGATCACACGCCGGCTCTCTTCCGCTGCAGCCATGTCGCTCGTTGGCTTGGTGGTGTTCGGCACGGCAGGAACGCATCTGCAAATCGACATGCACATGCTGTTCTTCGCCGCTCTCGCCGTCGTGGCCGGCTGGTGTTGCTGGAGCGCCATCCTTGCAGCCACGGGTGTGGTCGCTATCCATCATCTCGCTCTGAACGTGCTCTATCCGGCAGCCGTATTTCCGGACGGCGCTGATTACACCCGCGTCGTCATCCACGCCGTGATCCTTCTTGTCGAGGCCGGCGCGCTCATGCTGGCGGTCAATCAATTGGCGAAGGCGATGACGGCATCCGAGCATGCCACGGCGGAAGCCACGCGCAACGCTGAACTCACCCGGAAACTTGCTGAGGCGCAGGCTGTCGAGAACGAACTCAAGTTGCGCCGGGTGAGCGTGCTGGCCGTGATGATGACGGAGTTCGAGCACAACGTCTCCGCCCTTGTTCAGGGGCTGGCAGGCGCGGCCACCGAAATGGAGGCCACCGCCAATGCTATGGCGGTTACGGCTGCCGAAACCACAGAGCAGACTGTGGCCGCCGCCGGCTCGGCGCTCCAGACGTCGGTCAACGTCCAAACAGTCGCCGCAGCCAGCGAGGAGATGTCCGCGTCCGTGCAGGAAATCGTCCAGCAGGTCGGCCATTCAGCCGGTGTCGCCTATCAAGGCGTCGACAAGGCGAAACAAACGGACCTTACAGTTCAGAAGCTTACCGTCAGCGCCGAGCGCATCAGCTCAGTCGTGTCGGTAATCTCCAACATCGCGTCGCAGACCAATCTGCTGGCGCTCAACGCCACGATCGAGGCGGCGCGCGCTGGCGAGGCTGGGAAAGGCTTCGCCGTCGTCGCCGCGGAGGTAAAGCACTTGGCTGGTCAGACCACGAAGGCAACCGGTGAGATCGGTGAGCAGGTCGCCGAGATTCAAGCCGTGACGCATCAAGCGGTCTTGGACATCCAGGACCTGGAACGCGTCATCGGCGAGATCTCAGACACATCCATTGGGATCGCAGCAGCAATGGAGCAGCAGGGCGCCACGACGCAGGAGATCGCGCGGAATGTGGCTCATGCCGCGCAGGGGACGAGCCTCGTGACGGCGGCCATGACCAACGTGCGCGAGGGTGCAGGCCAGACGAGCGCCGCGGCAACTCAGGTGCTCGGTGCGGCCCGGGAGCTTGCACATCATGCGGAGAACCTGACGCAGGAAGTCTCGCGCTTCCTGGCAGGCGTGAAGGCCGCCTGATCTGCGCTCACTGATGGTGTCCGATGTCTCGCGCTGTTTGTTTCGAGACGACAAGTTGAAGTCGGCTCCCACCCCGAGCCGAAATTGCCGGACGGCCGACGAAGGGCTGCTTACGGGAAGGGCGCATGGCGCTCGATCGGCGACGGGTTTTCGCTCTTGGAGAAACGTGAGCGGGAATTCGGCGCCTTCGCTCGCCTGCAGGCACTGGTGGCCACGAAGGATTTCGCGGCGGGGCACGACAGCGAACGCGATGCACGCCTGAAACGCGAAGGCTTCAGCTTGACGGAGCGTGGAACCATCCGGCGGTGCGTCGAGAACGGTTCTCTGCGTGATCTCGGGCGCTCGGACGAGACCGGTCGGCAGCGCATCCACGCCGTGGCTCTGCGGTATGGCGACCAACGCGGAGGAGGGCGCGAACGGCTTCGAGCTCCGGCACACCCCCTGCTCGGCCGACCAGATCTCCGTCGTCCTCCGTCAGGTCGTCCGGAGCCGCCGGAGGATCAGGTCGGGCGGCCGGCCCATGTCGGCAGGCCAGGCCGGTCGCGTCACGAAGACCTGACGCGGCGAACGCCCAGGACAGGAGCAACCCTCTCTTCCATCGACGGCTCGCCTCCGTTCAAGCAATGTTCATTTTCGTCATTGCGGAGCATCGACGCGAGCGGATCGTCATTCTGTAGTATGCCTCGGAAATTCAAGTGGTGAAATTCATGGAAATTTGCACCACGGCATCTTCATGACGCGCTCTGAATACCTAAATCGTCACTGCGGCCACGGAGATGCCGCGGAGGGAAGATTATCATGATGAAGCGTGTCGCTGTGGCCGCTGTGGCGGCGAGTGCCCTTCTGGCCGCCGGTCAGGCGGCCGAGGCGAAGGGCTGCATCAAGGGTGCCATCGTCGGCGGCATCGCCGGCCATTATGCCGGGCACGGCGTCCTCGGCGCCGTCGGTGGCTGCGCCGCCGGCCGCGCCTTGGCCAACCGTCAGGCCGAGCGCCAGCGGACAGCCCCGTCCGTGAATACCGGTGGCCCGGTGCGCCCCTCTCAGGGCACCGGCGGCTACGTCAGCTACTGAACCGGAGTCGGCGCCGCGTCAGCGCGCGGCGCCGCACGGGCGCGGCCCCGCTCTGCAACACGCAGGCGGCTGGAGCATCGACAAGATGCGTCCTTCGCAAGCGCCCGGACCGTCGAAGCCGACAGGGAGGCGCCAGGGGCCGGCACGGAGTGCTCGGCAGCGCCTGGCCATGCCATCCGGCCCTGTCACGTCGCACAGGTCCGGTTGGTCGCTGTATCGGACCGGCCTGGCGGCGTCATAGCCATCCCAAACCGAGGTTGACCCGCCGCCCAGACGAACCCGCACAAATCCGCCCACGCGGCGAACCCAGTCTTCGCAGCGTGGGAGATAACCCAGTCAGTCGCGCTTGCCGGTCTGGCCGGCGTCGACGACGTCCTTGTCCGGGAGCACGAGGACCTGTCCGGGATAGATGAGGTCCGGATCGCGGACTTGGTCCTGGTTGGCGTCGAAGATCAGCGTGTAGCGCTCGCCCTCGCCGTAGGTCCGGCGGCTGATCGTCCAAAGATTGTCGCCACGCACGATGCGGACTGTCTCGATCCGGGGGACGTAGACTTCGGCGGAGCCCGCCATGGCCCCGGACGGAACGTCAGCCGCCAAGCTGCCGGTGCCGGTGGGTCGCGCCGGGTCCGCCGGATTCGCGCGCGGCGCGGCGGCATATTCGGGGGGCCCTCGCTCCGACGGGTTTGGCACGGTGTTCTGCGGAACTCCGCCCTGTTGAGTCGCCGCGTATTCCACCCCCTCGTCGTGGCCGGCACCGGGCGCCGTGAACGGCACCTCTGCCCGATCCCCGACCTTGCCCGTCGCGGGATCGACCAGATCGAGCCGGACCCTGTAGTCGCCGGGCTTCACACCCTGGCCAATGGTGAATGTCACGGTGCCGTCGCGGCCCACCGTTGCCGGGGCGACCGGCGAATCGTTCAGGTAGAGCCGCAGGCTGGCCCCGGGGGCTGCCCGTCCGGTGACGAAGAGCTTGCCTCCGTCCTGGGCATCGATGCTGACGACCTTGGGCGATGCCGTCGTCGCGTCGGCGACGGGCTTCTCGGCCGGGCGAGCCCCTCGGGGTCTGGGATCGGTCGGCGACGTCGCCCCGCCTGCTCGGCGCGCGCCGGTCCCGATACCCGTCGTCGGGATGCCGGCATTGGCGCCCGGCTCGTCTCGCCCAGCGTTCGGCGGACCCGGCACCGTCGTGGGAGCCGGGTTACCCGGGGCCGGGCCATCCGGCCGGGACAGGACCCGAGTCGGCGCGTCGGGCGACGACAGGGCGACGAGGGGTCTGGCATCCCGGGCCGGCGCGACCACCACCGCGACGCGGGTCGACGACCGTTGCGTGTCGCCCTTCGCATCCGTCGAACGCAGCCCGATCTCGCTGCTCCCGGCCGGGAGGGGCGGTGGCGTGAGGGTGAAGTGCCCTCCGGCATCGGCCTGCGCGCGCGCCACGGGTTGGCCATCGACGAGCACCTCGACGGACGCGTTCGGCGCCGCCCGTCCGGCGATCACGGCGTCGCCGTTCGGTTCGACGCGCACGACGTCGAACCCCGGCGCGGCCGATGCCGACGGGCGCGAAGGCGGACGGTTGGCCGGTGGGCCGGGCTCTTCGCGCGTCCGCGCCGACTGGGTCGTCCTCTCGTCCGCTTGGCTCGGCGTGCGGGCGGTCCCGGTGTCGGACGGCGGCAGGGCGGCGAGCGTCTGGCCCGCGCCGTCCGGCGCGCGAGACACGACCCCGAAGGTCGCGTCATGGCGCTCGTAGACGAGCCCGGCCAGCCCCGTCAGGATCAACAGGCACACGAGCCCGATAGACAGCCCCCGCCTGCCGCCGGTCGTGCGGGGGGCCGGCACGGGAGCCGCAACCGGGACCGGGACCGCGGTCCGTTGCATGAGGCGTGTCCGCGGGCGCCGGCCGAGCAGGGCCACGACCACACCGAGGCCGGCAAGCGCGGCGATGAGCGCCGTGATGAGGATGCGACGCAGGGCGGTGATCATGGCGTGACGGTTCCCCCGCATCGTGCAAGCTGCCGCCTGATGCCGGCCCTGGTCGGCTGCCCGGCCGCCCCATGGTACGACCGGGACGTTCGGGTCTCGCTGTCAGGCGAAGCGGCGGCCGTCCGTCGCGTAGCGGTCGATGGCGGACGGCAGTTCGCGCGACAGGCGCGAAAGGATCTCCGAGCGGCTCAGGCCGGTCTGCTGGGTGAGGTGCTCCAGGGTCAGCGGGCCGATGGCGCGCTCAAGGTCCGGCTCGGCGATGTCGCGGTTGGCGCCCTGATTGACCCAGGACTTCGCGGTCTCGCCGTGGCCACCCTTGGTGAAGTGCTCGACGAGCTCGGCCAACCCGCTGGCCAGCAGGCCGCCGACCCCGGCCGAGCCGACCCCGCCGAGCACGCGCTCGAGGTTGGAGGGAGCCGCGGACCCGGTCGCCGGGGAGGTCCGCGCCACCGGCGGCACGACCGACCCATGGGCATCCCGGGCGGGGGTGCCGAGCCACTCCGCGATCTTGTCCCTGTTCTGGTAGCCCGCCACCGCGAGCAGGCCCAGCAGGGCGGTCATCGAGGGGTATCCCTTGCTCATGTCGCGTCCTTTCCGTGATGGATCGGCAGAAATCGCCGGGCTTGGCGGTCAGTAGCCGCGACGTGGCGGCGTGGTCGCCCGGCCGGTGACGCGGCGCGTGACGAAGGCGATCACGCGCGGCAGCAGGAAGGCGGTCAGAAGCTTGCGGATCATCGGGATCTCCAAGTTGGCGCGGTGTCAGCGCGAGGAACGAGCGAGCCAGCCGAGCGCGAAGGCCACGCCGACGAAGGCGAGCAGCGTCGTGGTGCGGTTGGCATCGGCATAGCGGATCGCGCGGCGGCCATTGGTCTGCACCCGGCGGCGGGCCTCCTGGGCGACATGGCGGCCGTCCTCGATGAGGTCGTCGGCGCGCTCCCAGACCTCGTGAGCGAGGTGACGGCCGTCCTCGGCGAGGTCCTCGGCCCGGTCGCGGGCGCGGCCGTAGGCGTATTGTGCGCCGCCGGCCACTTGATTGGCGGCGCCGCGCACTTGGCGGATCGGATCACCGGTCAGGCCGCCGACGGCGGTCTGGGCGCGACCCTGGAGGTGACGGGACGCGCCACGGATCTGGTCGCGGTTCATGGTTCACTCCTCTGCTCATCGGACACGGCTCTCTCGGGCGGCGCCGGCCGTACCGGCGCCGCTGGAGTCGCGATCAGTGCTTGCCGGTGACCTTGTCGGCGAGGTTCTTGGCGCCGTCCTTGACGTCGCCCACGGTCTTCTGCGCCTCGCCCTTCAGCTCCTGCGCCTTGCCCTCGGCCACGAGCTTGTCGTTGCCGGTCACGTTGCCGACGCCCTGCTTGACGTTGCCGACGGCCTCGTTGGCCAGACCCTTGAGCTTGTCGGTGGTGCTGCTCATCGTGCGCTCCTGCTTCGCGAGTGAGGCCGGATGCTCCGGCCGGTGAAGACCCCCGCCCGTGGGCGGGGGCCGGTGAAGGGGTTCAGACGCGGCGGGCGTCGTAGGAGGAGAGGAGCGTCGCCGGCTTCGGGGCGCCGAGGCGACCGCCGAAGAAGGCCGCCAGCGCGCCGAGGATCAGGGCGATGGCAGCGTAGAACGCGCCCTGGGTGGCGGCCGACTTGGCCGTCACGGCCGCGGCCTCAGCCTTCTGCTTGGCGGTAGCGACGGCCTGCTCGTACTGCTTCTGGTAGTCGTCGATCTGCGCCTTGGCCTGGTCGGGCGAGATACCCTGGGCCTTGGCCAGGGCGTCGGCGGCGCGGTTCTTGGCCTGCTCCTTCTGGGCGGGGTCACCGGTCAGCACGGCGCGCACCGCCGCCACCGCCGCGTCGCGGGCCGCCTGCGGGTCCTGGCCGGCGGCCTGCTGGCGGACCTTCTGCTCGATGCCGTCCAGCGGGTTCGAGATCTTCGACAGCGACGGCGCCGCCGCCTGGGCCGCCGTCTGCACGGTGCCGCCCACGAGGTTGCCCGCGCCGCCGAGCGCGCCCGAGACCGTGCTCAGCGTGCCGCCGACCAGGCCGCTGGCGGCCGAGGTCAGCAGGTAGAGCACGACCAGCGTCGTCACCGCCCAGGAGACGAGACCGTGCAGGGCGGCCGCGCCCGGCAGGGGCTTGCCCGAGAGCCGGCCGGCGATCAGGCCGCCGGCCAGCGAGGCGACGATGCCCGAGGCCACGAACCAGATGCCGGCGCCCATCGAGGCGGTGGAGGCGGAGGGATTGTCGGCCGCCGTCGTGCCCACCGAGGCCAGGCCCACCCCGACGCCGACGAGGTTCACGATGACCTGGGTCACCAGGGCGGTGACGGCGCCGGCGAAGATGGCCCCCCAGGACACTTGGTTGAGCAGCACGGCACGCGTGTCGGCCTGCGTGGCTGTCGTGGCGAGGGGGGAAGCGGTCGTCTGGATGGTCACTCTTTCACTCCGGGTCTTGGGTCGTTCGAAGTCGTGGGTCGGCGGCTCAGTCGCGGGTGCCCGAGACGAGCAGGCCGAGGCCGAAGCCGACGGCGCCGGCGATCAGCAGGGAGGCGAGGGGGTACTCGGCGACCTGGCCGCTCACACCGCCTTGGCCATGGCGCAGGGCGCGAGCGCCGCGCTCGTAAGCGTCTTCCGCGTAATCGGAGGCGTCGTCGGCGGCGCGGCGCACGGAGCGACGGGCCCGGTCGAAGTGATCCTCGGCGGCGCCCTGCGCGCGGCGCGCCCGATCCTCGACGTCGTCGGAGCCGACGAGGCCGCCCACGGTCTCGCGAATTCGGCCGCCGATATCGCGGGCGGTGTCGGCGACGTGCTCGGCCGCGTCACGCACGGTGTCCTTGGCCTGGCCGTAGAGGTTCTCGGCCTGGCCGGCCGCCTCGCGGGCGCGCCCCTCGACCGAGTCCCGCCGCGAGCCGGTCAGATCGCCCACCGCGCCCTGCACCTTGCCGCCGATTTCCTTGGCGGCGCCCGTGATCCGATCCGTGTCAACCATGTCGTTCTCCTTGCGTGATGGTGGTGTGGGTCGGCGCCTCCGCGTCGGGGCGCCGGTCGAATTCGCGTCAGTCCCCACCCGGCTTGGCGGGCTGGATCCCGACGGACTTGGCGGCGCGGGCCTCGCGCTTCTGCCGTCGCCCCTCGGCCTCGACCCGGATGTCGCCGGTGAGCTTGCCGAGGGCTTCTTTGACCGAGCCCTTGAGGTGCTCGGCGGAAGTGGAACTCCTGTCTTCGGCCATGGGTGCTCCGTCGTGTTCGAGAAAACCCTGCACCGACGATGAGATGATCGTCCCGTCTCCGTGTTCAATGAGCAAATTATACCGGTACGGTAATCATTTTGCTCCAGAGACTTGTATCGGAAATCCGTTTCCTCGACCCCAGACGACCGCCCCCGATCCTTTGCGGACGCCGATCTTGCGGTGGAGCGCGGCGCCGTGATTGCGTGACAGGTTGAGCGTGCGGGCGTTGGCCGCGCTATTCCGGCCCGCGCAGACGAGGTTCAGGATCTGGCGCTCGCGCACCGTCAGGTTGACGGCGGATATCTTCGCCCGACCGACCTCCCGCCTTCGCAGGTTGGCGAGATTCTCGATGGCGCCACGGTCGCTGCGGTCGCGCAGGCAGAACCGGTCCCGGTACGCGTCCATGGTCGGCCCGAGCTCGTTCAGGCTCTCGGCACCCTGCATCGCCGGGGCGGCCGCGTTGGCACACCACGCGCTGGCCCAGTCGGGCTCGACCAGGATCTCGCCCTCACTCAGGCCGGCGATGATGGGCCCGAGTTCATGCCTGTCGACGTCCGCCGTCACCGCTTCCCAACCCCGTCCCGCGCTCACTGCCCCTCCGGCAGCCGGGCACAAACGGGTTGCGCACAAGCAGGTTCCAAAATTTATGTTATTATCCCGGTACGCACGTATCATTGACGCGGGGATCTGCGACTCAAGATTGATGCTCATCGCGCCTGCGGGACCGCCGGATGGTCCTGGGCGCCGCCCTCAAGACGATGGCGAGCCCACTCGCGTGCCCCATGTCGCCGAACAGTTTCGCTCGCCCGCCGTACACGGTGCCGTGATCTCGCCTGCGCGCGACGAAATCCGGCGAGGTCTGCGGAATTACTACTTAGACGTCGCGCTGCCCGATGAGAAATTCCCGTTGGCGGCCTCTTTCCGGCGCCTCTTGGAGGCGCTGGACACGGCCGAGACGCCGTCGGGCCACGGCTTCGCGGCCGAACTTGTCGCGGGGGTGCCGCATCTGCGTGGGTCTGCGCTGTCGCTGAACCGCGACGCCACCGAGAGCGACGACCTCGTGCAGTACACGTTGCTCAAGGCCCGGGAGCATTGAACCAGCTAGCGGCCCGGCGCTGCCTCGAAGGCGTGGCTTTTCACGATCCTGCGCAACAGGCACCGCGACGACCGGATCAGGCACCGGCGGGAGGTTCCCGACCCGGAGGGTTCGCACGCGGCAGGATTGTCGAGCCTCGCCGACCAGCAGCACCGGCTCGGACGTCCAGGGGTGCGCGACCGGCTCGAACTGGCCGGGGGAGCTGGCCCTCGTTTTCCGTCTCCAGCGGGGCCGGGATACTCAGGATGAAGGCGCTCGCGTCGGACTTGGCCCTCGCGCCTTCCCGGCCCGCAATCCTCCATCAGGGTCCACGACCCCGAAGCGCAGGTTGACGGCGTCTTGCGTGTCCCTCGGATCGAAGGCGCCCGCGTCGCCACGCGCGACCGCGCAAAGCCATCCGATTCCGAACACGCGCAAGCCGTGGCCATTGGTCCGCGCCCGACATCCATGGATGTCCGCGCTCGATCCATGTGGATGCAGCCTCGGTCGAACGCAGCTCTCGGAACATCCGTCGATCAGCCGCGCGCGGTCATCACTTCCTCAGCGGCACGCCCTTCGTGGTGAAACGCGGCGCACCCGGATGGCGCATGGGGCGCGGCTGGCCACCCGCCTTGCCCGCACCGGCGCCCGTTCCCGGCGGCTGCGAGAGCGGAACGAGCTGGTCCGGCCTCGGCCCGATGAGATCCGCGCGACCCATCGCCCGCAGCGCCTCGCGCAGCAGGGGCCAGTTCTCGGGATCGTGGTAGCGCAGGAACGCCTTGTGCAGCCGGCGCTGCCGCATACCCTTGATCGCGTCGACCGGCTCGCTGCCGCCGCGCCGCACGCCCTGCAACGGGTTGATCTCGGTGTGATACATGGTCGTGGCGGTGGCCATCGGCGAGGGCAGGAACGTCTGGACCTGATCGGCGCGATAGTCGTTCTTCTTGAGCCAGAGGGCGAGGTGCATCATGTCCTCGTCGGTCGTGCCCGGATGCGCCGCGATGAAATACGGGATCAGGTAGTATTTCTTGCCGGCCTGCTTGGCGGCGGCGTCGAACATCTCCTTGAAGCGGTCATACGTGCCGATGCCCGGCTTCATCATCAGGTCGAGGGGGCCGCGCTCGGTGTGCTCGGGCGCGATCTTGAGACGGCCGCCGACGTGATGGGTCACGAGCTCCTTGACGTATTCGGGGCTCCGGACCGCGAGGTCGTAGCGCACGCCGGAGGCGACCATGACTTTCTTGACGCCCTTCACCTCCCGGACCTTGCGATAGAGCCGGATCAGGTCGTCGTGCGAGGTGTTCAGGTTCGGGCAGATATCGGGAAAGACGCAGGACGGCAGCCGGCACGCCGCCTCGATCTTCGGGTCCTTGCAGGCCATCCGGTACATGTTCGCCGTCGGCCCGCCGACATCCGAGATCACCCCCGTGAAGCCCGGCGTCTTGTCGCGGATCTTCTCGATCTCGCGCAGGATCGAGCCCTCCGAGCGGTTCTGGATGACGCGGCCCTCGTGCTCGGTGATGGAGCAGAAGGTGCAGCCGCCGAAGCAGCCGCGCATGATCGTCACCGAGAACTTGATCATGTCCCAGGCGGGGATTTTCGCGTCCCCGTAGGACGGATGGGGCGCGCGGGCGTAGGGCAGGTCGTAGACCGCATCCATCTCCTCGCTGGAGAGCGGGATCGGCGGCGGGTTCAGCCACAGATCGCGGTCGCCGTGGCGCTGGACGAGCGGGCGGGCATTGCCGGGGTTGGCCTCCCGGTGCAGCACCCGCGAGGCGCGGGCATAGGCCTCCTTGTCGTCCTTGACCTGCTCGTAGGCGGGGAGCCGGATCACGGTCTCGCCGGGGCGACGGGCGGCGGCCTCGTCGGTCGAATCGAGATCGTCGGCGGGCAGCTCGGTGTAATGCGCGGGCACGCGGCGGAACAGGGCGACACCCCGGACGGCATCGAGTTCCTGCGGCGCCTCGCCGGCCGCGAGACGGTTCGCCACCTCGACCACGGCGCGCTCGGCATTGCCGTAGATGAGCAGATCGGCCTTCGCGTCCGCGAGGATCGAGCGGCGCACCTTGTCGGACCAGTAATCGTAGTGGGCGATGCGGCGCAGCGACGCCTCGATGCCGCCGAGCACGATCGGCACGTCCTTGTAGGCCTCGCGGCAGCGCTGCGTGTAGACGATGGTCGAGCGGTCCGGCCGCCGGCCGCCTTCGCCGCCGGCCGTGTAGGCGTCGTCGTGGCGCAGCCGGCGGTCCGCGGTGTAGCGGTTCACCATCGAGTCGAGATTGCCGCCGGTGACGCCAAAGAACAGTTTCGGCTTGCCCAGAACCTTGAACGGCTCGGCCGACTGCCAGTCCGGCTGGGCGATGATGCCGACCTTGAACCCCTGCGCTTCGAGCAGCCGGCCGATGATGGCCATGCCGAAGCTGGGGTGATCCACATAGGCATCGCCCGTCACCAGCACGATGTCGCAGGCGTCCCATCCGAGCGCCGCCATCTCGGCGCGGCTCATCGGCAGGAACGGCGCCGCCTTTCCGGCGGGCGGCGGTTGGCAGACGATGGGTGCCAAGGGTCGGTTGGCGGGCGCGTGGAGTTCCATGGGGTCTATGCATAGGCCGCCGAGGCCGCGAGCTCAACGAACCGCCAGAGGGAAGGCGGCCGTCGCCCCTGCATCAAACGCCAAGAGGCCGCCGGCACCGCCGCGGCCAAGGTCACCCGCCGATCCGGCCATGCGTGGGCGACGACGCCCCTCGCCGAGACCGCGCCTGAAGCGGGACCGGAACCTGGGGCTCTCCCGGGAAAGGACGCGATCCCTCCCGACCGTGATGCCCCCTGCCGTCGGCGCGGCCGCGCCCGACACGGGCCAGGGCCGTCGGGGGCGGCGCTCGAACGCCTCCGACGTGTGGTCATCACCCGGTCGGCTCCGAGGCCCGTCTTGCCCCTCAGGCCTGGCAGGAAGGCCGCTCTCGGGCCGAGCGGATCGCTCAGGGCACGCGCAGGCCGAGCTGCGCCTTGTCCGTGAGCCTTTCGTTGCGGAACGTGAGCGTGAGATTGGCCCCATACGTGCCCCGTCCGGGCCAGGAATAGGTCGCGCGCCGGACCCGGCCGATCGTCAGGTGCGAAATGCGACGGCCATCGCAACCCAGGCGTGCCCGCACCTGCCGATAGGTCATGCCTGTCTTGAGGGCCGCGTACCGCGCATGATCGACACGGCAGCCCGCCGGCGCCGCCGTCGAGGCCGATTGCGAGGCCGATTGCGCGGCCGATGCTTGCAGGAGCGCCAGGATCAGCCCGAGCGGGAGGATGGCTCGCATGGCGCGGTCAGCCCCGATCGTCCGCATCCCGGCCCCCCGTCTTCGTCGCCGGAGGCTTGGACGGGCCGTCGGCCTCCGCGGACCGGATCTCAACCTTGAGGTCCTGCCGCATGTCCTGAAGGTGGTCGGTCACCACCCGCTCGCCGGCCTTGAGCCCGGCCAGGATCGCGGTGTCCTCGCCGAAGCTGTCGCCCGTCGTCACGGGCTTCTGGCGTACGACACCCTGATCGTCGACCACGTAGACGATCTGCTGAGCGAGTCTGGCCGACAACGCGATCGTGGGGACCAGAAGCTTCTCCTCGGTGCCGGTCTTCACCCGGGCACGGATGAACTGACCCGGCAGGAAGCGCTCGTCGGTGTTCGGCAATAGGGCGCGCACGAGGCGACGGGCGGTGCGGGGGTCAAATCGGTTGTCGAGCTGATAGACCTTCGCGTCGCGCATGGGTTTGCCGGCCTCGTCCAGCACTTCCACGGTCACGGGGCCCTTCTGCATCGCCTCGCGCAGCGCCTCGGAATCCTCGGAGGAGAGCGCCATCTGCACGTCGATCGGGTCGAGCTGCACCACCGTGACCAGCTGCGTCTGGTTCTCGATGACGAGGTCGCCGGGGTTGACGATCGACAGGCTCGCCCGCCCGTCGAAGGGGGCATTCACCACCGCGTAGTCGAGGTTGAGGTTCTGCCGCGCGATCGCGGCCTCGGCCCCCTGGACCTGGGCGGCGGCGGAGGCGGCGTTCGACTGAAGCTGCTGGAGGCGCTGCTCGGAGGCGTAGCCCTTGTCGGCCAGCGTGTCGGTCCGGCTCACCTCGGCTTGCGCGAACTGGAGCTGCGCCTTGGCCTGCGCCTCCTGGGCCTGCGCCTGGGCGAGCGCCACCTGGAACGGACGCGGGTCGATCCGGAAGAGCACCTGCCCCTTCTTCACGTGGCCACCCGGCTCGAAGGGGCGATCGGTGACGTTGCCGGTCACCCGGGCCCGCAGGGCCGCGTCCTGCTGCGCGATGATCGTCCCCGTATAGGTGAAGCTGATCGGCACCGCCTGCGTCCGCGCCGTCATCACCGTCACGGCGATCGGCGGCTCGGCCTCAGCGGTCTCGGGCGGCCGGTCCGACCAGGGCAGGGCCTCCATCAGCACGGACGGGTCCGGTCGGCCCATCGCGAACCAGCCGCCCGCCGCCAGGACCAGCGCGGCGCCACATCCGAGTAAGCCGTACCGAATCCCCGCCCGCACGCCGCCTGCTCCCCGCTGCGGCGCGCTCGGCGCCGAACCGGACAGGGAACACGCCAAACGCGCTCGCGTTGCACGCCCGGTCCTCGCGGCCACCGACCACCGTCGAGGTCCGATGTTCGCCCGCTTCGTCGATCGGCCGGTCCTCGCGGCCGTCATCTCGGTTCTGATCACCCTGATCGGCGCGGTGGCGGGCCTGACCCTGCCGATCGCGCAGTTTCCCGAGATCGCGCCGCCGATCATCAACATCCAGGCGACCTATCCGGGCGCGAGCGCACAGCAGGCCTACGACGCCGTCACGACGCCCCTGGAACAGGAGATCAACGGCGCCCAGCACCTCCTGTACATCGCGTCGACCAGCAACACGGATGGCAGCGTCAACCTCGACGCGACCTTCGAGATCGGCTCCGATCTCGACGCCGCCGCCGCCGAGGTGCTGACCCGCGCCAACCGGGCCGAGTCGAAGCTCCCGGCCTCGGTGCGCGCGCAGGGCCTAGAGATCCAGAAGAGCTCCCGCCAGCGGCTCGGCAACATCGTGCTCTACGCCGATCCGGGCTCGCCCTACGACGAGCTGTTCCTGGCCAACTGGGCCGAGACGCAGGTGATCAAACCCCTGCGCCGGGTCGACGGCATGGGCCGGATCCAGAACTTCTCCCAGAAGCGCTACGCCATGCGCATCTGGCTCGATCCGGTGAAGATGGAGGCCCTGGCGATCAGCCCCGATGCGGTGATCCGCGCGGTGAGCCAGCAGAATGAGCAGATCACCACCGGATCCCTCGGCAAGCCGCCGACCGATGGGCAGCCCACCGCCTTCGAGCTGCAGGTCGTGACTCAGGGGCGGCTGAGCCAGCCCCAGGAATTCGCCAACATCCTGCTGCGGGCCAACCCCGACGGCTCCGTGGTCCGGGTCCGAGACGTGGCGCGGGTGGAGTTGGGTTCGGAGCAGTACGGCGTGCGCTCCGGCTTCGACGGGCGGCCCTCGGCGACGCTCGGCCTCTACCAGACGCCCGGCGCCAACGCGGTCCATGTGATGGACGGGGTGAAGGCCACCATGGAAGAGCTGGCCCGGCGGTTCCCGCCCGGGCTCAAGTACAAGATCGCCCTCGACCGCACCGAGTTCGTCCGCGAGGCGATCCGCGAGGTGGTCCACACCCTGTTCGAGGCGC
Organism: Methylobacterium sp. UNCCL125; assembly: GCF_900116795.1. Taxonomy (NCBI): domain Bacteria; kingdom Pseudomonadati; phylum Pseudomonadota; class Alphaproteobacteria; order Hyphomicrobiales; family Methylobacteriaceae; genus Methylobacterium; species Methylobacterium sp. UNCCL125. The sequence goes on along the minus strand of NZ_FPBW01000019.1, from coordinate 145,529 downwards.
TCCTCCTCGTCGTCATCGTCACCTACCTGTTCCTGCAGAACTGGCGGGCGACGCTGATCCCCTCCATCGCCGTGCCGGTGGCGCTGGTCGGGACCTTCGGCCCGATGGCGCTGCTCGGCTTCTCGTTCAACACCCTGAGCCTGCTCGGCATGGTGCTGGCGGTGGGCCTCGTGGTCGACGACGCGATCATCGTGGTCGAGAACACCGAGCGGCTGATGGACGAGGGGATGGAGCCGCGGCCGGCCGCCCGGGAGGCGGTGAACGAGGTCGCCGGCCCGGTGATCGCCACCACCCTGGTCCTGGCCGCCCTGTTCGTGCCGGTGGCCTTCATCCCGGGCCTGACCGGCCAGCTCTACAACCAGTTCGCCCTGACCATCGCGATCTCGGTGATGATCTCGGCCGTCGTCTCGCTGACCCTGACGCCGGCGCTCTGCGGCCTGATCCTGAGGCACCGGCCGGAAGGGGCGCAGGCCCGGCAGAGCCGGTGGAAGGCGCCGCTGCGCTGGTTCAACCGGACGCTGGAGCGGGCCGCGGGCCTCCTCACCGCGATGATCGGGCGGCTCAGCCGCCATCTGGTGCTCGTCGGCCTCGCCTTCGCGGCCTTCGCGACGCTCACCGTGCTCCTCGTGATGCAGCGCCCGACCGGCTTCGTCCCGAATGAGGATCAGGGCTACTTCTTCGCCGACGTCGCCCTGCCCAAGGGCGCCGCCGTGGCGCGCACCGACCGCATGGTCGAGCGGCTCGGCAAGAGCCTGCGGGACATGCCGGAGGTCGATCACACGATCGGCGTCGTCGGGCGCAGCATCCTCGCCGACGCGGTGGCGCCGTTCTACGGGTTCCAGATCCCGGTCCTGCAGCCCTGGGGCGAGCGGACGGCCTCGGCCGACGCCATCATCGCCCGCGTGCAGAAGCAGTTCCGGCACGATCCGGACGGGACGGTGCGGGTGGTCAACCCGTCGCCGCTGCCCGGCCTCGGCACGCGCAGCGGCCTGACCCTGGAGATCCAGGACCGCAGCGGCACCGGGGGCCTCAAGCTCGCCGCGGCGGCGCAGCGCTTCATCGACGAAATGGAGAAGAGCCCCAACATCGCCCAGGCGCTCCCGACGACGAGCTACGGCGTCCCGCAGATCCGCCTGGAGATCGACCGGGCCAAGGCCGAGCAGCTCGGCGTGCCCCTCCAGAACCTGTTCGACGCGCTCGGGACCTATGTCGGATCGAGCTTCGTCAACCTCTTCAACCGCTTCGGCTTCGTCTACCAGGTCTACGTGCAGAGCGAGGCCGCGGGCCGGCGCACGATCCAGGATCTGGAGGCCCTGCCGGTCCTGAACAGCCGGGGCGAGCCGGTGCGGATCGGCTCCCTGGTGCGGGCGGAGTTCACCACCGGCCCCACCGCCGTCCTGTCCTACAACACCTACCCGGCCATCGAGGTGGCGATCGAGGTAGCCTCCACCGCGAGTTCCGGCACGGTGCTCAAGGAGGTCGAGGCGCTCGCCAAGAGCCGCCTGCCGGCCGACTACGCGGTGGAATGGACCGACGTCGCCTATCAGGAGAAGGTCGCGGGCGGCTACGCGCCGCTGATCTTCGGCCTCGGCGTCCTGATGATCTTCCTGCTGCTGGCGGGCCAGTACGAGTCGCTGCGCCTGCCCTTCGTGATCCTGCTCGCGACGCCGATCGCGATCTTCGGCGCCGTCGGCTTCCTGGCGGTGCGGGGGCTCGAACTCGACATCTTCGGCCAGATCGGGCTCCTGCTGCTCGTGGGCCTGGCCGCCAAGAACTCGATCCTGCTCGTGTCCTTCGCGGAGGATCTGCGCCAGCAGGGCGAGGACGTGCTGAAGGCGGCCCAGGACGCGGCGCGCCTGCGCATGCGCCCGATCCTCATGACCTCCTTCGCCTTCATCACCGGCTCGATCCCGCTGGCCATCGCCAGCGGCGCCGGGGCGCATGCGCGCGTCTCCATGGGGACCGTGGTGATCGGCGGCCTCGTCGTGGCGACCTTCATCACCCTGTTCATCACGCCGACCTTCTACGTCGCCTTCGAGCGGCTGTTTGGGCGCCGCGATCCGGCCGCGCCCGAGCCGTCCGGGGCCGGAGACGCGGCACTGCCGGCCGAGTAGCGGCGTTGGTCCGTCGCAGGGTCGGTGGCGCGGACATCGGCGCGGACATCGGGATCGGCGGCGGGAGGGGGCCGAAGCGCGCATGAAGACCGTCATGCCGCGCTGGCGGCTGATCCTGTCCCGAACCCTCCGCCAGGCCTGGGTCCGCGCCGCGCTCTACTGCGTCGGGGGCGTCCTGGCGGCCCTGGTGGCGTGGCGCTTCCAGTTTCACGTCGAGGAGAACTTCGCCCTCAGCGTCGGTGCCGACGCCGTCGGCAACGTCCTGAGCATCCTGGCCTCCTCGATGCTGACGGTGACGACCTTCTCGCTGACCGTGCTGGTGAACGCCCTGGGGGCCGCCTCGTCGGGCGTGACGCCGCGCGCCACGATCCTCTGGAGCGAGGACCGGCGGGCACACGACGCGCTCGCCACCTTCCTCGGGGCGTTCCTGTTCTCGGTTGTGGGGATCGTGGCCTTGTCGACCCGCCTCTACGGGCCGGGCGGGCGCCTCGTCATGCTGGGCGCGACGGTGGTGGTCATCGGCCTGATCGTCGTCACCCTCCTGCGTTGGATGCAGCAGCTCACGCGCTTCGGCCGGGTCGGCGAGACGATCCGGCTGGTCGAGCAGGCGGCGGCCCAGGCGCTGCGCTGCCGGCGCGACCAACCGCATCTCGGTGGCATCCCCCCGGATCCGGCGCACCGCCACGCGCGGCCGGTCCTCGCGGATCGGATCGGCTACATCCAGCACGTCGACCTGGCGGTGCTGACGCGGGCCCTCGGCGGCCGCGACGCGATGCTGGACGTGGCCGTGCTCCCCGGCGCCTTCGTCCACGCCGCCACGCCCCTCGCCTTCGTCGACCCGGAGATGGAGGCCGCCGCCCTGGCGGCCGTCCGCCGGGCCTTCCTGATCGCCGACGATCGTGCCTGGGAGCAGGATCCGCGCTTCGGCCTGTCCGTCCTCGCGGAGATCGGATCGAAGGCGCTTCCGCCGACGGCCGCCGATTACGGGACCGCGATCGCGGTGATCGGTGCAGGTTTGCGCGTGCTCTCGGAGTGGATACCGGACCCGGACCGGCCGCCGCGCGAACCCGAGCATCCGCGCATCCGGGTCCCGGCCCTGTCGACCGACGACCTGATTGCGGATTTCTTCCATCCGCTGGCCCGTGAGGGCGGCGGGATCGTGCAGGTCGGCGTGCGGCTGCAGAAGGGCCTGGCGGCCCTGCGAAGCATGTCACCGGAGTGCTTCTCCGCCGCAGCCATGCGCGCCTCGATCCTGGTCACGGAGCATGCGGGCTTCGCCCTGCTGGTCCCGTCCGAGAAGGCCGCCGTGGAGGCCCTGACCCTGCGCTGATGCCCAAGCGGGCTCGGCCGTCTCGACCGCCGGTCGCCTCATTCGCGCAGGGTGCCGCCGAGGCGACGCGCCGGAGAAGCCTCGGCGCGGCACCGGTCATCGCCGGTTCGGAACTGCCGATGCGCTGATCCATTGGCTCACCGGACGCGGACCGACCGGCTTTCGAGGATGACTGGATTGATGATCCTGATGCACGCTCTCCCTGTCGGCTCCGCACGGACTGCCATGCGCCGCGCGGCCATGGGGGCCTGCGCGCTGATCGCGCTCTCTGGACCGGTGCTCGCCCAATCGGCGGCGAGCCGGATCGATCAGCCGACGCCGGCCACGCTCCCCCCCGGGGTCAGCACCACGCCGGGCAGCCCTTCCCCCGCCGATCGACCGAGCGGCCCTGTCTCACCCCCGAGCGCCCTCTCTTCATCGACGGACGTCATGCGCGGGGGGAGCACCGGGACCGTATCCGGCGGGAACAAGGATGCGCGCACCAACCCGCTCGATCATCTCTCGCCGGAATACAGGCGGTAGATCGAACGCTCCCTCGGAAGACGTCTCGGGGTCCCGAACGGCACCGGCGGTCGGATGGGCGGTCCATCGTCGGTCGCCGCACGCCGCCGATGACGGCACGGCGTTCTGGACCGGCCCCTCTGTCGGGTTCTCGTTCCGGTGTCTCTCGGCTGACATGCTTTCGCCGCCTCGCTGTGCGACGGGCTGCGCGAGCGGCATCACAGCCTCGCGGGCCGATCGCGCCCGTGGCAGCCCGAGTTTCGAGAAGCAACGATGAACACGCAGGTCGAGAAGGCGGGGGGCAGGCCTTCGAAAGGCATCGACCGGAACAAGGTGATCGCGCACTCGCTGCGGCAGTTCGCACGCCTGCCGGGCCTTCCCGACACCAAGAAGGGCGTGCGCTCGTACCAGAGTCACGTCAAAAGCGATCCCTGGCTACCGCTCCTCTTCGTCGTCTGCTTCGTCCTGCCGACCCTGGGCGGCGCGATCTTCTACGGCCTGATCGCCTCCGACCGCTTCGTGACCGAGGCACAATTCGCGATCCGGCCGACCGTCGGGACGGCCGACAAGGCGACACCGGACACGGTCGGCACGAATGCCGGCGTGATCAAGGCGACGGTCGCCCAGGAAACGCTCATCGCACAGGAATACATCCACAGCCGGCCGCTGGTCGAAGCCGTCGCGGCGGAGCTTCCGATCCGCGACTGGTTCGGTCGCGACAGCATCGACATGTTCTCGCGGTTCAGCCCGGAAAAGCCGGTCGAGAAGTTCCTGAAGTACTGGAAGCGCCGCGTCGACGTCGACGTCGAGTCGGCGTCCGGCATCATGTCGCTGACAGTCGAGGCCTTCGACCCCGACGAGTCGCTTGCCATCACGAAGGCCGTGATGGCGGATACCGAGCGGATGTTGAACGACCTGAGCATGAGGTCCCGCCAGGACGCGCTGGACGTCAGCGCGCGTGTCCTGAAGCTCGCCGAGGAGCGGGAGGCGCAGGCCAACGCCGCATTGAACGATCTGCGCAACCGCGAGGGCGTGCTCGACGTCGTCAAGTCGAATACCGCCACCATCAAGGCGATGTCGGAGCTGCGGGACTCGCGCACCAAGCTCGCCATCCAGCTCGCCGTGCTTCAGCGGGATCTCGGCCCGCAATCCCGCAGCATCATCGACCTGAAGCAGCAGATTGCCGATCTCGATGCCAACATCGCCAAGGTTCGGCAGCAGCTGGCCGGCACAGCACCGACGGAGAAGCGGCGCCTCTCGGACGCGCTCACGCGGTTCGAAGACCTCGAGCACGAGCGCGAGAACGCCGAGAAATACCACCGCGACGTGCAACTGGCCTATGACCGGGCCCGGATCGTGGCCCAGCAACAGGTCGTGGCCCTCGTGCCGATCGTCGAACCCGTCAAGGCCGGCTCTTCCACGGAGCCGAGACGGATCCTGATGACGAGCCTCGTCACGGCCGGCGCCGCCGTGCTGTTCGCGGCCGCGATGTTCACCCGCCGGATGATCACGAGCTGACGGGGGCCCGGATCGGTTCTCGTCCGTGACGGTGGACGAGCCGATCGCAGCGGAACCTGCCGTGCAGCCGGCGGCGGTATCCCGCGTCGCACCGACGAAAAGGCCCGCCGCGGCGAACCGGGCGGGCTGAGGGAGTGCTTGGGAGGAAGCGCAGCTTTACGAGGCTCGTATCTGGCATACCAGCCCTGGGAACGCAGGGCAGGTCTGCGAAATCACGAGGCATTCCTCAGGGGCATTGGCGCCCACTGCCCCGCGGGTGCGCGGCGGCGGGCGACCGTTACATCCCCCAAGCGCCGGCTCCAACGGGCCGGCGGATGCGCGGATCGACTGAGGGGCGGATGTCCCGGGCGGAGCGGCCCCCGCTGCTCCGGCCCATCGGCGCAGGACATCGCCGATCCGGTGTCGATCTCAGGCGGCCACCGCCTGGGCGCGCGTCCGACCCTCGAGGTCGCGGATCGTCGCGGCGAGAAGGGTCTCCAGCCCGTCGCAGGCCTCTTGCGGCTCGGCGCAGGCCGCGTTCCGGGCGGCATCCTCGATGGCGCGCAACCGCGCGACGAGGGCGCGGGCGCCGATATTCGCACTCATCGACTTGAGGCTGTGGGCCGCCCTGGCGATGGCAGGCTGATCCGAGACAGCGAGGGCCGATCGGAGGGTGGCGAGCGCGACAGGGCCTTGCGCCCGGTACAGATCGAGGACGCGGTCCAGGAAGGCACCGTCTCCGAGGCCGAGGAGCCCGTCCAGCACCTCGGCGTCGAGCAGATCGCCGTCTGGCGATGCTTCGGGTGCTGCTCCGGGTGATGCTCCGGTCGGCAAGGCGGCCTGGGCCTCTTCCGATCCCACCGCAGCCTCCCGTGCCGCGTCCCGGAGGGACGGGACATGCGCCTGCAGGAGATCGGCGAGCTGCCGCAGGGTGAAGGGCTTCAGGAGCGTTCCGTTCATGCCGGCGGCCTCTGCGGCTTCCGCAGCCTCGCCGAGGACGTGGGCCGTGAGCGCGACGATCGGGGTGCGCCGGTCCGTGGCCGCCTCGCGCTGCCGGATCGTCCGGGCGGCCGCGAAGCCATCCAGGACCGGCATGCTGCCATCCATCAGGATCAGATCGAAGTGCTGCGACCCGGCCGCCGCCACGGCCGCGGCCCCGTCCTCGACGGTCACGACATCGGTCACGCCGCAGCGGGCCAGGGCCTCGAGGGCGACCTCGCGGTTGACCGCGCTGTCGTCGGCGACGAGCACCCGCGCGCCGGAGAACTGCGGCAGCAGATCGGTCGCGACGGCGACCGCCGCGGACGCGGTGAAGGGATCGCCCGCGGCCAGCGCCGCCAGGAGGGGCCGCCACTCCGCCTGGATCACGGGCCAGCGCAGCACCGCGTCGGCGAGGCCGGACCGGAGAGCCTGATCGGCCGCATTGTCGCCCGCCCCCGCCAGGACGAGCACGCGCCCGGCCCGATCCGGCCGGCGACCCGCCGCCACGAGGGCGGCCGCGTCGAGGACCCAGTGGGCGGGGGCCGCGCCACGGTCCGCCGCGACCGGCGCGAAGCCGGCCCCGCTCAGACTGGCGGCGAGGGCAACCCGGGTCGCGGGACCGGCGGTGTCCAGCACGATCGCGGCCGGCACCGTGCCGTGGCGCAGGATCGGCCGGGCGGGTTCGGCGACGGTCACGGGAATGCGCGCCGAGAAGGTCGAGCCCGCGCCGACGCGGCTCTCCACCGCCACGGTGCCGCCCATCGCGGCGATGATCTGCTGGGCGATCGAGAGCCCGAGGCCGGTCCCGCCGAAACGGCGGGTCGTGGATTGATCGGCCTGCGAGAAGGCCGAGAAGATCGTGGCCAGCTTGTCCTGGGGGATGCCGATCCCGGTATCGGCGACGGCAATGACGAGGCATCCGTCCCCGGCATCGAGCGCCATCCGGACGGAGACGTGCCCGGCCTCGGTGAACTTCAGCGCGTTCGACACGAAATTGCTTACCACCTGACCCAGGCGGACCGGGTCGCCGAGGATCGCCTGCGGCACCTCCGGCGCGATGTCGGCCGCGAGGTCGAGCCCGGCCGCGCGAGCCCGCTCGGCGAAGAGCGTCACCACGGTATCGGCGATCTCGGCGGGGCACACCGGCACGTGTTCGAGATCGAGCTTGCCCGCCTCGACCTTCGCGAAGTCGAGGATGTCGTTGATGATCGCCAGGAGCGACCGGCCGGACCGGGCGATGACTTCGGCGTAGCGGCGCTGGCGCACCGGCAGGTCGGCACTCGCCAGCAGTTCGGCCATGACCAGGACGCCGTTCATCGGCGTCCGGATCTCGTGGCTCATCGTGGCCAGGAAGGTCGACTTGGCGGCGTTGGCGGCGTCGGCGGCCTGCTTGGCCTCCCTCAGATCGGCTGTCCGCGCCTGGACCTCCGCCTCCAGGTGGGCGCTGTGGGCGGCGAGGCGGTGGTCGCGCTCGTTGACCGCGGAGAGCAGGTCATTGAGGGTGCGCGCCAGCGCGCCGACCTCGTCGTCGCTCTCCACGGGGGCGCGCTGCGTGTAATCGTGGCGCAGGCGGACCGCCTCCATGGTCCGGGTGAGGGCCCCCAGGGGCCGCGTGACGCTGCGCTGCAGGTAGAACGACACGCCGATCCCGATCGCGACGGCCAGCAGGGCCGCCAGGGCGGCGTTCTGGCCGGCGGCCCAGACGTGGTCGCGGATGTCGTCGGTCTCGCCGATCAGGACGACCCGACCGACGGGGCGCCCGTTCTCGAGGATCGGCGCGGTCGCCCGGAGACTCTGGGCGGCGAACAGATGAAGGAGCGAGAGATCCGCCCCGTCCAGGGCTGCGTCCTGCGTCAGCCGCAGGCCGATCCCCTGCTCGGCGAGGACGGACCCGTCCGGTCGCTCGATCGCCCCGTAGACGATGGACGGCACGTTGCCGATCGCCCGGAGGGAGGCGGCGGCCGCGGCCTCGTCGTTGGCGGCCGTGGCCCGGGCGCCCCCGTGGGCGAAGACCTGGGCGACGGCCTCCAGCGCCGCTTGCTTGTCGGCGGCGTAGCGGTCGACCTCGCGCCAGACCGAAAGGGCCGCCGCCAGGACGAGGGCCGCCGTGACGGCGCCGGTCACCGCCAGCGCCAGCCGGCCGGCCAGGGAACGTCTCGGCCTGAGCCACGCGAGATGCACGCTCTTCTCCTTCAGGCGGCCCGGAGGGCCCGGTCGCGGGACGGGGGCGGCGGAAGAGGCGGGATCAGGCGGCGGCGCGGATGCAGGTCCGCGTCACCATCTCCCAGCCCGCCAGGAAGGCCTCCACGCAGCGCGGATCGAAGTGGCGGCCTGCCTGGTCCGCCAGGAAGGCCCGTGCGCGCTCGAGGGGCCAGGCCGCCTTGTAGGGCCGCTCGGTCACCAGGGCGTCGAACACGTCCGCCACCGCCACGATGCGGCCGGAGATCGGGATCGCCTCGCCGCGCAGGCGCTTGGGATAGCCGGTTCCGTCCCAGCGCTCGTGGTGGCTCTCGGCGATCTCGGCGGCGAGGCGCACGACGTCGGAGGTGCTGCCCTCCAGGATGCGCCGGCCGCGCTCGGCGTGCTTCTCCATCTCGGCGCGCTCCTCGACCGTGAGCGGCCCCGGCTTGAGCAGGATCGCGTCGGGAACGCCGATCTTGCCGACATCGTGCATGGTGGAGGCGAGCTTCAGGATCCGGATCTCCGCCGGATCGAAGCCGAGATTGGCGGCGATGATGCCCACGTAGCCGGCCACCCGGGCGATGTGATCGCCGGTATCGGTGTCCCGGTGCTCGGCGGCGCGCATCAGCAGGGCGATGATCTCGCGCTCTCGCGCCTCGATGACCGCGACCGCCGCCGCGACCTCGCGGGCGAGCACCGCGGCCCGGTCCTGCTCCTGCCGGTGGGCCGCGCTGATCGTCATCAGGTTGGTGATGCGCGCCTGGATCTCGACGGGATCGCAGGGCTTGCCGAGGAAATCGGTTGCGCCGGCGCGCAGGGCCTGATGGCGCAGGCTGCGCTGGTCGAGACTCGTCACCATGACGATCGGCACGTGCGCGAAGCCCGGGACCGCCCGCGCCGCCGCGATGACGTCGAGGCCGGTCAGGCCGGGCATGTCGTAGTCGGTGACGACGACCCCGATCCTGTCGACATGCGCCCGCAGGAAGTCGAGCGCCGCCCTGGGGCAGGTGAAGGCGACCGGCTCGCAGCCGGCCACGGGCTTGAGCGCCTGCATGACCAGCAGGTTGTTCATCTCGGAATCGTCGATGATCAGTGCGAGCACCGCGTCACTCCCAGACGAATGGCCGGCAGCGGAGGATCGGCATCGTGGCTTCCGCTATTGCGAGAGCAGCAGCTTGCCCGAGAGGGGGCCGACCCCCTTGGGCACCGGCACGCTCGTCGCGTCGTAATTCGCGTTCAGATAGAGATTCGGACCCTCGTAGAGGTTGACCTGCTGGGCCACGATCACCGTGTAGGCCGATTGGTCGGCAACGGGTTTGCTCGCGTCGATCACCACGCGGCCCGCCGGCAGATAGAGCGTGCCCAACATGGTCCGCGCATTGTCGCTGATGATCCGGTAAGTCCGCATCGGCTTGGTCGCGGCCAGCGGCGGCGGCGTCGGCACGATCGGGCTCAATACATCCCCGAGAACGGCCTGGGTGGGGTCGACCGGATCGCTGACCACCCGCTCCTCCATCATCAGCAGGCCGGCCATGGGACCTGTGGTCGGCGCCGACAGACTGACCGTGGTCTTCTTGTCGAAGACGAGGCCGCCCTTGTTGCCGGTGAAGTAGAAGGCGACGTCGATGCCGGTCATGGCGGCATCCTTATCGACGATGAGCGGCCCGTCCTTCATCACATAGGTGCCGGCGCGCAACGCGACGGAGGCGCTCTTGGTGATGTGCAGGCCGCCGCAATAGGTGCCCGGATCGAGGGTCACGCTCTGATCGACGAGATTGCCGCTGGTGTCGCGCTTGCTGTTGGCCGAGGCCGGGATCGCCGTGCAGGCGCCGATCGGCGGTGGCGCCCGGTCCTTCAGCGGATCCTGGATGGGCGGACAGCTCGTCTGCGGCGGCGGGGCAAAATTCGCGCGGGCGCCGTCGAAGCCGCCCGCGGTGCAGATGGTCTGTGCCCGGGCATAGGCGTTGTCCTTGCCGACCATGCCGCGAGGGCTCAGCGAGTTGCTGTAGAGCGAACAGTCCTGGGCCGTGACCTCGGCGCTCTTCTCCAGTTCGAAGGCCCCGTCGGCGAGCGGATCCAGCGTGAGCAGGCACAGGCGCATCTTGCCGACGACGCGCGCCTTCGAGCGCACCGCGACCTTGACCATCGGCACGCCGACGAAGCCGCCGAAGGCGAGCTTGACGGTCTCGTCGACCGTCACGGCGACGCTGGTCCTGTCGTCCGCCACGTCGACCTGGAGCGCATACGGGCTCTCGGTGCGGGGCGCCGCCTGGGCCTGGATCGTGTCGACCACGATACTCTTGGCCGCCGCCGAGGTCGCGACAGCCAGCTTGAGGTAATTGCCCGCCGCCAGAACGCCGGCATCGGCCGCGTTCTGGAGCTGGCTGCGCCGGGAGGCGAGGCGGGCATAGTCGATGCCGCCGCCGGTCAGGCCGAGCAGCACCACGGCGCTCAGACCGAAGGTCAGGGCCACCGAGCCGGACCGGTCCGCCAGGGCGCGCGAGCCGATGCGGAGCGCTCTCCAGAAGGGTAAAATGGGCAGTTCTCCCCGGGCGGGATCGGTGCGGCCATCGCGACTGCACCAACCGCCGACCCGACCTGGCTAGCGCCCAGCTCCTAAGAATCCGTCGCGTTGGAACGCCAAAATGCCAGCGCCGCCCGTCCGGCCACGCTTGGCTGTGAAAATCGTCGGACCCCTTGCAAACCGAAGACCGCTCGCCCCGGAACACAGGGCCGCGATACAAGCAGAAGAGTGTATAATCGAATTATATACAACTAAAGCGCGAAAAGACAGTCCTCCACAGACTCGTCGCCGCCGAACCTCGATAAGGTGGCAAATTCTACTCATGTTTGAACGTTTTCTAAACGAGCCGATCTTACATCTAGCTTCGTCCGGCCGTTGAGCTGGGACGGCAGCAGGCACAGGACCTGCAGAGTTCGTTTGTCATGATGGGCATCTTGCGGCGCGTCGCGACTGTCTGGCGCACACGCGAGCCGGGCGGCCGGGCTGGCACCGACGGAGGGATCCGACGGCTGCGCGGCCACCGCGGCGGCGCCTCGGCGGTGGAGTTCGCGCTCCTGGCGGCGCCGTTCCTGGCACTTCTGGGCGTCGTGGCGGAATCCGGCGTCGTCGCCATCGAGCAGCAGACCCTCGATATCGCCGTCGACCGCAGCGTGCGCCAGCTGCGCACGGGCGCCTTTCAGGACGGCGCCGACGGCAGCGATCCAAGCCAGCGCTTGCGCAAGCTCGTCTGTGCCGGCCCGTCGGCGCTGTTCCCCTGCGCCGATCTGCGCCTCGACGTGTCGCGGACGGCTTCGTTCTCGGCATCGCAGCCGGCGGAGCCGTTCGACAAGACCACGAAGACGTGGACGACGGGCTTCGGCACCCGGTTCGAATGCCCGCAGGGCGGCGATACGGTGACGGTCCGGGTCGCCGTGCCGGTGATGCGCCTCTTCCAGATGCTGGACTTCACCGGGCGGATCATGTCCGACAAGTCGCAGCTGCTCGTCACCACCGAGATCTTCCGGGCCGAGGATTACGAGCCCAAACCGTGCTGAGCCTCCGTCCCCGCGCGGGCCTGACCGGCCTGATCGGCAGCCGGGACGGCGTCAGCGCGATCGAGTTCAGCGTGATCGCGCCGATCCTGCTGCTGATCCTGATGGGGTCGATCGAGTTGCCCCGCGCCTTCATGATCGGGAAGCGGCTCGACAACGCGTCGGCCACGATGGCGGATCTGATCGCCCGCGGCAGCTACGCCGACCTGAAACCGGTCTTCGCCGCGACCAGCGCGATCTCCAACCCCTACGACGTGAGCGGCGCGAGCATCGTGCTGACGGCCGCGGGCACCTACAGCGACGGCAGCTCGGCGACGACCAAGGTCTGCTCGAGTGCCGAATCCAATGGGCAGGCCTACGCGGCCGGCACCTCCCTCGGCCCACCGCCCCCGGGGATGACCCGAAACGGCGATCGCTTCGTCGTGTCGGAGGTGACGATGATCTATAATCCGATCTTCCCGGTGCTCTCGAAGCTGACCCGGTGGACCTTCCGGTCCAGAAAGGTCTGGCCGGTGCGCGGGGGCGAGATCTACAACGGACAGAGCGAGGTGGTTCTGCCCGGCGGCAAGCCCTGCCCGGCCTGAACGGGCGGACGGTGGCAGGCCCGTCAAGCGGAGGCCAATCCTCCGCGGCAATCCGGTCGGCGATGGAGGATGGCGCCTGCGGCACGCAGGACGGGGTGCGCGGGCACGGCGGCGGTCTTCCAAGCGCGGCGCGGGCGATCCGGCGACGCGGCCGGCGCCACCGGATGGACCCGGTGGCGCCGGATCGCGGCCATCGCCCGCCTCAGCGGGTCGAGACCGCGGTGGCGACGACCCGCCGCGAGGCCGGGCTCGCCGGGACAAGACGCGGCGTCGTGGTCAGCTCCGAGGCCGGACGAACCGCGGCGGTGGGACGCGCCTGCTCACGGTAGAGCGGGGGAGTCAGCGCGATGGTCTCGTCGGCCAGGGCGGTGCCGATCATCGGAACGGCGGCGAGGGCGGCGAGAACGATGGTGCGAACGGTCATGATGCGAAGTCCTCTCGTTATCCGGGTCGTGCCCGGCTTCGAGGGGGTATTTACGTTGCAGAGCAACATGATCCAAACAGATGCAATCGATACCGCATATCGATACGATCAATGTTTGCCGTGCCGATTCCGTTTCCGAGCGACTGGGCAGGCGGACCTTGCCGCCTGCGCCTCATCGACCGGTCGGCTCGAGGAGACCGCGCTCCGGGAGCCGGCCGATGCATCGCCAAGGTTCGGCCGACCGGAAGGACGGACCGAGTTCATACAATATTAAACCGCACCCCCGAAGGTCGGTCAGCCCATTGAATGTTTGTGAACCCACAGAGACTTAACGCGTAAAAGTTTATCTTTTCGCGCGGAAGGAGACGGCCCGTTGCTGGTTGCTGCCCTGCTCTTCGCGGTGGGCGTATGGGAGGGCTGGCGGTATCGGGCAGCGGTTCTGATAGCCAGCTCGATGCTGGTCAGCATCGGGTGGCTGGGCCTGTGGGCCTTCGTATGGACGCATCTCGACGCCGAGAAGATCCTACTGCTGTTCGCCTATCTCACCGCCCATCAGGCCGGGTATCTCGTCGGCGCCTATCTCGGGGCGGATTTCGGCGAAGATTCTTGACCGAACGGATCGTCGGCCCGCGGGCTGCAATCATCGTGGCGACGTCGACGCCAGGTTGACGGAGCGGCGCAGACAGGCCGGCGGGGCGATCGAAGACGAAGCCGGGATGCACAACCCGTTCTCCGGGCGCCGCCACCGGCTGCCGGAGCTCAGTGGCCGAGTTCCACCGGGATGCTGAGATCGACGATCCCGTCCCCGCTCAGGAGAGCGGGCGGCGGGGCGGAGGTCGGGCTGATCCCCTGCAGGGCGCGGAGCGCGCGCTGATCGAGTTTCGGCGAGCCCGAACTCTGCTCGATCTCCGCGCTCTGCACCGCCCCGTCCGGACCGATCTGGACGTGGACCAGCACGGTTCCGCCGCCCCGAGCCGTACCCGATCCCCTCTGAGCGCGGTCGGCGGCATCGATCCGCGTGACGAGGTCCGAGAGCCAGGCCCGCACCGCGGGTCCTGGAGTCGCCTGCGCTCCGCTCGCCAGAGCCAGACCGAACACAACAGCACCGGACATCAGAACGCGCGGCGACATGGGAAACGGTGGCTCCCTGAGCCCAGGATCGAGGGGCGACCCTACGCCCCGAACGGGCCGCTTGCGACCCCGATCCCGTGTCGCCGTCACGCGACGGCGGCGGTTTTCCAGCCTTTCGGGCCGGCGGCGGCCAGCATGACGTCGTCGCTACCGATCTCGAGGCCGGTATAGCCCAGCATCTGCGCGAGTTGCGTCCGGGCCCGCCAGACCCGGCTCTTCACCGTGCCGATCCGGCACCGCATGATCGCGGCGGTCTCCTCGTAGGTCAGGTTCTCGATCGCCACGAGCACGAGCGCTTGCCGCATCGGCGGCGTGAGACGACCGAGGGCCGCCTGGACGTCGCTCAGGTCGAGATGGCCGCCCTGCTCGGGCAGCGAGACCATCCGCTCCGCCTGCGCTCCATCCTCGTCCTGCACCTCGCGCCCGTGCCTCCGGTGCTCGTTGTAGAACGCGTTGCGCATGATCGTGAACAGCCACGCTTCCAGGTTGGTGCCCGGTACGAAGCTGGCGCGCGAGCGCCAAGCCCGTAGAAGCGTGTTCTGCAGCAGGTCGTCGGCACCGACGTGGTTGCGCAGCAGCGAGCGCGCGAAGCGCTGCAGATTCGGCACCATGCCCAGGAGCGAGGCCTGGAATTCCTTCTCACGGCCGTCTTGCGCCTCGCCGAAGGCACCGTCCAGCAACCTCAGCAGTTCGGCGAAGCGCTCCGCGATCGTCGGCTCAACGGCGTCCTGCGCGTAAGTCGCCGCCAGCAGATGGCCGAGATGAGATTGCACGCTGTCGGGGAGCCGGGGCGCCGGTGGGTCGATTGTATCAGCGTCCAGCAAGACTCCGAGCATGATAGCCGATCACCTGAACAGGATGAAAACATGATTTCGGATATTAATCCCGGAATATGTCACACTCGCCGCAACATAGATCAGCCAATACGAATATATATGGACAGAAACATGCCGGTCGGCGCGGCGGACACGAGAAACGCCCCGGAACGAGGAGGGTTTCGATGGCATTGGACGCGCTGAAAAACGCTACGCCCCGGCGCCGAATCTGTGGCGACGCCGTCCGAGACCGCGCCGCTCCGCATGTCGTCTTCGACACGGGGTCAGGCGCGGCGGGTTGAACACAAGGATCGACTCCATGACCAGACTCTCGGATCTCGAGATGGATCCCGCCTTCCAAGAAGCCGTCAGCGCCGTACGAGGCGCGGCCAGCACCTTGAGCGGTCGCTCCGTGACGGCCGCTGAGGCCCGCTTTCTCGTCGGCATCGCCCTGACGACCTTTGCGCATGCCGGTGGCCTCGAGGAGCCGAGCCGTGGCCGGCTCGCCCGCTTCGCGGCGCGCAGCGGCCCGGACACGGCCGTCGGGACGCGGACCCGGCACTGAGCCACCGCCGGCCAACGGGAGACGCCCGGACCGCAGATCCGAACGCCGCTCCGGTCTCAGGCATCGCGGGCCGCCGACGCCCGACCCGGATCGCGCGCCACCACGCGCAAGCCCGCAGTGCCCCCCTCGGTGCCATGCGGGCCGACGATCGGGAGGTGCCCCTCGGGGGGCCCGGCCGCCGCCCGGATCCGCCGGATCTCGTCGCGGCCGTGCCGACCGGCCGCGACCCTCGCCGACTGTGCCGCGTGGTCCGCCCCGCGCCCCGACCGATGGACCGCAGGGCGCGGATCCCTCCGAGGAAAACGCCTCGACCGGAGGGCGCGCGGATCGGAGCGTCCGGTCGATCAGCCGATCTGCTGGGACTCGGCGCCGCTGTCGGGCCGCGCCGGGCCGAGCACCGGCTCCTCGCCCATCGGCTGGTTCTGGACGACGCTGAACGTGCCCTTGCCGTCGAGGGAGGGGCCCTGCGTCCAGCGGCCGGCCGGCGGCGGCGAACCGTCCGCCGACGTCCCGAAGAAGGCGTAGTTGAACTTCTGGTTCTCCTTCTCCTGCGGGAAGGAGTTCGGGATCGGCAGGGTGCCCGCGTGGCCGCCGAGTTCCTCGATCACCGCCAGCCATTGCTGCTGGTGCATGGTGTCGCGGGCGATGAGGAAGCTCCACATGTCCCGCATGCCGGCGTCGGTCGTGGCGTTGTATAGCCGCACTGCGAGGACGCGGCCGGTGCTCTCGGCGGCGACGTTGCAGTACATGTCGGCCGCAATGTTGCCGCTGGCGTAGACGTGGCTCATGTCGAAGGGCAGGCCGTCGGAATTGCCCGGGAAGGCGGCCATGCCGGTGGACAGCAATGTCTTGTGCAGCATGCCCTCGGCGATGTGGCGCGGGTTCTCACCGCCCATGATGGCCCCCACGATCGCGTCGGCCGCCCCGGCCTCCTGCACCTTGGTCGGCGCGTTCTCAAGATTCAGCGCGACCGCCGTCGCGAGCATCTCGATATGGCCGAGTTCCTCGGTCGCGGTGGCGAGCAGCATGTCCCGGTACTTCGTGGTCGGAGCACGATTGCCCCAGGCCTGGAAGAAGTACTGCATACAGACCCGGATCTCACCTTCGATTCCGCCGATCGCCTGCTGGAGCATGCGGGCATAGATCGGGTCGGGGCTGTCGACCTTGACCGGATACTGAAGACGCTTGTCGTGATAGTACATGGTATCTGTCCCTCGCGAGAGGCACGGCGTGCTCAAGCCCACCGCACGATCGGCCGTCGGCTCGGCACCCCCGTGGGAGCATCGAGCCTCTCACCCTGTCCAACCCCGCGTCAGAACGACGGTTCGATTCCTCGATCTATTTATAACGAACAATATTTGGTCAAAGCTATTTTCTTAAGCTCGATCAGGCTATTGGCACGGTCAATCTCGATCATTCCCGCGCCAGAACATCTCGTATTACATAACGTATGTTAAGGGAGACCAACCCCGGTTCAGGGCGCTTGGCAGGCGCCTCCGGCCGGGCACCGTGCAAGCGTCCCCGGTCCGGCAGTCGCGGCCCGTGCGGCCTCACGAGGATGCCGCACCGACGTCCCGGAGCTCAGAGGAGCCCGGCTCGGCGGGCGAGCATGATCGCGAAGGCGAGGCAGGCGGCGAGGCTGACCCCCAGCATGGCGACGTTCGTCCAGAAGCGCACCGGCCGGCTGGAGCCTTCGATCCCGCTGGCGCGCAGCCGGACCCACGGCACATACAGGTAGAGAGCGATCAGCGTCAGGATCAGAAACGCGAAGGTGGCGAGCCGGCCGGTGATCAGGGCCGCGCCGGCCAGGACCGCCCAGCCGAAGACGAGGCCCAGCATGGTGAACAGGGCTGTCGAGTTCACGTCCGCACGTCCCCTTCCGCGGATGATGTCGGCAGGGCAGCCGCTGCGATCCTCAGTCTGCGCCGGGACCCGTCGAGGAACCCGCAGCGTCAGCCGGACCGGTGATCAGATCGAGAAGGTTTCTGGTGCTGCGAGAGAGGATTGAACTCTCGACCTCTTCATTACCAATGAAGTGCTCTACCACTGAGCTACCGCAGCAGGTGACCGGGGCGCCCCCGCGGGGGGCGTGTCCGTCCGGCCGAGTGGGGCCATAACGGATCGCCGCCGCGTTGGCAACGCCGTGTTGCGCTTCCGCGCATTTTACGTGCGCGATGCGGCCCGGATCAGGGCCGCGAGGCCCGGCTCGGAGACCGCCTCGGCGGCTTCCACCGGTGTGAACCAGCGCAGGTCCCGTTGACGCGCCTCGGGAAAGTCCTTGAGCTGCTTGCGCACCTCGAGGGGAAAGACCTTCACTTGGCACAGGACGGTGTCGAGGTTCCTCAGGCGCTTCTGGTAGAGGTAGAAGCCGATCGGACGCTTGCCGACCGCACCGCGCAGGCCCGCCTCCTCGTAGGCCTCCCGCGCGGCCGCCTCGAACGGCTTGCGCCCCTTCATCGGCCACCCTTTCGGGATGACCCACCGACGGCTTTCCCGCGACGTCACCAGCAGGATCTTGGGCTGGCCATCCCGCCCGCGCCGGAACGGCAAGGCTCCCACCTGCCGACGCGGCTCCCCGTCATCGTCGTTGAGGGTCATGGTCGCACCGCGCGAGGCGGAAGGCTGCCCCGACCCGGCGTCATCGACGCCGCGTGCGGGCTCTGTGCAGTCTGGCGGATGATCGGACCCTCGGTCGACGGCTCTGAGCACACGCTATAGGGCGAGCCGGCACATTCAACTGCCAGTAGACGAACGGCGCGACCTCTCCGTGAAGTCGCGCCGGTCCTGTCATGATCTGCGGGGATGATCGGCGCTTGGCGCGGCCGGTCATCCCATCCGACGAACGGCGCGATCCGCCGATCCCGGCGGCAGCGCTGCGGCCGCCATCCCGGCCGAGACCGGATCGGCGCCGGCGGTCTTCGCGCTGGCTGCCTTCGCCGGCAGGACGGTGGGTACAGGCACCGGCGTTCCCGGTCCGGTGGCGACCGCTGCAGAGGCCGATGCAGAAGACAGTGCAGAAGCCGACGGGGCGACCGATCCGGGGACGGGCGCAGAGGGGCGCGTCGCGGCCGGGACGAGGGCCGGGGCGGCCGACTCCGCTTCCGGCTCCACCGCGGGTGCGGCGGCCAGAGTGTTCGGCGGCTCGCGCCACGTGAAGGCGTCGAGGCGTCCGGTCACCGGCGAGACCGGCGCCCAGGTTTCGGTGGCGATGCCATCGGCGATCCAGACGCGGTCGCGCGGGGCGCGGGCGGCCCGGGCCAGCCACTCGCGGGCCTGGCCGGAGGCGGCGCCGTGTTCGGCCTCCTCGATGGCCGCCATCATCAGGCAGGCGCGGGCGGTCGGCCGGTCGGTGAGCAGGGGCTTCACGGCCTCGCGGGCCCGCTTGTAATCCCGCGCGTCGAGGGCGGCCTGCCCCAGGGCGAGCCGGGATTCCGGATCCCAGACGGACAGCTTCGCCAGGACCTCGGCGCGGGCGAGACGGTCGCGGACCGAATCGCCGGGCCGCAGCCCGAGATAGACCTTGGCGAGGTCGGGATGGGGATTGGCCTTCCAGGCCGCCTCGACGATCCGGGCCGCCTTCTTGACGTCGCCGCGGCGGGCGAGGAGGCGTCCGGCGATGCAGGCCGCCGGGACGAGATCGGGGGCGAGCTTGACCGCCTGCAGGATGCGCTCCGCGGCGAGTTCCGGCTCGCCGGCCTCGCGCTCGCCGGCGATCGCGGTCAGCAGCACGGCCCGCTGCCGCCGGGCGGTGGCCTTGTCGATCAGGCCGAGGGACGAGCGGCGCTCGATGGTCTCCAGGGCGGCGGCCCAGTCGCCGTCGGCGCTCTGCGCCTCGAGCAGGGCCTCGTTGGCCCAGGTGACGCTCGGCGCGAGGCGGGCAGCCTCGGTGGCGTAGGCGCGGGCGGCCGTCTCGTCCTCCCGGCGCCGGGCCTCCACGAACAGGCCGCGCAGGCCCAGGACCCGGGTCTCGGGATCGTCGACCATGCGCTGGAAGGCGCTTTCGGCGGCGTCCCGGTCGCCGGAGATCTGCGCGGCCTGGGCCTTGAGCAGCAGGGTCAGCGGCTCGGTGCCGAGGAGCCGCTCGGCGTCGCCCGCGAAGCGGCGGGCCGCCAGGGGATCGCCCGAGCCCACCGCCACCATGCCGCGGGAGAGGGCGGAGAGGCCCTTGGCGCGGCGCCGCTCGGCGGAGCCGCGGACCAGGGCCTCCGGCAGGCCGATGACGCCGCGCACGATCGCCCAGAGCACGCCCAGGACGATCGCCGCCGCGATCACCCCGACGAGGGCGACCGCGAGGCTGGTGCCGATCTGGTAGCCGTTCCAGACGACGGTGACGGTACCGGGCCTGTCGGCGATCCAGACCGCTCCGAAGGCGGCGAGTGCGAGCAGGGCCAGGAAGGCGAGGGCGCGCCACATGGGGTCAGTGTCTCCTGTCGGCGGCCGGCTGGCGGCCGTCGCGGGGGGCGGGAGGAGCGGGGCGCCTGCGCGTCCGCTCGGAGAGGGTGCGGCCGCGCAGGGCGCGGATCGGGTCCGTCACCGGACTAGCGCCCGGGGGCGGCCTGGGCCGGTTGGGCGGCGCCGACCGGCAGGGCCTTGAAGGCGCTGTCGAGGAGGGTGCGCACGGCCTGCTCGGCCTCGGCCCGGGCCTTCAGCTTGGCACCGAAATCGCCGGCCGGCTCCTGGGCCTCGGCCGGGAGCGCCGCGAAGGCCGCCGAGGCCGCCGTGAGGTCGCCGCGGTCGAGGGCCGCCTGGACCTTGCCCTCCGGAGCGTCGGAAGCCTCGGGGGCGGGCGCGTCGGCCTTGCGGATCTGCACGAGACCGTCGGCCATGCTGAGGAGCTTGGAGCGGAAATCCCCGGTCTCCGCGGCGCTCTTGGCCCGCTGCGCCTGCCGCTTGGCCGCGATCCGCTCGGCGATCGGCCGGAACGTGTCGGCGAGATCCGCCGCCGAGGGCGCGCCGCCCTCGGCGAAGGGGGCGAGGGCCTTGGCCTGCGCTTCGGTGCCCGGATCGAGCTTGCGCAGGGTCGCCAGCGGCTCCGCATAGGCCGTGCCGGATTCGAGGGCGGCCGCCACGCGATCGGCGACCACGACCCGCAGAGCCGCCTGAACGGTGCTGGCCTCGGCGCGCTGCGCCACACTCTTGTCCAGCGCAGCGATCTGATCGGCCTGCTCCTGCAGACGCCGATCCACCGCCTTCGCGGACTCGGCGGCCTGGGTCTGCCCCGCCTCGGCGGCGGTGCGGCTCGCCTGGGCGGCGGCCTGGACCGCCTCCGTGGCCGCCTTCACCCGCGCGTCGAGGGCCTGTTGCAGCGCGTCGAGGCGTTGACCGAGCGCCGCGTCGGCCTCGGCATTCGCCTTGGTCTTCTGCTCCACCTCGCCCTGCAGCGCCGCGATCTTCCGGGACGCGTCCTCGGCCGCCCCCTTGTCGCCGCCAGCGTCTTCCACCGCCTTCAGGCGGGTCTCGAGATCGGCGATCTGCTTCGCGTTGTCCTGGACCACGCCGAGCTTCGCGCCCGCCGACTGGTCCCGGCCCGGCTCCTGGCCGGGCTCCTCCTGGAGCGCGGCGACGCGCTGGTCGAGGTTGTCGAGGCGGGCGACGAGATCCGGCGGCACGGCCGGCGCCGCACCGGAGGCCTGGCCGTCCGTCGCGGCCGCCGGGGCCGCGCCGGCCTTGTCCAGGGCCTGCTTGGCGCTCGATTCCGCGGTGGCGACGCGCTTGTCGAGGGCCGCCAGCGCATCGCGCGGGGCCAGCCCGTCGAGACGTTTGTCGAGGGACGCGATCTGGCTGGAAAGCCGTTGATCCAGGGCGTTCAGGCGCGGATCGGGACCGATCCCGGCCTTCTCGGCACCGAACAGCAGGCCGGCGCCGATCACGCCGCCGAGCAACCCGGCCGCGGCGATCGATCCGAACCCGGCCCGCGCCCGGGCAGACGATCCAGCCGCAGGTCTGGCCGGATCGACGGAGGCCGCCGCGGGGATCGGCCCCTTCGGCGACTCCTTGCCATCCCTCGGGGCATCCTTGGAGGCATCCTTGAAGGCGTCCTTGGCCGCATCCTTGCCGGCCGACGGCGGATCGGAGATGCGCTTGGCCTTGAGGTCGATGATCGGACCGGCCGTCACCGCACTGGCGGCCGCCTGACCCGCGGCACCCGAAGCGGGACCGCCCGGACGGGGACCGCCCTGGGGGCCGGTGCCGGGATGTGCGGCCTTCGGATCGGCCGTCGCCCCGGTGGTCGCCGACGCGGTGGTGGAGGCCGTCGACGACGATGCCGTTGCCGACGACGAGGTGGTCGTGCCCGGCTTCGTCTCGATCCTATCGGACCCGGCCTTGAGCGCATCGGGCTTGGCGCCGGGCGGCTGGGCGGCCGGGCCGGACGTCGGCTTCAGGCCGTCGGTACCGGGCCCAGGCTTGACGCCGTCGGGTCGGGCGTCGCTCGTGCCGGGCTTGGCGGACACGACGGGCTCGGTCGCCGGCTTGGGCGGTGTTCCGAGCGGGGATCCCTGCGGTCCCTTCACGGTCTCGGCCGGACCCGAGGCACTCGGCTTCGCACCGGCGGCGGTGGACGCCGAGGATGTCGAGGCCGAAACCGAGGCGGTGGACGCCGATGTCGCGGGCGACCGGGACGCGCCCCCGGGCGGCGTGGACGATCCGGGCTTGCCGGGCGCGGCGTCCGGCTTCCGACCGCCGGGACCGGGCTTGTCGGCGTCGCTGGGTGGTGGCGTCACGGGCAAGTCCTCCAACTCTTCGGCGTCGCCGCGCCCCCCTAGCACCGCGGCGGCGCCGGGCGCGAGGGCGAGATACGGCGGCCCGGCCTCCCTGTCACCGCACGGCTAACCCGGTGGCGGCGCCAGGGCGTCGAGCAGATCCGCTTCGCGCGGGCGTGTCGCGACGAAATGGACCGGAACACCGGCGGCTTCCAGGGGGGCCGCGACATCCGACGATAGGCAGTAATGCCCCAGGCGGCGGAAAGCTCCGCCATGACCCGATCCATCCGCGAGGGCGAGGGCGACGGCGGCGCTGCGCCGGGAATAGTGAAAGGCGGCTTCGAGGCGTCCCGCGGCGAGCTCGAGGCCCACCGCCTGCGGGAGCGTCCGCAGCGCCTCGGCCCGGTAGGCGACGAAGGTGGTGATCCGGAACCCCGCGGCCATCAGCGTTGCCGCCGGCTCCGGCTTTCGCTCGGCCCCGGTCGCGTGGAGAAGGGATTCGCCGGGCGCCAGGGCATCCGCCACCAGGGCGGCGAGGCCGGCGGCATCGCCCGGCCCCTCGCGCACGGGACCGAGGCCGGCCGCGCGTGCCAGCGCAGCCGTCCGCGCACCGACGGCGAAGACCGGGAGACCGCGCAGGGGCGGCGCGTCCCGGATCGCCGGCACCGCGTTGGCGCTGGTGAGGAGCAGGGCGGCGAAGGGTCCCGCGGGCGGTGCCGCCGCGGTCGGCCGCACCGCCAGAACGGGCGCGACGAGCGGCGCGTGGCCCTGCGCCGCCAGGGCCGCTCCGGTCCGTGTCGCCCCCGGCTCGGGCCGTGCCACCCAGACGCGCACGGGCTAGGTGTCCAGCGTGAGGCGGACGCCGTGATGCGCGGTGCCGCCGGGGGCAAGCAGACGCTGCGAATCGCGCTCGGCGAGGTCGCCCGCGAAATCCGACCAGTCGGCGTAGCCGGTCCAGCATTCCAGCGACAGGAACGGCGCGGTGGGCTTGGTCCAGACCGCCAGATGGGGAAAATCCGCCATCTCCATGCGGATCGCCCGTCCGGGGCCGGTGAAGCGCATCCAGCGGCTGCGGGCGTTCCGGAACACGAAGGCCTCGGTGAAGAGCGCCGGATCGAGGGGCAGCGTGTCCCCGGCGAGGGGGATCGGCTGCTCGTCGCGCAGCAGCAGGCCGCCCGGGCCGACCTGGGGCGCGAAGGGCCGCTCCGCCTGCTCGAAGGTCACCGCGTAGCCGCCGTCCCGGGCGCGGGTGCCCCCCGCGAAGGGCCACGGGAAGGCCGGGTGGAAGCCGAGGGCGTAGGGCAGGGGGACGTCGCCGGGATTGGCGACGGTCACGTCGAGGTCGAGACCCGCCGGACGGACCCGCGCGGTGATATCGAGGCGGAACGCGAAGGGATAATGCGCCCGCGTCTCGGGCCCGTCGGTCAGGCGCAGGGTCACCGCGTCGGCGCTCCGGTCCACCACCGCGAAGGGCAGGTCGCGGGCGAAGCCGTGCTGGGCCATCGGGTAGCGCTCCGACCCGACCGTCACGTGCCCGCCCGCCGAGGCGCCGACGACCGGGAAGAGCCAGGGCGCGTGCCGGTTCCAGTGCTCGGGATCGCCGCTCCAGAGATACTCGGTCCCGCCGACCCGCCAGGAGACCGGCTCGGCCCCGTGGGTCGCGAGGGTCGCGGTTGTGCCGTCCGGTGCGGTCAGCTCGATGCGCGTGGTCACGGTGCTCTCCCGGTCTGCCTCGGAGAGCCGAGGTAACGGAGGCGGGGCCGGACGCAAGGGGCCAGCAAGGGCCGGCTCACGCCGCCGTGCCGAGCCCCGGCAGGACCGCCTCGGGCGGCCCGGAGGCGACGATCCGGCCCGCCTCCAGGACGTGGACCGCGTCGGCGCCCTCCAGGGTCGACAGCCGGTGGGCGATCAGGATCAGCGTCCGCCGGCCCGACAGGGCGCGGAGTGCCCGCATCACGGCGCCCTGCGTATCGTCGTCGAGGGCGGAGGTCGCCTCGTCGAACACGATGACGTCCGGGTCGTGGTAGAGCGCCCGGGCAATGCCGATGCGCTGGCGCTGGCCGCCGGACAGCCGGGCCCCGCGCTCGCCGACCCGCTCCGCGTAGCCGTGGGGCAGGGCGGCGACGAACTCGTGGGCGCCGGCGAGTCGCGCCGCCCGCTCGACGGCGGCGAGGTCCGGCGCGTCGAGGCCCAGGGCGATGTTCTCCGCCACGGTGCCGTCCACCAGGAACACCTCCTGCGGGACGTAGCCGATCCGATTCTGCCAAGCGGGCAGGGTCCCGGCATCGAGGGGGCGGCCGTCCACGGTGATCTGCCCGGCGGTCGGGCTCAGGACGCCGAGGATCAGTCCGGCGAGCGTCGACTTGCCCGAGCCGGTGCGCCCGGCGAGGCCGACCGTGGTGTTGACCGGGATCGTCAGGTCGATCCCGGCGAGGGCCGGACGCCCGGTGCCGTAATCGAAGCCGAGACCCTCGAGCCGGATCGCCCGGGCGAAGGGCAGCCTGTCGGCGGTGCGGGGCAGGGGCTCCCGCTCGTCGGCGAGCTCGTCGACGATGACCCGCACCGCCGGCAGGGTGAAGCGCATCAGCGCCACCGAGGTGAAGATGTTCTGGAAGGCCGGCAGCATGCGGTAGCCCGCAAAGGCGAACAGGCCGAGGAGCGGCAGGATCCCGGCGACGTCGAGCCCCTGGGCGAGCGCGAACAGCACCACCACGATCACCCCGCCGAAAGCCAGGGCCTCGATGACGAAGCGCGGCATCTGGCCGGTGAGCTGGCTCGCCGCGGTGGCGAGGGCGTAGGCCCGGGCCGGGGCGTCGAACCGAGAGGCGAACGCCTCCGCGCGCCCGTAGAGCTTCAGCTCGGTGAGCGCCCCGAAGGTCTCCTGCACGATCCGGAAGCGGGCCTCGTTGTCGGCGACGGTGCGGCTGCCCAGCCGGGCGAGCCGGGCGCGCATCACGAGGTAGATCCCGACATAGAGTCCGCCGAAGCCGCCCCCGAGGATCAGCGCGAGCTGCGGCGCGTAGGCCAGCAGGAAGGCGATCACCGCGAGCGCCGAACTCGCCCGCGAGGCGAGCACCGTGGCGGGCGTCAGCGCGCCGATCACCAGCCGGTCGGTCTCCGAGAGCACGTTCTTGGCAAGCTCGGCGCTGTTGGCTTTCGCGAAGAACAGCCGCTCCCGGTCGAGGTAGCGGAACAGCAGCCGCCGGCTGAAGCCGTAGCCGGCCAGATGGGTGAACCGGAGCTGCGCGTAGGTCAGCCCGGCATTCACCAGCGCGGTGACGAGGATCGCGGTAAGCGCCGCGCCGCCGGTGACCAGCAGGAAGCTGCGCTCGTCGGTCAGGCCGAGGACGCTCCGGGCCTGGGCCAGATAGGGGACCCGGGTCGCCGCCGACGGATCCCCGACCAGCGTCAGGAACGGGATCACCGCGGCGACGCCCACGACCTCCAGCAGCGCCGCCACCGCGAGCCCGAGAGCGATCAGGGCGAGGCGCCGCCGGTCGGCGGCCCGCATGGCCCGGACGAGGTCGATCAGCGCGCGCATGGCGTCGCGGGTGTCAGCGGGACGGCTCGCATGGTCGGCCGGGCTTAAGCGCGCCGTCCCGGCCTGTCCACGCCGGGGCTCAGCCGAGCTTCTTGAGGGCGCCGAGATCCACGTCGCCGTCCTGGCTGGTGAAGGTCAGGGTCTTGGCGGTCCCGTCCGCCTGCGCGACGCCGCCGATCCGGTGGTCGCCGCTGTCGTAGGTCGAGACCTGCCCGTCGCGGTCGATCAGCAGGCGGCGCTTGTCGGGGAAGAAGGCATATTTCATCCCGTTCTGCGCGCCGCTGGTCGCGGGCTCGCCGAGATCCTTCGGCCACCAGGGCTCCATGCCCTTCATCGGTTCCATGGGCTTCATGGGTTCCATAGGCTTCATCGGTTCCATCGGCTTCATCGGTTCCATGGCGCGCACCTCCTGCCGGTCGAGAGACAGGAGGACGCGGCAGGAGAGGAAGGGTTGCATGCGTCCCGCCCGCCGCGGCGGACCTCACAGCGGCGGGAGGCCCGGCGCCGGCCGCTTGCGCACCTGACCGTCGAAGCCGACATGGAGCTGCTGCTCGCGCCCGTCCCGGTCCTTGGCGGCCACCTCCAGATGACGCGGACCGCGGCCCGTGACCCGCACGTCGCTGTAGCCCGCCGCCTGGACCGATGCGGTCAGGGCGGCGGTGTCGAGCTTCGGCCCGAGACCGAGCCGGTCCTTGGCCCAGTCCAGGCTCCCCGTCGGCGGACCGCCCGCCGGCCCGAGCAGCAGCGTGCGCCCGTCCCCGTGGGTCAGGATCCGGGCATGCAGGAAGCCGGTCTCGAAACGGCCCTGCACCGTCACGGTCTCGCCCTTGGCGACGAGGCCGCCGTCCTCGCCCTCGCGACCCGTCTCCACGAGCGCGCGCCCGGTCCCGTCCTGCACCACGAACTTGTTGCCGAAGATCTCCGCGACCTCGCCCTTGATGGCCGTCGCGCCCGAGGGGGCCAGGGCCTGGATCGCCACCGGCGCGACCGGCGTCGGCTGGAACGGCGTTCCCTGCGCCAGGGACAGGCCGACGGCACCGAGCGCCAGCGGCAGCGCCACCGCGCCGACCACCCAGGTCCGTCGCGGGATCGCCTTCGACGCCGGCGCGGCGGCTTCGGGCTCGCGGATCTCCCGCGCGGTCCCGTCGATGGTCTTGTCGTCGCTCATGATCTCATCCTCTGAAAGGGTCCGGATCCGCTCGATCCGATGCCCCTTCGTAAGGCGCCGCCGGCAATCCGGTCTGAACCGCGCGGTTCAGGCCCGGTTAAACGCGCCGCCCTAGAGCGCCTCGTGTGGAACCCGTGCGCGTTCAAAGGCTTGGCAGCGGGCGCTGATGCGGGCCGGCAGCTCGGCGCCCGCGTGGCCGTCCCGGCGGCCCAGGTGAGACAACGGCCCTAAGTCCTGGCGGCGGCAGGGTTCGCGGCCGCGGCCGCGGGTGAAATCAGCCGGATGCCCGGCGCATCGCTCCGGCGGCGGTCGAAACCGGCCATCGGGGGCCAGACGGGGAGATCAGACGCGTGAAGATCCTGCTGGTGGAGGACGACGCGGCCCTCGCGGCGGAGGTCGCCAAGGTCCTGCGCGCCGAGAATTTCGTGCTCGACCACGCCGCCACCGGCGAGGACGCCCAGCATCTCGGCGAGACCGAGGGCTACGATGCCGTCGTGCTCGATCTCGGCCTGCCGAAGGGCGACGGCGTCTCGGTGCTGCGGGCCTGGCGCGGGGCCGGGCGGACCCTGCCGGTGCTGGTGCTCACCGCCCGGGACGGCTGGAGCGACAAGGTCGCGGCCTTCAAGGCGGGGGCGGACGATTACCTCGTCAAGCCGGTCCGGGTGGAGGAGCTGGTGATCCGCCTGCGCGCCCTCGTCCGCCGGTCCCAGGGCGGCGGGGCGAGCCGGATCACCTGCGGCCCCCTGAGCTTCGATCCGGGGCTCGGCGCCTTCGAGCACGAGGGCCTGCCGCTCAAGCTCACCGGCCTGGAATGGCGGGTCCTCTCCTGCCTGATGCTGAACCGCGAGACCGTGGTGCCGCGCCTGCACCTGATCGAGCGGGTCTACGAGGGCGACGCGGACGTGGACTCGAACTCCGTCGAGGTGATCATCACGCGGCTGCGCCGGAAGATCGCGCCGGCCCGGATCGAGAGCGTGCGCGGCCACGGCTACCGCCTGCACGCGGAACCCGCCTGATGGCGGAGGCGACGCAGCGGCGCTCGCTCCGCACACGCCTGCTGACCGCGGCCCTGGTGCTGGTGCTGGCCGCCCTGGTGGTGGCGGGCCTCGCCATCGGGGTCATCCTGCACCGGTTCGTGCGCGGGCAGCTCGACGGCCGCCTCGACACGCAGATCGTGGCCCTGCGCGCGGGGCTCGAGGCCGGGATCCTCCCGCAGACGCTCGACGCACCACCCTTCGACCGGCCCGGCCCCGGCTGGGCCTGGGAGGTGCGCCGGGGACCCGAGACGATCCGCTCCGGCTCCCTGCGGGGCGGCGACATCCGCCTGTCCGACCCCGGTCCGGACGACGATCCGGGCCGGCCGCATCCGGCATCCGGCACGGGGCCGCACGGCGAGCCCCTCATCGCCCGGGTGCTGGTCGTGCCAGGGCCCGAGCCCGCGACGATCGTGGCGGCGGCGCCGGAGGGAGAACTGCGCGGGCCGCTGCGCGAGGCGCTGACCAGCCTCGCGGTGGCGCTGGGCATCCTCGGCCTGTGCCTGCTCGCCGGTCTGGCAGTCCAGGTGCGCCTCGGCCTCGCGCCGCTGACACGCCTGCGCGCGGACCTCGCGTCGGTCCGGGCGGGGCGGCGCGAGCGCGTTCCGGCGGACCAGCCCGCCGAGATCGCGCCGGTGGTGGCGGAACTCAACGCCCTCCTCGATCAGAACGCGCAGAACCTGGAACGCGCCCGCGGCCACGTCGCCAACCTCGCCCACGCCCTCAAGACGCCGCTCGCCACCCTGTCGATGGCGCTCGCGGAGCCTGCCCGCGACCCGGACGGGGCCCTGCGGCGGCAGGTGGACGACATGGACCGGCGGGTGCGGCACCACCTCCGGCGCGCCCGGGCCGCGGCCCTGGCGGGATCGGCCCGGGGGCGCACGGCCCTGGCGCCCCGGCTCTCGGACCTGCGGGCTGCGCTCACCCGCATCTATGCCGAGAAGGGCGTGGCGATCGACCTCGACGTCCCGGAGGCTCTGTCGGTCCCCTGCGAGGGCCAGGATCTCGACGAGATGCTCGGCAACCTCGTGGACAATGCCTGCCGCTGGTGCCGGAGCCGCGTGCGGGTCTCCGCGACGGCGCGCGACGGCGGCGTGTCCCTGTCGGTGGAGGATGACGGGCCCGGCCTCGACCCGGCAGCGGCCTCCGCCGTCATGGCGCGGGGCCGCCGTCTCGACGAGGGCGTGCCGGGCCACGGCTTCGGGCTGCCGATCACCCTCGAACTCGCCGAACTCTACGGCGGCGGCCTGAGCCTCGGACGGTCCGAACTCGGCGGCCTGCGGGCGGACCTGGTTCTCCCGGCCTGATCGGGAACGCTCAGCCCAGCGCCTCCCGCAGGATCGGGCGGATCCGCGGATCGGCGCAATGGGCGACGTTGAAGCGCATGTAGCCGTTCCAGGCATCCGACAGGCTGAACGAGGTTCCCGGCGCCAGCACCATGCCGCGGGCGAGCGCCCGGCGGGCGACATCGGCCCCGTCGCGCCCGTCCGGCAGGCGCATCCACAGGAAGAAGCCGCCCCGGGGCTGCGCCCAGGTCTCCAGGCCGCAGGCGCGCAGCTCCGCGGCGGCCTGCACCATCGCGCCGGCGAGCCGGCGGCGGGTCTCGGCGAGGTGCCGCCGGTAGGCGCCCTCGGTGATGAGCGCATGCACCAGCGCGGCCGTGATGTGTCCGTTGCCGAGGCTGAGGGCCAGCTTGAGGTCGACCAGCGGCTCGACCCAGTCGGCCCGGAGCGCGATCCAGCCGCAGCGCGCCGCCGCCGACAGGGTCTTGGAGAAGCTGCCGATCTGGATCACCCGCTCCAGCCCGTCGAAGCCCGCGAGCCGCGGGGCCGCCTCGGGTTCGAGGTCGCCGAAGATCTCGTCCTCCACGATCAGCGTGTCGTGCGCCTCGCACAGCTTCAGCAGGCGGTGCGCCACGGTGGGCGCGAGGCTCGCCCCCGTCGGGTTCTGGAGGGCGGCGTTGGTCAGGTAGAAGCGCGGCCGGTGCTGCTCCAGCAGGGTCGCGAGCGCCCGCAGGTCCGGCCCCTCCGGCGTG
Source organism: Methylobacterium sp. UNCCL125 (assembly GCF_900116795.1). NCBI lineage: Bacteria > Pseudomonadati > Pseudomonadota > Alphaproteobacteria > Hyphomicrobiales > Methylobacteriaceae > Methylobacterium > Methylobacterium sp. UNCCL125. Next base: position 115,372 of record NZ_FPBW01000019.1, on the reverse strand, counting down.
ATCGGCACGCCGACCACCGCGACGCGCTGTGCGCGCAGCAGCGCCAGGAAGTTGAAATAGCAGGGATCGTCCACCAGCACGGTGTCGCCGGGCTGGAGCAGGAAGCGGCAGACGAGGTCCAGCGCCTGCGTGGCCGATTCGACCAGCACGATCTGGTCCGGTTCGGCGCCGACGCCCTTCTCTCCGATCTTGCGGGCGATCTGGTGGCGCAGGGGCGCGTAGCCCAGGGGCCGGTCGTAATTGGTCATCTCGGCGAGGTCGGCCCGGGCCACCCGGCGCAGGCCCCGGCGGATCGCCTCATGGGGCATCCAGGAATCGGGCAACCAGCCGGCCCCGGGTTTCAGCTGATCCGAGCCGGCCTGCTGCGCCTGCCGGGTGATCCAGAGCGGGTCGACGATCCGGTCGAGCCGCGGCCCCATCGCCTGGAGCGAGAGCGGCCGCGTCTTGCCGGCGACGTAGAAGCCAGAGCCCGGCCGCGCCACCACGGCGCCCTCGGCGGCGAGGCGCTCGTAGGCTTCCACGACCGTGGATTTCGAGACGCCCATCGTCTCCGCAAAGGCCCGCACCGACGGGATCCGCACGCCCGGAACCAGCCGCCGCGCCGCGATCCGTTCTCGGATCTCGCCGACCACGGCCTCGACGCGCGTCCCGGGACTTCTGACTGCGACCGCCATCCGTACTGCTCTTTCGTCCGGACAATTCTTCGGAACCGTACCGAAGTGTTCCTGTCGCCGCCAGCCCCGCGGCGCCAGGATCGCCCCGCCCCGGAACGATGGAGGAGGGGATCCATGAACCCGTGCATGACCGAAACCGCCACCCTCGAGGCCCGGACCGGGCGGCTCGCCCGGATAGCCGGACCCGTCCTCGCCCTCGCCGCCGAGATTCGCGCCGGCCTGTCGCGGGCGGCCATGAACCGCCGCGTGCTCCACCGCCTGTCGACCCTGTCGGACCGGGAGCTGAAGGATATCGGGTTGACGCGCCAGGACGTGGCGGATGCCTGCGTTCCGGGCACCGGCGACGCGATCCATCGGCTGATCGTCCGCCGCGACGAGCGCCGCCAGGCACGGGGGGCGGCGCGGCGGTGGTGACGCGGCCGCGTGCGGCGTAGGATCCGCCCATGACGCTGCGCGACGGGCTCGCCGCAATCCTGGTGGTCACGATCCTCGGGCTGGCCTTCGTGGCCATCAAGGCCGGCCTCGAGACGGTGCCGCCGCTGATGCTGTGTGCCCTGCGCTTCGGCTTCGCGGCCCTGCCGGCGGCGCTGGTGATCCGGCCGCCCCGGGCTCCCATGGCTCTGGTGGCCGGATTCGGGCTCGCCCTCGGGGTCGGCCAGTTCGGGCTGCTCATGACCGCCATCCGCTTCGGGATGCCGGCCGGGCTGTCGTCGCTGCTGATCCAGGTCCAAGTGCCGCTCACCGTGGCGCTCGCCTGGGCGGTGCAGAAGGAGCGCCCGCGCGGCCTTCAGGTGGTGGGGGGCGGGATCGCGCTCCTCGGTGTCGCCGCGGTGGCGCTCGAACGGAGCGCGGGCGCCCCGCCGGGCCCATTGCTCCTGGTCGTCGGCGCGGCCCTGTCCTGGGCCTGCGCGAACGTCATCGTGAAGCGGATCGGCCGGGTCGACATGCTGGCGCTGATGGTCTGGGGCAGCCTCGCCACCACGCCGCCGCTGCTGATCCTGTCGCTGATCATCGAGGGACCGGGCGCCCTGGCGGCGCTGGCACATCCGAATTGGGCGGCGATCGGATCGGTCGCGTTCCAGGCCTACCCGACGACGCTCCTCGCCTTCGGCCTCTGGAACGGGCTCCTGACCCGCTACCCGGCGGCCGCGGTGACGCCCTTCGCCCTGCTGGTGCCGGTGGCCGGCATCCTGAGCACACATCTCGTCCTGGGCGAGCCGCTGAGCGCCGACATCCTGATCGGTGGCAGCCTCATCCTGATCGGGATCGCGTTGAGTCTCAGGGGCGGCCGGTCCGCCGTCCGGTCCTCGGGGCGGGACGCCCTCGGCCCCGCGGCGGATGCTCCGCAGCCCTGACGTCAAAGTCGCGCCGCACGCGCCGCGCAGACTTGCCGCTCATGGCAAGCGTCGTCGCTCTTGCGAGATCGGACCGACAAATGTTGAAGAAGGGACGTGGCGCGGGCGACGGGGCTCGAACCCGCGACCTCCGGCGTGACAGGCCGGCACTCTAACCAACTGAGCTACGCCCGCACGGCGTGGTCGCTTCGGAGGGGGCGTTTTGCCCGGCGACGGGGCGGGGTTTATGGGGCGCTTCGGGCCCTGTCAAGCGCATCCGGCGCGGATTCGCATGCGCGTCGACTGAGGAACGCGGCGAGGCACCCCGACTCGGGGCCTGCGCGCTTCCGCCGTGTTGCGCCAGCGCCGCGCAAGCCCATCTTGGACATGACTGACAAGACGGCTGACAGCGCGCTTTGTGCGACGCGACAAGCCATTGTCACGGGCCGGCGGCTCGACTAAGCCTCCGGCCGCGCGCATCCTGGCATAAGAACAATTCCACGGGCGGATCCGGGTCGGCGTCGCACCGCGGTTTCACTCCTCTCGCGAGGCCCTGGCATGACCGGATTGTTGGCGGATTACCTGCCGCTCATCGTGTTCATCGGCGTGGCGCTGTTCATCGCCACCGCGCTGCTGGTCGTCCCCTTCCTGGTCGCCTTCAAGAGCCCCGATCCCGAGAAGCTTTCGGCCTACGAGTGCGGCTTCAACGCGTTCGACGACGCCCGCATGAAGTTCGACGTGCGCTTCTACCTTGTCGCCATCCTGTTCATCATCTTCGACCTCGAGGTCGCGTTCCTCTTCCCCTGGGCGATCACCTTCGGGGATCTGGGCTGGTTCGGCTTCTGGTCGATGATCGTCTTCCTGGGCGTGTTGACCGTCGGCTTCGTCTACGAGTGGCGCAAGGGCGCCCTCGAATGGGATTGATGCCCCGCCGCTCGCCGCCCGCACTGCATTCTTGAGTCGCCGATGGCCCTGATCACCGACACGAACCGCGCCCTGTCCCGCGCCCCCGCGATCGCGCCCCAGCCTAAGGGGATCATCGATCCCAACACCGGCCGTCCGATCGGCGCGGACGATCCGACCTTCCTGTCGATCAGCGACGAGTTGGCCGATCGGGGCTTCCTGCTGACCACCACGGACGAGCTGATCAACTGGGCCCGCACCGGCTCGCTGATGTGGATGACCTTCGGCCTCGCCTGCTGCGCGGTCGAGATGATGCAGATGTCGATGCCGCGCTACGATTGCGAGCGGTTCGGCTTCGCGCCCCGCGGCTCGCCCCGCCAGTCCGACGTGATGATCGTCGCCGGCACGCTGACCAACAAGATGGCCCCGGCGCTGCGCAAGGTCTACGACCAGATGCCGGAGCCCCGCTACGTCATCTCCATGGGTTCCTGCGCCAACGGCGGCGGCTACTACCACTATTCCTATTCGGTGGTCCGCGGCTGCGACCGGGTGGTGCCGGTGGACATCTACGTGCCCGGCTGCCCGCCCACCGCCGAGGCGCTGCTCTACGGCGTGCTGCTGCTGCAGAAGAAGATCCGCCGGACCGGCACGATCGAGCGCTGAGGAGCGGCCATGACGAACGGCATCTCGATCCTGCCCCATACCCAGCCGGCCTACGGCGCCGACGCCGTCGCGGCCTTGGCCGAGCGGGTTACCGGCGCCCTCGGGCCCGCGGTGGTGTCCCACACCATCGCGTTCGGCGAGCTGACGCTGGTGGTCCAGGCCTCCGACATCGTCTACGCGCTGACCTACCTGCGCGACGATCCGGCCTGCGCCTTCCGCAACTTCATCGACATTTGCGGCGTGGACTACCCGCAGCGCGAGAAGCGCTTCGACGTGGTCTATCACCTGCTCTCCCTGCGCCATAACCTGCGCATCCGGGTGAAGGTGCAGACCGACGAGGTGACCCCCGTCCCGTCGGTGATCGAGGTGTTCCCCGCCGCCAACTGGTACGAGCGCGAGACCTACGACCTCTACGGGATCCTGTTCTCGGGCCATCCCGACCTGCGCCGCCTGCTCACCGATTACGGCTTCGAGGGGCATCCCCTGCGCAAGGACTTCCCGCTGACCGGCTTCGTCGAGGTCCGTTACGACCAGGACCAGGCGCGGGTGGTCTACGAGCCGGTCCAGCTGACGCAGGAATTCCGGAACTTCGACTTCTTGTCCCCGTGGGAAGGCACCGACTACGTGCTGCCGGGCGACGAGAAGACGTCGGCATGAGCCGCGGAGACCGCCCGTGACCGAACACAACATCCGCAACTTCGCGATCAACTTCGGCCCGCAGCACCCGGCCGCGCACGGCGTGCTGCGCCTCGTGCTGGAACTCGACGGCGAGGTGGTCGAACGCGTTGATCCGCATATCGGGCTGCTCCACCGCGGCACCGAGAAGCTCATCGAGTACAAGACCTACCTGCAGGCGACGCCCTATTTCGACCGGCTCGACTACGTGTCGCCGATGAACCAGGAGCACGCCTTCTGCCTGGCGATCGAGAGGCTCGCTGGGATCGAGGTGCCGCGCCGCGCGCAGCTGATCCGCGTGCTGTTCTGCGAGATCGGCCGCCTGCTGTCGCACCTCCTCAACGTCACCACGCAGGCGATGGATGTCGGCGCCCTCACGCCCCCGCTCTGGGGCTTCGAGGAGCGCGAGAAGCTGATGATCTTCTACGAGCGGGCCTCCGGCGCCCGGCTCCACGCCAACTACTTCCGGCCCGGCGGCGTCCACCAGGACCTGCCGCCGAAGCTGATCGACGACATCGACGCGTTCTGCGACCCGTTCCTGCAGGTCGTCCAGGATCTCGACGACCTCGTCATGGCCAACCGCATCTTCAAGCAGCGCAACGTCGATATCGGCATCGTGTCGGTGGACGAGGCGATGGAGTGGGGCTTCTCGGGCGTGATGGTGCGCGGCTCAGGGATTCCCTGGGACCTGCGCAAGGCGCAGCCCTACGAGTGCTACGAGGAGATGGAGTTCGACATCCCCGTCGGAAAGAACGGCGACACCTACGATCGCCAGGTGATCCGCATGGAGGAGATGCGCCAGTCCGTGCGCATCATGAAGCAATGCGTCGCCAAGCTGCGCGAGCCCGCCGGCCAGGGGCCGATCGCCTCGGTCGACGGCAAGTTCGCCCCGCCGCCGCGTCGGGAGATGAAGCGCTCGATGGAGGCGCTCATCCACCACTTCAAGCTCTACACCGAGGGCTTCCACGTGCCCGAGGGCGAGGTCTACGCCGCCGTGGAAGCGCCGAAGGGCGAGTTCGGCGTCTATCTCGTGTCGGATGGAACCAACAAGCCGTATCGCTGCAAGATCCGCGCGCCGGGCTTCGCGCATCTTCAGGCGATGGACTGGATGTGCCGCGGGCACCTGCTGGCCGACGTGTCCTGCGTGCTCGGCACGCTCGACATCGTGTTCGGCGAAGTGGATCGGTAAGTTAGAGCGATGGCAAACCGCAGACTCGCCCCCGCCTCGGAGCAGCCCGAGAGCTTCGCGTTCTCCCCCGAGAACGCCGAGTGGGCCAAGACCCAGATCGCCAAGTACCCGGAAGGCCGTCAGGCCTCCGCGGTGATCTCGCTCCTGTGGCGGGCGCAGGAGCAGAACGGCGGCTGGCTGCCGCGGGCGGCCATCGAGGCGGTGGCGGCCGAGCTCGGCATGCCGAACATCCGCGTGCTGGAGGTGGCCACCTTCTACACGATGTTCGCTCTCGAGCCCGTGGGTCGCTTCTGGATCCAGGTCTGCGGCACGGTGCCGTGCGATTCCTGCGGCGCGCGGGGTCTCAAGGAGATGCTGCAGGCCCGGCTCGGCCCCCCCGGCCACGTCTCGGCGGACGGCACCTTCTCGTGGCTCGAGGTCGAGTGCCTGGGCGCCTGCTGCAACGCGCCGATGGTGCAGATCAACCAGGACTACTACGAGGACCTGACGCCCGAATCCCTCGGCCAGCTGATGGACGACCTCGCCGCCGGACGGCCGGTGAAGGTCGGCTCGCAGACCGGGCGCGTCTCGTCCGAGCCCCAGGGCGCCGTGAACACGCTCACCGACCCGACCCTGTTCGACGGCTCGCGCGTCGGCGCGTGGCGCAAGCGCTTCGAGGAGGCCGGAAAGGTCGAGACGCCGGCCGCCCAGACCGGCGAGGCGGCCTCCGGAACGCAGCAGGCAGCCGAGAACCCGAAGCCGGCGCGGCCCGATGCCGGCCGGCCGATCGAGCGTCCGGCCTCCGACGCGCCGGCCCAGCGCGCCGCCAACGGCGAGACGCCGGTCAAGGCGGAGGATCGCGCCGACGCGGCCGAGCGCGGCCGGTCCACCGCGAAGCACGGCTCCGCCCGGCCGGGCGACGCGGACGTGCTCGATTCGCCGGCCAAGCGTGTCGCCGAGGGCGAACCCGCCGCCGGCGACCAGGGCCATCAGGACGTGCCGGCGCGCGACGCCGTCCCGCAGCAGCCGGAAGCGTCGGGCGCCAGCGCGGGCGAAGTCGCGGCCGAGGCCGAGGAAGCCCGCATCGCCGGCGCCCTTGCGGCCCTGCCGAAGGATGCGAGCCCGGAGCGGAAGGCCGACGCCGTGGGCAAGCGCCCGCCGGGCCTCGACGCCGCCCGCGCCGGGAAGCCGGACGATCTGACGCGCATCACGGGCGTCGGCCCGGGCAACAGCCAGCGCCTGAACGGGCTCGGCATCTACCATTTCGACCAGATCGCCGCGTGGTCCCGCGACGAGATCACCTGGGTCGGCACCTACCTCGCGTTCCCGGGTCGCATCGACCGGGAGAACTGGGTGGGGCAGGCCAAGGCCCTGTCGGCGCCGGCTCAGTGAGGACCTGACATGCTGTCGGATCAGGATCGCATCTTCACCAACCTCTACGGGCTCCACTCGCCGGGCCTGGACGCCGCCAAGAAGCGTGGCGCCTGGGACGGGACCAAGTTCCTGCTGGAACAGGGCCGCGACTGGATCATCGAGGAGATGAAGGCCTCGGGCCTGCGCGGCCGCGGCGGCGCGGGCTTCCCCACCGGCCTCAAATGGTCGTTCATGCCCAAGAAGTCCGACGGGCGCCCGCACTACCTCGTGGTCAACGCCGACGAGTCGGAGCCGGGCACCTGCAAGGACCGGGAGATCATGCGGCACGACCCGCATCTCCTGATCGAGGGCTGCATGCTGGCCTGCTTCGCGATGAACGCGCATGCCTGCTACGTCTACATCCGCGGCGAGTACGTCGCCGAGAAGCACGCCCTCCAGAAGGCCGTGGACGAGGCCTACGCGGCCCGCCTCGTCGGCCAGTCGAACGTGCACGACTACCCGTTCGACATCTACGTCCACCACGGCGCCGGCGCCTATATCTGCGGCGAGGAGACCGCGCTCATCGAGAGCCTGGAGGGCAAGAAGGGGATGCCGCGGCTGAAGCCGCCTTTCCCGGCCAATATGGGCCTCTACGGCTGCCCCACGACGGTGAACAACGTCGAGTCGATCGCGGTCGCCGGCACGATCCTGCGCCGGGGCGGCGCGTGGTTCGCGGGCCTGGGCGGCAAGAACAACACCGGCACCAAGCTCTTCTGCGTCTCCGGGCACGTCAACAAGCCGTGCAACGTCGAGGAGGAGCTGGGCATCACCTTCCGGGAGCTGATCGACCGTCATTGCGGCGGCATGCGCGGCGGCTGGGACAATCTTTTGTGTTCCATCCCGGGCGGATCCTCAGTCCCCCTTGTTCCCGCGGAACAAATCATCGACGCGAAGATGGATTTCGACACCCTGCGCAACCTCGGCTCCGGCCTGGGCACGGCAGCGGTGATCGTGCTCGACAAGTCCACCGACATCGTCGCGGCGATCACCCGGATCTCGTACTTCTACAAGCACGAATCCTGCGGCCAGTGCACGCCGTGCCGGGAGGGCACGGGCTGGATGTGGCGGGTGATGCAGCGCATGACCGAGGGCCGCGCCCAGAAGCGCGAGATCGACATGCTGTTCGAGGTGACCAAGCAGATCGAGGGTCATACGATCTGCGCGCTGGGCGACGCGGCGGCCTGGCCGATCCAGGGCCTGATCCGGCACTTCCGCCCCGAGATCGAGAAGCGCATCGACCGCTACACCGCGAACCCGCACAGCGAGCCTGTGCCGATGGCTGCGGAGTAAAAGGGCTATGCCGGTGTCCAACCCACAGCCTCATCCTGAGATGCCCGCGTCGGCGGGCCTCGCAGGAGGCCTCCCGAGATCGCGAGGCGGGCTGGACATCTCCTTCGAGGCTCGGCTGCGCCTCGCACCTCAGGATGAGGGTGCGGGTGGGATCCGGCCTCGTGCGTTTGGGCCAGTTTACGAGACGATCCGATGACAAAAATCCTCGTCGACGGCACCGAGGTTGACGTCCCCGCCGATTACACGCTGCTCCAGGCCTGCGAGGCCGCGGGGGCCGAGATCCCGCGCTTCTGCTTCCACGAGCGCCTGTCGATCGCCGGCAATTGCCGCATGTGCCTCGTCGAGCTGAAGGGCGCGCCCAAGCCCGTGGCCTCCTGCGCCTACGCGGTGAAGGATTGCCGCCCCGGCCCGAACGGCGAGCCGCCGGAGGTGCTGACCCGCTCGCAGGGGACCAAGAAGGCCCGCGAGGGGGTGATGGAGTTCCTCCTCATCAACCACCCCCTCGACTGCCCGATCTGCGACCAGGGCGGCCATTGCGACCTGCAGGACCAGGCGATGGCCTACGGGGTCGATTCGACCCGCTACACGGAGAACAAGCGGGCGGTCGAGGAGAAGCATATCGGCCCGCTGGTGCGGACCGCGATGAACCGCTGCATCCACTGCACCCGCTGCGTGCGCTTCCTCGCCGAGGTGGCGGGCGTGCCCGACCTCGGCGCCATCGGCCGCGGCGAGGACATGGAGATCACGAGCTACCTCGAGCAGTCGATGGCCTCGGAGCTTCAGGGCAACGTCGCCGATCTCTGCCCGGTCGGCGCCCTCGTGCACCGGCCGCAGAGCTACAACGTCCGGCCGTGGGAGCTGAACAAGACCGAGTCGGTCGACGTGATGGACGCGGTCGGCTCGGCGATCCGCATCGACACCCGCGGCCGCGAGGTCATGCAGATCGAGCCGCGGATCAGCGAGGAGATCAACGAGGAGTGGATCTCCGACAAGACCCGCTACCACATCGACGGGCTGCGGATGCAGCGCCTCGACCGGCCGTACCTCCGCGAGAACGGCCGGCTGCGGCCCGCCTCCTGGGGTGAGGCGTTCCAGGCGATCGCCGCCAAGGTGAAGGGGGCGGATCCGAAACGCATCGGCGCCGTGGTCGGCGATCTCGCGGGCATCGAGGAGATGTTCGCGCTCCGCGAGCTGATCAAGAGCCTCGGCTCGCCGAACCTCGATTGCCGCCAGACCGATGCCGGGCTCGACCCGGCGCTCGGCCGCGCCTCCTACATCTTCAACCCGACCATTCCGGGCATCGAGGCGGCGGACGCGATCCTGATCGTCGGCGCCAACCCGCGCACCGAGGCCTCGCTGCTCAACGTCCGCATCCGCAAGCGCTGGCGCATGGCGCCGCTGGCGGTGGGCGTGATCGGGGAGCCGGTCGATCTGACCTATCCGAGCCATTATATCGGCGCCGGGCCGGACTCGCTGGCGGCGCTGTCCCGGGGCGAGCACAGCTTCCTCGACGTCCTCAAGGAGGCCAAGGCGCCGCTCGTCCTCGTCGGCGCCCATGCCGAGCCGGGCGTCCTGGCCGCGGCGGCGTCGCTGGCGAAGTCGATCGGCGCGATCTCGGCCGAGTGGAACGGCTTCGGCGTGCTGCACACGGCCGCTGCCCGCGTCGGCGCGCTCGATCTCGGCTTCGTGCCGGGGGAGGGCGGCCTGACCTTCGCGCAGATGCTGGAGGCGGGCGCGCTGGACGTCCTGTTCAACCTTGGCGCCGACGAGCGCGACGTCGCCCCGGGCGCCTTCGTGATCTACCAGGGCAGCCATGGCGACCGCGGCGCCTCCCGCGCCGACGTGATCCTGCCGGGGGCCGCCTACAGCGAGAAGTCGGCGACCTGGGTGAACACGGAAGGCCGGGTCCAGATGGGCAACCGTGCCGCCTTCCCGCCGGGCGACGCCCGCGAGGACTGGGCGATCCTGCGCGCCCTGTCGGACGTCCTCGGCAAGCGCCTGCCCTTCGATTCGCTCACCGCGCTCCGCCAAGCGCTCTATGCCGCCCACCCGCATTTCGCGGCGATCGGCGCCGTGGAGCCGGGCGACGTCGTGGAGGCGGCGGAGAAGCTGATCCGTCTCGGCGGCGCGACCGGCGGGCCGGCCTTCGCTTCGCCCGTGACCGACTTCTACCTCACCAACCCGATCGCCCGCGCCTCGCGGATCCTCGCCGAGTGCTCGCGCCTTGCCCGGGAGCGCGCCGCAGAGGCGCAGCCCCTCGCGGCGGCCGAGTAGGAGCCCACCGATGACGTCGCTCGAAATCCTCGGGACCGTGCTCCTGATCGTGCTGAAGAGCTTCGTGCTGCTCTCGGCGCTCCTCGTCTTCATCGCCTATGCGCTGCTCGCCGACCGGAAGATCTGGGCGGCGGTGCAGCTTCGGCGCGGGCCGAACGTGGTCGGACCCTTCGGACTGTTTCAGTCCTTCGCCGACCTGATCAAGTTCGTGCTCAAGGAGCCGGTGATCCCGGCCGGGGCCAACAAGGCGATCTACCTGCTGGCGCCGCTGGTCTTCGCGATGCTCGCCCTGTCGAGCTGGGCGGTGATTCCGCTCGCCGACGGCTGGGCGATCGCCGACATCAATGTCGGCATCACCTACATCTTCGCGATCTCGTCGCTCGGGGTCTACGGCGTCATCATGGGCGGCTGGGCGTCGAACTCGAAATACGCCTTCCTCGGGGCGCTCCGCTCGGCGGCGCAGATGATCTCCTACGAGGTCTCCCTCGGCTTCGTGATCATCTGCGTGCTGCTCTGCGCCGGCTCGCTCAACCTCTCCCGCATCGTGATGGCGCAGGACACGAGCCTCGGGATCTTCGGCTGGTACTGGCTGTGGCTGTTCCCGATGTTCGTGGTGTTCTTCATCTCGGCGCTCGCCGAGACGAACCGCCCGCCCTTCGACCTGCCGGAGGCCGAATCGGAACTCGTGGCCGGCTACATGGTCGAGTATTCCTCGACCCCGTACCTGCTGTTCATGCTGGGCGAGTACGTCGCCATCATGAGCATGTGCGCGCTCGGAACCATCCTGTTCCTGGGCGGCTGGCTCTCGCCGATCCCCTTCGCGCCCTTCACCTGGGTTCCCGGGGTGATCTGGTTCGTCCTGAAGGCGAGCTTCCTGTTCTTTCTGTTCGCGATGGTGAAATCCATCGTCCCCCGCTACCGCTACGATCAGCTCATGCGCCTCGGCTGGAAGGTCTTCCTGCCGATCTCGCTGGTCTCGGTCGTCGTCGTCGCCTTCGTGCTCAAGCTGACCGGCCTCGCGCCGGGCGCCTGAGCCCACCCGTCGAATCGGAGATCCGGGCATGAAGCTCGATCAGGTCGCCAAGAGCCTTCTGTTGAAAGAGTTCGTGTCGGGGATGGTCCTCGGCATGCGCTACTTCTTCAAGCCGAAGGCCACGATCAACTACCCCTTCGAGATGGGCCATCGCGGCCCGCGCTTCCGGGGTGAGCATGCCCTACGCCGCTATCCCAACGGCGAGGAGCGCTGCATCGCCTGCAAGCTCTGCGAGGCGATCTGCCCGGCGCAGGCCATCACCATCGAGGCGGGCCCCCGCCGGAACGACGGCACCCGCCGCACGACGCGCTACGACATCGACATGGTGAAGTGCATCTATTGCGGCATGTGCCAGGAGGCCTGCCCGGTGGATGCGATCGTCGAGGGGCCGAATTTCGAGTTCTCGGTCGAGACCCGTGAGGAACTGCTCTACGACAAGCAGAAGCTCCTGCTGAACGGTGACCGTTGGGAACGCGAGATCGCCCGCAACATCGCGATGGACGCACCGTATCGCTGACGCATCGTCCCGAAAGGCGGCCACCTGCTTTCGGAAGAAGGCGGCGCGTTGCAAGGGGATGGCGCATCGTCCCGGTCCCGTTGTCCATGACGATGCGCGAGACATGACGGAGGCGCTGTTGTGCCCCCGCCGACCGGGTTCTATAGACGGGCCGCCCGCTGCGGACCGTTTCAACGCACGGCAGAAGGGGCCGCTCCGGCGGCCGATCCCGATCAGCGCATGACCGCAGCAGCCGCCTTCTTCTACCTGTTCGCGAGCGTCACGGTCGCGTCGGGCTTCATGGTGATCGCCTCGCGCAATCCCGTAGCCTCGGTGCTGTTCCTGATCCTCGCCTTCGTGAACGCCGCCGGGCTGTTCGTCCTGATGGGCGCCGAGTTCCTCGCGATGATCCTCGTGGTCGTCTACGTGGGCGCGGTGGCGGTGCTGTTCCTGTTCGTGGTGATGATGCTCGACGTCGATTTCGCCGAGCTGCGCCAGGGCTTCCAGCAATACCTGCCGATCGGCGGCCTGATCGGGGCGATCTTCCTCGTGGAGCTGTTGCTGGTGGTGGGCTCCTGGAGCATCGATCCGGGCCTCGTCCAGGCGCCCCTCGGCAACGTCGCGTCGGCCGAGAACCTCACCAACGCCCAGGCGCTCGGCCGGGTGCTGTACACCGACTACGCCTACTTCTTTCAGCTCGCCGGCCTGATCCTGCTGGTGGCGATGATCGGCGCCATCGTGCTGACGCTCCGCGACCGGCCGGGCGTGAAGCGCCAGGACATCTCGGTCCAGAACGCCCGCACCCAGGCCATGGCGGTGGAGACCCGCAAGGTCCCGTCGCGCCAGGGTGTCGAGGTCTGATGTCCGCCGGAGGTTTCGAACGATGATCGGCCTGAGCCACTACCTCACCGTCGCGGCGATCCTGTTCACGCTCGGCGTGCTCGGCATCTTCATCAACCGCAAGAACATCATCGTCATCCTGATGTCGATCGAGCTGATCCTGCTCTCGGTCAACATCAACCTCGTCGCCTTCTCGACGCAGCTCAACGACATCACCGGACAGGTCTTCGCCCTGTTCGTGCTGACCGTGGCGGCCGCCGAATCGGCGATCGGCCTCGCCATCCTCGTGGTGTTCTTCCGCAACCGCGGGTCGATCGCGGTGGAAGACGTCAGCATGATGAAGGGCTAGGGCCTTCTTCTTCGCGCGCCCCGAGTGACATCCGGACGCCGCCGCCCCGCGGTCGGCCCGGAGGACGGACTGCAAGAGAGCGATGTATCACGCGATCGTCTTCTTCCCGCTCATCGGCTTCCTGATCGCCGGCCTGTTCGGCCGGTACATCGGGGCGCGGGCCTGTGAGTACATCACCACGTCCTTCCTCGCCTTCACGGCGCTGATCGCCTGGGGCGTGTTCATCGACGGCGGTCCGGCCGAGCGCGTGCAGGTCGCCTCCTGGTTCGCGGCCGGCGACCTCCAGGTCGACTGGGCCTTCAAGGTCGACACCCTGACGCGGGTGATGCTGGTGGTGGTCACCACCGTCTCGACCCTCGTGCATCTCTACTCCGTGGGCTACATGGAGGAGGACCCGCACCGGCCGCGCTTCTTCGCCTACCTGTCGCTGTTCACCTTCGCCATGCTGATGCTGGTGACGGCCGACAACCTCGTGCAGATGTTCTTCGGCTGGGAGGGCGTGGGCCTGGCCTCCTACCTGCTGATCGGCTTCTGGTACGAGAAGCCCTCGGCCAACGCCGCTGCCATGAAGGCGTTCATCGTCAACCGCGTCGGCGATTTCGGCTTCTCGCTGGGCATCTTCCTGACCTTCGTCCTCACCGGCTCGGTGGCGTTCGACGCGATCTTCGACAAGGTCGACGCGATCAAGACGCTCTCCTTCCACTTCCTCGGCTACGACTGGAACGCCCTGACGCTCGCCTGCCTGCTCCTGTTCATGGGCGCCATGGGCAAGTCGGCGCAGTTCCTGCTCCACACGTGGCTGCCCGACGCCATGGAGGGCCCGACCCCGGTCTCGGCGCTGATCCATGCCGCCACCATGGTCACCGCCGGCGTCTTCATGGTCGCCCGCCTGTCGCCGCTCTTCGAGGAAGCGCCGAACGCGCTCATCGTCGTGACGGTGATCGGCGGCATCACGGCGTTCTTCGCGGCGACGATCGGCCTCGTGCAGAACGACATCAAGCGGGTGATCGCCTACTCGACCTGCTCGCAGCTCGGCTACATGTTCGTGGCGCTCGGCGTCGGCGCCTATTCGGCCGGCGTGTTCCACCTGTTCACCCACGCCTTCTTCAAGGCGCTGCTGTTCCTCGGGGCCGGCTCGGTCATCCACGCGATGCACCACGAGCAGGACATGCGGAACATGGGCGGCCTGCGCCGTTACATCCCCTATACCAGCGCCATGATGGCGATCGGCTCCCTCGCGCTGATCGGCTTCCCCTACACGGCCGGCTACTACTCGAAGGACGCGATCATCGAGGCCGCCTACGCCTCGACCCGGCCGGGCCACACGCTCGCCTTCCTGTGCGTCGTGGTGGCGGCGTTCTTCACCTCGTTCTACTCCTGGCGCCTGTTCTTCATGACATTCGAGGGACCGGCCCGCTGGGGTGCGCATGCCGCGCACGACCATCACGACGCTCCCGCGGTGGCGCATTCCACCCTGGCGCACGAGGCCGACGGCCTGCCCGGTCACACCGAGGGCGCGGCCCACGACGACCACGGCCACGACATCGAGCCGGCCCACAGGAGCGACCTCGTCGCCGACGACCATCACGGGCACGGCCACCACGGTGACCACACGCCCCACGAGAGCCCGCTGGTGATGACGATCCCGCTGGCGATCCTCGCCTTCGGCGCGCTGTTCGCCGGGATCATCTTCCACGACCGCTTCATCGGCGAGGGGATGGACGCGTTCTGGGGCCACGCCCTGGCGCATGGGCCGAACAACCACATCATGCACGAGATCCACGAGGTCCCGGCGCTGGTCTCCTACTCCCCGTTGATCATGCTGATCCTCGGCTTCGTCCTGGCCTACTGGATGTACATCCGCCGGCCGGAGCTGCCCGGCGAGCTCGCCGCGCAGCAGCCGTCGCTGTACCGGTTCCTGCTCAACAAGTGGTACTTCGACGAGATCTACGACCGGATCTTCGTCCGCCCGGCCAAGGATTTCGGCCTGTTCCTCTGGAAGCAGGGCGACGGTCGGATCATCGACGGCCTCGGGCCGAACGGCATCGCGGCGCGCGTCGTGGACGTGACCCGCGGCGTGGTCCGGCTCCAGACCGGCTACGTCTACCACTACGCCTTCGTGATGCTCATCGGCGTCGCCGGCCTGATCAGCTGGTACCTGATGTCCGGCCTGCCCAAGGGGGCTCACTGACATGCTCGGCCTCGGCATCCTCTCCGGCCTGCTGATCGTCCCGCTCTGCGGCGCGGCCTTCATCCTGACGCTGAACGGCGACGAGGAATCGGTCGCGCGCAACAGCCGCTGGGCCGCCCTCGCGACGACAATCGTCACCTTCCTGCTCTCCCTGGTGGCCTGGAACCGCTACGACGCCGCCTCGTCGAGCTTCCAGCTGGTGGAGAGCCACGCGTGGCTCACCGAGACGATCCGGTTCAAGCTCGGCGTCGACGGCTTCTCGATGCCGCTGATCCTCCTGACCACCTTCCTGATGCCGTTCTGCATCGGCGCGTCGTGGCACTCGATCCACTTCCGGGTGAAGGAGTACTTCGTCGCCTTCCTCGTCCTCGAGACGACGATGATCGGCGTGTTCGCCTCTCTCGACCTGCTGCTGTTCTACCTGTTCTTCGAGGCCGGCCTGATCCCGATGTTCCTGATCATCGGCATCTGGGGCGGCGCGCGCCGGATCTACGCGAGCTTCAAGTTCTTCCTCTACACCCTGCTCGGCTCGGTGCTGATGCTGCTGGCCGTGATGGCGATGTACTGGCAGGCCGGCACCACCGACATCCCGACCCTGCTGCAGTACCGCTTCCCGGTGCAGATGCAGACATGGCTGTGGCTCGCCTTCTTCGCCTCCTTCGCGGTGAAGATGCCGATGTGGCCGGTCCATACCTGGCTGCCCGACGCCCACGTGGAGGCGCCCACGGCCGGCTCGGTGATCCTGGCCGGCATCCTCCTGAAGATGGGCGGCTACGGCTTCATCCGGATCTCCCTCCCGATGCTGCCGGTGGCGAGCCACGACTTCGCGCCCTTCGTCTTCGCCCTGTCGGTGATCGCGATCATCTTCACGTCGCTCACCGCGATGATGCAGACCGACATCAAGAAGCTGATCGCCTACTCGTCGGTGGCGCATATGGGCTTCGTGACGCTCGGCCTGTTCACCCTGAACGAGCAGGGCATCCAGGGCGCGCTGTTCCTGATGATCTCGCACGGCATAGTGTCGGGGGCGCTCTTCCTCTGCGTCGGCGTGGTCTACGACCGGATGCACACCCGCGAGATCGCCGCCTATGGCGGCCTCGTGAAGCGGATGCCGCTCTACGCGGTGGCCATGCTGATCTTCACCATGGCCAATGTCGGCCTGCCCGGCACCTCCGGCTTCGTGGGCGAGTTCCTGGCGATGCTCGGCGCCTTCAAGGCGAACCCGAATGTGGCCTTCTTCTCGACCTTCGGCATCATCCTGTCGGCGGCCTATGCCCTGTGGCTCTACGCCCGGGTGGTCTACGGCAAGCTGGAGAAGCCCAACCTCCAGGGCATCCTGGATCTGGATACCCGCGAAAAGATCATCCTGGCGCCGCTGGTGGTGCTGACGATCTACTATGGGGTGCACCCGGCTCCCGTGCTCGACGTGTTCGCGCCCTCCACGGATGCGCTGATGGCGAGCATGAAGGCCGCCCTCTCGAACACCCAGACGGCCGCCGCGGCGCTGCCGATCCCGCGCTGAGGCGGACACCATGACAACCGTCCACTCCGTCCTGCCCTCCCTGGCGCCGCTCCTGCCCGAGCTGATCCTCGGCGTCGGCGTCATGGTCCTGATCCTCTACGGCGCCTGGCGCGGCGAACGCTCCGCCGAGACCGTGAGCATCGGCGCCCTGGTCCTGCTCCTCGTCGCCCTGTCGGTGGTGATCTCCCAGCCGGCCCAAGGTCGGGTGACCACCCTGTCGGGCGCGTTCGTGTCGGATGCCTTCTCCAAGGTGATGAAGTCGCTGGTGCTGCTCGGCTCCTCGGCGACGATCCTGCTGGCGCACGACTTCTTCAAGCGCGAGCGCATCGACCGGTTCGAGTTCCCCGTGCTGATCGTGCTCTGCACCATCGGCATGATGGTGATGGTCTCGGCCAACGACCTGATCGCGCTGTATCTCGGCCTCGAGCTTCAGTCGCTCGCCGCCTACGTGATCGCCGCCTTCCACCGGGACGACGTCAAGTCCACCGAGGCCGGCCTCAAGTACTTCGTGCTCGGCGCGCTCTCCTCCGGCATGTTGCTCTACGGTGCCTCGCTGGTCTACGGCTTCACCGGCACCGTCTCGTTCCCCGGCATCGTCTCGGCGCTCACCGAGAATGCCGGCTTCGGCATCGTGCTGGGTATCGTGTTCCTGGCGGCCGGCGTGTGCTTCAAGCTGGCGGCCGTGCCGTTCCACATGTGGACGCCCGACGTCTACGAGGGCTCGCCGACCCCGGTGACGGCCTTCTTCGCCTCGGCGCCCAAGATGGCCGCCGTGGCGATGACCGTGCGGGTCTTCATCGGCGCCATGCCGGACGTGACGGCGATCTGGCAGCAGATCTTCATCTTCGTCTCGATCGCGTCGATGGCGCTCGGCTCCTTCGCGGCCATCGGCCAGACTTCGATCAAGCGCCTGATGGCCTACTCGTCGATCGCCAATATCGGCTACGCGCTGATCGGGCTCGCCTCCGGCTCGGAGGAGGGGATCAGCGGGCTCGTCATCTACATGATCATCTACCTCGCGATGACCCTCGGCACCTTCGCGATCATCCTGTCGCTCCGGCGCAGGGAGGTGATGTTCGAGAAGATCGACGATCTGTCCGGTCTGTCGCGGACGCATCCGTGGCTGGCCTTCTGCCTCGCCGCGATGATGTTCTCGCTGGCCGGCATCCCGCCGCTGGCCGGGTTCTTCGCGAAGTTCTACGTCTTCGCCGCCGCGATCAAGGCGGGCCTTGTCACTCTGGCGGTGATCGGCGTCGTCACCAGCGTCGTCGGCGCCTACTACTACCTGCGGCTGGTCAAGATCATGTATTTCGATGAGCCCCGGGAGCCCTACGAGACGATGGCGCCGGGCCTGCGCGTGGTGCTCGCCCTCTCGAGCGTCGTGGTGGTGCTGTTCTTCCTCCTGCCCGGGCCGCTGGTCGGCGCCGCAGGCCGGGCCGCCCGGTCTCTGTTCTAGGACAGCCTTGCCCTACCGACTGGGGTCCGCGGCGCGCGCCGAGGGCCATCGCCTGCATGTCCACGAGACCCTCGGCTCCACCAACACGGAGGCGATGGCTCAGGCGCGCGCGGGCGAGACCGGCCCCCTCTGGGTGGTGACCCACCGTCAGGAGGCGGGCCGCGGCCGTCGCGGCAACAGCTGGGCCTCGCTGCCGGGCAACCTCGCGGCGAGCGTGCTGTGGCCCATCGCCGGGGTAGCGCCAGACCACCTCGCCGAACTCGGCTTCGTGGCCGGCCTCGCGCTGATCGAGGCGCTGGAGGCGACCTGCGGCACCCTGCCGGATACCGGATCCGGCAGCGCCGCCCGATCTCTGCAGCTCAAGTGGCCGAACGACGTCCTGCTCGGTGGCGCCAAGCTCGCCGGCCTGCTTCTGGAGGCCGAGACGCTGCCGGGCGGCCGGCGCACCGCGGTGATCGGCTTCGGCGTCAACGTCGCGGCGGCCCCGGACGGGCTCGCCGCAATGAGCTTGGCGGCGGCGGGTTACGCCGGGGGCGCCGAGGCGCTACTGGAACATCTCTCGGACCGGATGGCCGCGCAGGCGCGCGCCTGGGACCGGGGACGGAATTTCGCTGACCTGCGCGCGGCTTGGCTCGCGCGGGCCGCGGGTCTCGGAACCGAGATCGCGGTGCGCAGCGGCGGGCACATCCTGCGGGGCGTGTTCGAGACGATCGACGAGGGGGGGCGGCTCGTGATCCTCGCCCCCGATGGGAATCGGCATACCGTGACGGCGGGCGAGGTGCATTTCGGAACGGCCGCGACGGCGGCCTGAGTTTGGACGACGACAGATGGCAATGGGACAGGAGGAGCTGGTCTTCCTGCCGCTCGGCGGCGTGGGCGAGATCGGAATGAATGCGGCGCTCTACGGGTTCGGCCCGGAGAAGGGCCGGAAATGGATCATGGTCGATTGCGGCATGGGCTTCGCCGGCGAGGAGCAGATGCCGGGAGTGGACCTGATGTTCCCCGACCTCTCCTTCATCGAGGAGCGGCGCAAGGACCTGCTGGGGATCTTCATCACCCACGCGCACGAGGACCATATCGGGGCGATCTCGGAGCTGTGGCCCCGGCTCAAGGTCCCGGTCTACGCGACCCGTTTCGCCAAGAACCTGCTGGAGACCCGGCGCCTCTCCGAGCCCGGCGCCCCGAAGGTCGAGCTGCGTGAGGTCAAGCCCGGCCGGCGTGTGACCGTCGGACCGTTCGAGCTCGAGTATGTGCCGGTCTCGCACTCGATCCCGGAATCGAACGCCATCGCGATCCGCACCGCCGCGGGCCTCGTGCTCCACACCGGCGACTGGAAGATCGACCCGACCCCGGTGGCCGGCTCGGTCACCTCGCCGGAGGCGTTCACGGCGCTCGGCGACGAGGGTATCCTCGCCATCGTCTGCGACTCGACCAACGTCGTGCGCGAGGGCTTCTCGCCCAGCGAGAAGACCGTGGCCGAGACCCTCAAGACGCTGATCGCGGACGCCCCCCACCGGGTCGCGGTGACCACCTTCGCGTCGAACGTCGCCCGCATCCGCGCGGTCGCCGAAGCCGCCGTCGCCTGCGGCCGCGAGGTCATCGCAGTCGGCCGCGCCATGGACCGGGTGATCGATGTGGCCCGCGAATGCGGCTACCTCGACGGCCTGCCGGAATTCCGCCGCGCCGATTCCTGGAAGAGCCTGCCGCGGGAGCGGGTCGTGGCCCTGCTCACCGGATCGCAGGGCGAGCCGCGGGCGGCGTTGGCCCGGGTCTCCCGCCGGGACCATCCGGATATCAGCCTCACCGCCGGTGATCAGGTGATCTTCTCCTCGCGCGCCATTCCCGGCAACGAGCGCGATGTCGGATCGATCATCAACGACCTGATCGAGCAGGGCGTCGAGGTGATCACCGACCGCACCGACCTCGTCCACGTCTCCGGCCACCCGCGCCGGGACGAGATGGTCGAGATGTACAAGTGGACCCGTCCCGGCACGGCGATCCCGGTCCACGGCGAGGCCCTGCACCTCGACGAGCATGCCCGCTTCGCCAGGGCGCAGGGCGTGCAGAACGTGGTCAAGGCCCGCAACGGCAGCCTGATCCGCCTGAGCCCCGGCACGCCGGCGGTGGTCGACCACGTGAAGGCCGGCCGGCTGTTCAAGGACGGCGACGTCCTGATCGACGAGAAGGACCGGGCGATCCCGGAACGGCGCAAGCTCATGCAGGCCGGCCTGGTCTCGGTGGCGATCGCCATCGACGAGGACGGCGTGGTTCTCGGCGAGCCGGCGGTGGACATCATCGGCCTGCCGAACCGCGGCCGGTCCGGCGAGCCGTTGATCGAAACGGTCGTGGATGCGGTCTCCCGCACCCTGTCGGGGATGTCGCGGGGCAAGCTCAAGGACTCGGAGAGCGTCGAGAAGACGGTCGACCGGGCGGTGCGCACCGCGGTCAACGAGGTCTGGGGCAAGAAGCCCGCCTGCCACGTGCAGGTGGTCGAAGTTTAAGCTACGACGACAGACGAACGGACCACGGCAGGTCCGGTCCAGACCCTCATCCTGAGACCCCTGCACAGGGGGTCTCAGGGGCGCCCTCCAGCGGGACGCGCGATCCTTGGCGCGTTCCTCGGGGCGTTCCTTGGCGGGCGCCTTCGCGGCGGCTCGCGCAGGCCCGAGGATGAGGGTGCGCCTGGAAGCAGCGGCCTGCCGATCGGTACGCGAACGGGGAGGAAGCAACATGATCGGCCGTCTCAATCACGTGGCCATCGCCGTACAGGATCTCGACGCCGCCTGCGCGGTCTATCGCGACACGCTCGGCGCCACGATCACCCCGCCGCTCCCGCAGCCGGAGCACGGTGTCACGGTCGTGTTCGTCGAGTTGCCGAACAGCAAGATCGAGCTGATGTCCCCCCTCGGGGAGGGCTCGCCGATCGAAGCCTTCGTGGCCCGCAACCCGGGCGGTGGAATCCACCACGTCTGCTACGAGGTCGACGACATCCTGGCCGCCCGCGACAAGCTCAAGGCCCAGGGCGCCCGGGTCCTCGGCACCGGCGAGCCGCGGATCGGAGCCCACGGCAAGCCGGTCCTGTTCCTTCACCCCAAGGACTTCCTGGGAACCCTGGTCGAGCTGGAGCAGGTGTGAGCCGGATGATGCACAGCCTGGCCCGCTCGACGCCGGTGACCCTGGCGGTGATCACCGTGCTGATCGCCGCCTTCGTGGCCGCGGCGGTGAGCCTGTTCAAGCTGACGGTGGGCGGCGCGATCGCCCTTTACTTCGTGGTCTGGTGGACGCTGCTCTTCGCGGTCCTGCCCCTGCGCAACCAGCCCGAGACGCGGCCCACCCACGTGGTCCCGGGCCAGGATCCCGGCGCTCCGGCGGCGCCGCGGCTGCGCGAGAAGGCCATCTGGACGACGCTGGTCGCAGGGGCCGCTTTCCTGATCGCCCTGGCGGTGTTCCCCCTGGCCGGGCTGTAGGACGGCTCAGGCCGGGGGTTTCTCCGAGCTCGCGGTAAGACAGGCCCATGCCCGGGCTCACGCCTCCGGGCGATGCGTGCGGGACGTCATCGGAGGGATAGGCCCGCCGCACGCAGCGGTCTGACGGCGACCATTTGTCTCCCGGGGGTCGAAGGGTCGGGACCCGCCCGGCTCTCGGTGCTGAACGGGTCGCCTCCGGCGGCCTTCAGCGCTGTCCCTCGACAAGCGCCCGGTGGACGGGGCAACGCACCCCGCCGCCAAGAATAAAAAAAGCAAGGCCCGAGGCCTTGCTTTCAAGCTTCAATGGCTCGACCTTTGAATATCCCACGCATTGGCTGCGGAGCGGTCGCTTTTCCTCCCGAGACTCGGACCTTGCGCCACCTCTTCCGGGCGTCGCAAACATCGCCGGACGCTTATAGGAACAACAATTCGTGTTGTCACCGGGTCTGCGAGAAAAATCTGCGCTTTCTTGCCGGCAAATGGGCATACCGCTTTCCGCCTAGGCAGCGGCCCAACCGCGGCCGGGCCGCCGCCTCCGGTTCGCCGCGATTACGCCCCGCCGTGGTCGCGCAGTGCTTGTAATTTGTGTCTCCGGCGTGTTGTGTGCCGGCGCGCCGCGGCTCCTCCCGGCCGATCCTCTTCCAAGACTCTGACGACATGCGTCTCTCCCGCTATTTCATGCCGACCTTGCGCGAGACGCCCAAGGAAGCCGAGATCGTCTCGCATCGGCTGATGCTGCGCGCCGGCCTGGTGCGTCAGGAGTCGGCCGGCATCTACGCGTGGCTGCCGCTCGGCCTGCGGGTGCTGGAGCGGGTCTGCGCGGTGATCCGGCGGGAGCAGGACCGTTCCGGCGCCATCGAGATCCTGATGCCGACGGTGCAATCCGCCGAGCTGTGGCGGGAATCCGGCCGCTACGACGCCTACGGCAAGGAGATGCTGCGCCTGAAGGACCGGCACGAGCGCGAGATGCTCTACGGCCCCACCGCCGAGGAGATGGTCACCGAGATCTTCCGGGCGAGCGTGCGCTCCTACAAGGACCTGCCCAAGAACCTCTACCAGATCTCGTGGAAGTTCCGCGACGAGGTGCGGCCGCGCTTCGGCACGATGCGCTCCCGCGAGTTCCTGATGAAGGACGCCTACTCGTTCGATTTCGACCAGGCCGGCGCCCGCCACGCCTACAACCGGATGTTCGTCGCCTACCTGCGCACCTTCGCCGGGCTCGGCCTCAAGGCGATCCCGATGCGCGCCGATACCGGCCCCATCGGCGGCGACCTGTCCCACGAGTTCATCATCCTGGCCAAGACCGGCGAGAGCGAGGTCTTCTGCGACAAGGCCTATCTCGACTTCGACATCCCGCCGGAGACCGTGGATTTCGACGACGTCGCCGCCCTCCAGGGCATCGTCGATGCCTGGACCTCGCACTACGCGGCCACCGAGGAGATGCACGAGCCGGAGGCCTTTGCGGAGGTTGCGGAGGACAGCCGCCTCGCGGCACGCGGCATCGAGGTCGGGCACATCTTCTATTTCGGCACCAAGTATTCCGAGCCGATGGGCGCCAAGGTCGCCGGGCCGGACGGGATCGAGCGGCCGGTCCATATGGGCTCCTACGGCATCGGTCCGAGCCGGCTGGTAGCGGCGATCATCGAGGCGAGCCACGACGAGGCCGGCATCATCTGGCCGGACTCGGTCGCGCCGTTCGACGTGGCCCTGATCAATCTGAAGGTCGGCGATGCCGGCACCGATGCCGCCTGCGCGCAGATCCAGTCGGATCTCGAGACCGCCGGCCTGTCGGTGCTCTACGACGACCGCGACGAGCGCCCCGGCGCCAAGTTTGCCACCGCGGACCTGATCGGCCTGCCCTGGCAGGTGATCGTCGGGCCGAAGGGCTTGGCGGAGGGCAAGGTCGAGCTGAAGCGGCGTGCCGGGGGCGAGCGCGAGAGCCTCGCCATCGTCGATCTGCTGGCACGCATCCGGCGCGTCTGAGGCGTGCCGATGGCGGCATCAGCGGCGCTGGACCGGGTCAGGACCTTCGCGGCGTCGTTCCGTGCGGGCACCACTGCCCCGTTCGCACCGTTCGAGTGGATCCTCGCCGGCCGCTACCTGCGCGCCCGCCGACGGGGCGGCGGCGTCTCGGTGGTGGCGTTCTTCTCGGTGCTGGGCATCGCGCTGGGTGTCGCCACGCTGATCATCGTCCTGTCGGTGATGAACGGCTTCCGGGCGGAGCTGCTCTCGAAGATCGTGGGCATCAACGGTCACCTGTTCGCCACCCCGATCGACCGGCCGTTCAACGATTGGACCGACCTGTCGGAGCGCCTGTCGAAGGTCGCGGGCGTGCGCGCCGCGGTGCCGCTGGTGGAGGGCCAGGCCTTCGCGTCGTCGCAATATGGCGGCTCCGGCGTGATCATCCGCGGCGTGCGGGCCGCCGACCTCGACGCCCTGGCGGCGGTATCCTCGGCGATCCGCGGGGGCACCCTGGAGGGCTTCGACGACGGCACGGGCGTGCTGATCGGCCGGCGGCTCGCCGACACCCTCGGCCTGCAGGCCGGAGATACGATCACGCTGGTGACGCCCAAGGGCTCGTCGACCCCCTTCGGAACGGCGCCGCGGACCAAGAGCTACACGGTCAAGGCGGTGTTCGAGGTCGGCATGACCGAGTTCGACCAGACCTTCGTGTTCATGCCCCTGGCCGAGGCGCAGGCGTTCTTCAACAGGGACGGCGACGTCAGCATGATCGAGATCTATGTCGACGATCCCGATCATGTCGGCGACATGCGCGAGCCCCTGGAGATGGCGGCCGAGCGCCCGATCCTGCTCACCGACTGGCGCCAGCGCAACCGGACCTTCTTCGGGGCGCTGGAGGTGGAGCGGAACGTGATGTTCCTGATCCTCAGCCTGATCGTCGTGGTGGCGACGCTCAACATCGTCTCCGGCCTGATCCTGCTGGTGCGCGACAAGTCGAGCGACATCGCGATCCTGCGCACCATGGGGGCGACGCCCGGCACGATCATGCGGGTGTTCCTCATCAACGGCGCCCTGATCGGCGTCGTCGGAACGCTGAGCGGGCTGGCGCTGGGCGTCCTGATCACCCTGAACATCAAGCCGATCCAGCACGTGCTGTTTCCCGGCGCCTGGGATCCGACCGTGCGATTCCTCGCCGAGATCCCGGCCCAGATGAATCCGAAGGAGATCACCGCCGTGGTGATCACGTCCCTGCTGCTGTCGCTCGCGGCGACGCTGTATCCCTCCTGGCGCGCCGCCCGGCTCGATCCGGTGCAGGCCCTCCGCTACGGCTGACGGGCCGCATCCGATGAGCGAGTCGAGCCAGACAACCGGCGACCAGCCGGTCCCGGCCCTGTTCTTTTCCCGCGTCGAGCGGCGCTATCCCCAGGCCGAAGGTGCCCTGGAGATCCTGCGCGGGGCTGACCTCGCGATCTGGCCGGGGGAACTGGTGGCGCTGGTGGCGCCGTCGGGCGCCGGCAAATCGACCCTGCTGCATCTGGCCGGCCTTCTGGAGCGGCCGGATGGGGGCGAGATCTTTATCGGCGGCCATCCCACCGCGGCGATGGCCGATGCCGAGCGCACCCGTCTGCGGCGCGAGGAGATGGGCTTCGTCTACCAGTTCCATCATCTCCTGCCGGAATTCTCCGCCCTGGAGAACGTGGTGATGCCGCAGCTCATCCGCGGTCTGAAGGGTCCGGAGGCGAAGGCCCGCGCCACGGAACTCCTGAGCTTCCTGGGCCTCAAGGAACGGCTCCCGCACCGCCCGGCCGAGCTGTCGGGCGGCGAGCAGCAGCGCGTCGCCATCGCGCGGGCGGTGGCCAACGGCCCGCGCCTCCTGCTGGCCGACGAGCCCACCGGCAATCTCGACCCCGGGACGGCAGGCCATGTCTTCTCGGTCCTGATGGCGCTGGTCCGCGCCTCGGGCCTCGCCGCTCTGGTCGCAACCCACAACCTCGAGCTGGCCGCCCGGATGGACCGGCGGGTGACCATCCGCGACGGGCTGATCACGCAGCTCGACTGAGTCCGGCGACGCGTCCGCACGGACCGTCCCGTGTGTCCGCGGATCGGCGCGCGCGGCGGCGCGCGCATCGACGCGGACGGGCTCGGCTCAAGATCGCTCCCGGTCAAGGCGGCGGCGGACTTCGTGCGCCCGGACGTCACCCCCAACGCGCCATGCGGGCGGTCCTTCAACCCCGCGGTTCGCCCCGCCCGCGCGGTCGGCGAAGCCCATGCCTGGCTTCACGCGTCCATAAATGCACACGATTTTTAATCCGTCCCGTCGCGTGCGGCGAGTCACGTCACGGAAGACACCGGCTCCCTATCTTATCATCACGCTAGATAAAACAGAGCCGAACAACCGGCCTGTACTGCGTGATCTCTGGAGCCCTGCCATGAAGACCCGTATCGCCGCCGCCGTCACTGCTCTTGTTCTTGGTGCCGCTCCGATCTCGTCCGCTCTGGCGGAGAACGGCGCGCGCTGGACCGGCTTCGCTCCCTACGAGGTTGAGACGACCGGCTCCCTCGGCCTCGGTGTCCACGACAATCCCAACTACGTGGGCTGCCCGATGAGCTCGGCCGCCGAAGGCAACGCCGATCAGCAGACCCGGCCGGTGAAGCAGTACGGCCAGACCGCCGGCGGTTACCGCTGCTGATCCGACGCGAGGACAGATGAAGCTGAAGGCTCTCTCCTACGTCATGATCGGTGCCTTCGTGAGCGGCCTGCTCATGACGCTCGTCGGCTCGGCCACGACTCTGCTCGGCCAGTAAGCAGACGGCGCCGCCCCCCCCGGGGCGGCGCCGCTCGCGTTCGGGCCGCCCCGCGCGACCGGTGCGGTCAGGGAGCGACGGAGGGGCCGGAACCGGCCTCGGTCGGCATCAGTCTCTCGACGTAGTCGCAGGCGTCGATGATGGCGTCGGAGCTCCCCGCCATCCGTGCCCGGGCCGCCGCGCAGGCCCGCGCCACGGCGGGATCGGCGAGCAGCCGGCCCAGCACCCGCGCCGCCCGTGCGGGACGGAAGGCGCGGCGGCTCAAGGTGGCGCCGAGATCGCGGTCCTTCAGCCGCCGCCCCTCGTCGAAATGGTCGAAAGCCACGGGCACCACGAGCTGCGGGATCCCCGCGGCCAAAGCCTGCGCCACCGTGCCGACGCCCCCGTGATGGACCAGGGCCGCGCTGCGCGGCAACAGGGCGCTCAGGGGCGCGTAGGGCAGGTGGATGATCCCGGCCGGAAGCGGCTTCGGGATCTGGCCGCCCTGGGGAGCGAGCAGGACGCCGCGCCGGTTCATCCGCCGGCACAGCCGCACCGCGGTGGCAAAGAAGCCGGCCCCCTGGCGCATGGCCGAGCCGTAGGTGAACACGATCGGCGGGTCGCCCGCCGCGAGGAACGCCTCCAGCTCCGGCGGCATGGCCGCCACGTCGCCGAACCGGTCGACCAGCGGGAAGCCGAGCTGCACCGCCTGACCCGGCCAGTCGGCCTGCGGCTCCGCGTACCAGTCGGGGAACATGAGGAGCATGCCGGTCGGGCTGTTCCACCAGTGACGCAGCCGGTAGACCGGATCGAGGCCGAGGCGGGCCCGCAGGGCGTTGAGCGGCGGCAGCGTGAACGGGCCGACCGCCACCTTGTCGACGCCGAGATTCACGTAGGCCCGCAGGGAGGCCGGCAGGACGCGCGGCAGCGGCAGGCCCGGCAGGCGCGGCGGATCGTACCGGCTCTCGATCAGGAACGGCATGACGTGCAGCGTCGCGGTCGGGAGATCGTACAGATCCTGCGCGAGCCGGGCGCCCCAACCCAGCGGCGAGGCGACCACCCGCAGGTCGATCCCCCGGGCGCGGGTCGCACCGAGCCACAGGCAGGCCGGCTCGGCCACCTGCAGGGCGTAATCGAACATCGGGCGGAAGCCCTGCTGCGGGTGCCACAGATCCGGCTGGCGGATCACCGCCTCGTAATCCGCGACCGTACCCAGGGGCTGGAAGGCGAGTCCGGCCCGGCGGGCCATCGCCTCGAAGGGCGCCGGGGCCGCCAGCGAGACGCCGTGACCGCGCTTCAGGAGTTCGTGACCCAGCGCGATGAACGGCAGCACGTCACCGTGCGTGCCGACGGCCACGAGGGCGACGTCGAACCGTTCGACCGTCCGGTGCGCGGGAATGGCTTACTCCTTCGAACCCCCCAAGCGGTGACGAGCTCGTCTCGAAGGCGGGGCATGCCAGCCCGCCCGATCCGCATCAAGACACTTTTTACTGTACCGATAAGCGGGCGCCGGTTTGTGGCCCGAACGCCCTTCCATTGGAACAAAACATGAACATACTAGGACCGGAACACGGGAGGCAGGTCGATGCTGAAGCGGTTGGTCCTGACCGGGATGGTCGAGTTCATGGCGTTCGGGCTGTTGTTCGCGGCGGTCGGCGCCTGGGCGATAGCCTTGGCACCGGTTCGTTAGCCGGATTTTTCCAAGGCGCCCCCGGTTCCTGCGATGGACGGGTTATGCACAGGCGATCCGCCCGGCGCGGCCGATAATCCACAGGCCTGACCGGAACTGGTGCTTCCGGGGCACGACCGGTGGATATCGCCTTTCGTCGGCCCGGCACACGTCGACTTGGAGCCGGCGAGCGGGGATGCTGGCCGACCCCGGAACAAGGTCGGCCATGCCACGCCAGCTCAAGGAGGTCGGATTCGTCCACCTCCACGTCCACTCGTCCTATTCCTTGCTCGAAGGGGCGCTGAAGGTCGGCTCCCTGATCAAGGCCGCGGTCGCCGACCGGCAGCCCGCCCTGGCGCTGACCGACACCAACAACCTGTTCGGGGCGCTCGAATTCTCCGAGAAGGCGGCCGGCGAGGGCGTCCAGCCGATCGCCGGCATTCAGCTCTCGGTGGCGTTCGAGGCCGCTGATCCGCACCAGCGCCAGGCGCCGACGCACCATGGCATCGTGCTCCTGGCCCAGGACGAGGCCGGCTACGCCAACCTGCTGCGGCTGGCGAGCCGCGCCTATTTCGACACGGCGCTCGGCGAAGCGCCGCGCCTGGACGCCGCGGCCCTCGTCGGAGCCTCGGAGGGACTGATCGCCCTCACCGGCGGTCTGTCGGGGCCCCTCGATGCCGCCTTCCGGGCCGGGCGGCCGGAACTGGCCCTCGGCCGCCTGCAGCGGCTCAAGGAGGCATTCGGCGAGGACCGGCTCTACGTCGAGTTGCAGCGCCACGGCCTGCCCGAAGAGGGACGGGTCGAGACCGCACTTCTCGACCTTGCCGGCCGCCACGGCCTCGGGATCGTCGCCACCAACGAGCCCTACTTCGCCAAGCCCGACGATTACGACGCCCACGATGCCCTGCTGGCCATCGCGGAGGGTCGCGTCGTCTCCGACGAGCGCCGCCGCCGGCTGACGCCGAGCCACGCCTTCAAGACCCGCGCCGAGATGGCCGCGCTGTTCCGCGACCTGCCGGACGCGCTCCAGGCCACCGTCGAGATCGCCATGCGCTGCGCCGTGCGGGCGCGGACCCGCAAGCCGATCCTGCCGAATTTCGGCGCCGTGGCGGCGGGCGAGACGCCTCCCATGGCGGAGGCCCTGGCGGAGGCGGCGGACACGGGCGTGCAGGCGGTCTCGGCCGACGAGCCGACCGAGTTGCGCCGGCAGGCCGAGGCCGGGCTGGAGCTGCGCCTGAAGCAGCACGGCACGGCGCCGGGCTTCTCGGAGGAGGATTACCGCAAGCGCCTCGCCTTCGAACTCGACGTCATCGTGTCGATGAAGTTCCCGGGCTACTTCCTGATCGTCTCGGACTTCATCAAGTGGGCCAAGGACCACGACATCCCCGTCGGTCCGGGCCGCGGCTCCGGCGCCGGCTCGCTGGTGGCGTGGTCGCTTCTGATCACCGACCTCGACCCGCTGCGCTTCGGCCTGCTGTTCGAGCGCTTCCTCAACCCCGAGCGCGTCTCGATGCCGGATTTCGACATCGACTTCTGCGTCGAGGGCCGCGAGCGGGTGATCCGCTACGTGCAGCAGCGCTACGGCGAGGGGCAGGTCGGGCAGATCATCACCTTCGGCACCCTGCTCGCCCGCGGCGTGCTGCGCGATGTCGGCCGCGTGCTGGAGATGCCCTACGGGCAGGTCGACAAGCTGACCAAGCTGGTGCCGCAGAACCCGGCCAACCCCGTGACCCTCGCCCAGGCGATCGAGGGCGAGCCGAAGCTCCAGCAGGCCATGGAGGAGGAGCCCATCGTCGGCCGGCTCATCGACATCGCCAAGAAGCTGGAGGGCCTGCACCGGCACGCCTCGACCCACGCGGCCGGCGTGGTGATCGGCGACCGGCCGCTGGAGGAGCTGGTCCCGCTCTACCGCGACCCGAAGACCGGCATGCGGGTGACCCAGTTCAACATGAAGTGGGTCGAGCAGGCCGGGCTGGTGAAGTTCGACTTCCTGGGCCTCAAGACCCTGACCATGCTGCGCTGCTGCACCGATCTCCTGAAGCAGCGCGGCATCGAGATCGACCTCGCGTCGCTGCCGCTCGACGATCCGAACACCTACGGGCCGATGGGCCGGGGCGAGACGGTCGGCGTGTTCCAGGTGGAATCGGCCGGCATGCGCAAGGCGCTCTGCGAGATGCAGGCCGACCGGCTGGAGGACATCATCGCGCTGGTGGCCCTCTACCGCCCGGGCCCGATGGCCAACATCCCGGTCTATTGCGAGCGCAAGCTCGGCCGCGACGCCGGAAACGAGGCGTCCTGGTACCCGGATCCGAAGCTGGAGCCGATGCTGAAGGAGACCTTCGGCATCATCGTCTACCAGGAACAGGTGATGGAGATCGCCAAGGTCCTGGCAGGCTACTCGCTCGGCGAGGCCGACATGCTCCGGCGCGCCATGGGCAAGAAGATCCGCGCCGAGATGGACGCGCAGCGCGACCGGTTCCTGAAGGGCTGCACCGAGCGCGGGCTGAGCAAGGCCAAGGCCAACGAGATCTTCGACCTTCTGGCGAAGTTCGCCGATTACGGCTTCAACAAGAGCCACGCGGCGGCCTACGCGCTGCTGACCTACCAGACCGCCTATCTCAAGGCGAACTTCCCGGTCGAGTTCCTGGCCGCCGCCATGACCCTCGACATCGACAACACCGACAAGCTCGCCGAATTCCGCCAGGACGCCCAGCGCCTGAAGATCACGGTGGAGCCGCCCTCGATCAACACCTCCGGCGAGGTGTTCGAGGTGCGCGACGGCAAGATCTTCTACGCGCTCGCCGCCATCAAGGGCGTCGGCCGGGAGGCGGTGCGGGCGCTGGTGGAGGCCCGCGGCGACCGGCCGTTCAAGGACCTGGCCTGCCTCGCCCGCCGCCTCAACCCGCGGCAGATCAACAAGCGCACCCTGGAGAGCCTCGTCCAGGCCGGGGCACTCGACTGCATCGAGCCCGACCGGGCGCGCGCCTTCGCGGCGGTGGAGCCGATGATGAAGCTCGCCGCCAGCGCGGCGGAGGCGGAATCGACCGGCGTCACCGACATGTTCGGCGGCGTGGTGGCGGACGACGTGTCCCTGCGGATCCCCCCGCACGAGATCTGGCCGATGGCCGACACGTTGAAGCGGGAATACGCGGCGATCGGGTTCTTCATCTCCGGTCATCCGCTGGATGAGTACGGCGACCTGCTCGACAAGCTGCGGGTGCAGAGCTGGACCGATTTCTGCCGCGCGGTGCGGGCTGGGACCTCCAGCGTCGGCCGGGTGGCGGCCTCCGTGCTCGACCGGGCGGAGCGGCGCACCAAGACCGGCAACAAGATGGGCATCGTCACCCTCTCGGACCGGACCGCGCATTTCGAGGCGATCATCTTCTCCGAGGGGCTCGGCCAGTACCGCGACATCCTGGAGCCGGGCCGCCCGCTGGTGCTGCAGCTCCAGGCGAATTTGGAGGGCGAGGATGTCCGCGCCCGGATCCTCACCGCGGAGCCCCTCGACCAGGCGGTGGCCCGCCACCAGAAGGGGATCCGCATCCACCTGAGCGACCCGCGCGGCATCGCCCCCGTGCAGCAGCGCCTGTCGATGCGCGGCGAGAGCGAGGTGTCGCTGATCCTCAAGCTCGATGGCGGCAGCCGCGAGGTGGAGATCCGGCTGCCCGGCAAATTCCAGGCGACGCCGACGCTCGCCGGCCAGCTCCGGACCGTGCCGGGGGTGGTGCAGGTGGAGGTGAGCTAGAACGGGGCCGCCAGGCAGCCGGTGAGGGCGCCCTTCAGCGCGGCGGCGTCGCTCTCCGCCACCGTGAACACCGCCGTCAGGGCCGGATCGCCGGAGCGCGGGCTCGCCTGCGTCCAGGTGAGCTTGGTGCCGGGCTGGGTGAGCGCCACGGCGAGGCCGCGCAGCGGATCCTCGCCGCGGCGGGCGCCCGTCACCGTCAGGGTGAAGCCCGAATCCGCCCCGGTCGCCGCGCCCTGCACGGGCATCCGCATGGAGCGCACGCTGCCGGCACTGGAGACGAGGATGCCGGTGAGCGGCGTCGCGCTGCCGGAGCCTTCGAGCCCGGCGAAGTCGAAGCGCGGCGCCAGCTCGGCGAAGCGCGGCACCGTCAGCGCCGCCGACAGGCCGGTCCCGCCCGGATCACAGGCGAGGTAAAGGGTCGCCGGACGCTGATCCGTCCCCAGGTCGGCAGTGCCGGTGAGGTTCGCGCCGCCACCGGGCGCCCGGGTGCCGCCGGCGAGCAGCGGCGTCCGCCCGGTGAGGATGTCGGACAGCCTGTCGCCGCGGCTCAGCGGCCCCGCCAGGAGAGCCACAGCGGCGATGCCGACGACCGCCAGAGCTACGCCGATCCGGAGCCGCATCTCATCCTCCACCTGTGGACTTCCCGGGCCGGCGGCATAGACGATCGCGGCCGGCCCGCAACCCTTCCTTCACCACGTCCGCAGGAACCGGGCCGCGATCCCGTCCGTGTGCACCGCAGCAACTCCTTAAAAAGCGATCGATCCTATGCACCGGCGCTCAAGCTTGAGCGTCGCCATGCGCACGAAGATCCTGCTCGCCCTCACCCTGCTGGTCTACGTCACCACCGGCCGCGCCCCCGGGATCCGGGAGCCGCGCAACCCGGATGCCGAGCATGCGGGCGGACGTGTCGCCGTGGTGATGAAGCGGGCCTGGACCTGAACCTCACGCCCCCGGAGCGCAGACCCTCAGCCGCGCGGCCACGAGGGCCTGGAGATTCCAGAGATGGCGGTCGCGGATGCCGAGGCGCTCGCAGGCGTCCACGGTCCGGAACAGGTATTCGGCGCTCGGTCCCTTGTGCCCGCAGGCGGCGGCGATCTTTTCCGCGATTTCGGCGTCCGAGAGGCGGCCGGCGTAGCGGTCGCTGGCGCGGTTGGCCAGGAAGGTCAGCGCCGACACGGTTCCGGTCTCGGTGGCGACCGGCAGCCAGCGGGCGACGTAGCCCCGGCCCCGCATCTCCCGGCGCCAGACCGGCATCAGCGCCTCGCGGATCTCCATCCCGGGCAGGCGGAACACGACGCCCCGGCAGAGGCCGCCGCGGTCCAGCGCCAGGACGAAGCCCGGCCGCTCCGGCGTGCCGCGGAACCGGCGCTGCAGCAGGCAGAACCGGCGGTGGAAGCCGCGCACCGTCCCGATCCGGCGCTCG
Source organism: Methylobacterium sp. UNCCL125 (assembly GCF_900116795.1). Taxonomy (NCBI): domain Bacteria; kingdom Pseudomonadati; phylum Pseudomonadota; class Alphaproteobacteria; order Hyphomicrobiales; family Methylobacteriaceae; genus Methylobacterium; species Methylobacterium sp. UNCCL125. The sequence continues at coordinate 82,041 of NZ_FPBW01000019.1, read as the reverse complement.
GCGACCTCGAATTCCGGATTCCACATCAGCGAGCCGTAGGCGAAGACCCAGAGATCGCAGCCCTCGCGCCCGGCGACGATCGCCTCCAGGCCCGGGCGCAACTCCGAATCCGACAGCACGTCGAGGGCGCTCGGGTCGTCGGGGACCGGGACGGAATGCGCGCGGGCGATCAGGTCGAGGCTGAGGTCGAGGGTGCGGGCGGGCGCGCAGGGCATGGCCCTCAACGCAGCGGCCTCACGGCTTGTTGCCCAGCGCGTCGAGTTCGGGGAAGGGCCGGGTGCGGTGGCCGGTGCAGACCTCGTCGTCGTCGAGCACCGTGAGTCGGTCGGCCTCGTAGAGCAACGTCACCTTCGGGCGCTCGGGCTTGCCGAAGGTCCGGCCGTACATCCGGCCCGACACGCAGTAGATCACTCGGCCGCCCTCCGCGATCGGCCCGGCGATCCGGCTGCCCTCGAACCGCACCGGCAGCAGCGAGACCGAACCGAAGGCGACCTGCTTGAGCGCCAGGGCGGCGATCCGCTGGAGGAGGGCCGGGGAGGGCACGTCCTCGGCCGCGGGCTTCGGTTTGCGCGGCCCGGCCTGCGCGCCGGCGGAGGCGAGGGCGAAGATGATGGCAAGAGCGGCGCGGGGCGGCATCGGCCCTCGCTAACCGGCCAAGGCTGCCTGAGGCTGGACAGCGCCGAAGGCTGCGGGTCCCTATATGAGGAGAACGAGCGGCACGCGCCCGTCGCGCGCCGCGCCCCTTTCACCTCACGACGCGACGTTCGATGCAATGGACCGACGACGCCCTGGTGCTCGGCCTGCGCCGGCACGGGGAGACCGGCGTCATCCTGGAGGCGATGACCGAGGCCCATGGACGCCATCTCGGCCTCGTCCATGGCGGACGCTCGCGGCGGATGCAGCCGGTGCTCCAGCCCGGCAACCGGGTCCGGCTGACCTGGCGGGCGCGCCTCGACGAGGGCCTCGGCGCCTACGCGGTGGAGCCCCTCGAGACGCAGGTCTCCCGGCTGATCGGATCGAGCCTGGCCCTATACGGCATCGGACACCTCGCGGCGCTGCTGCGGCTCCTCCCCGAGCGCGACCCGCATCCGGCGCTCTACGCGGCGGCGGGGATCCTCGTCGAGCACCTCGACGACCCCGCCATCGCGCCGCCCCTGATGGTGCGGTTCGAGTTGGCCATCCTGTCGGAGCTCGGTTTCGGCCTGGACCTGACAGCCTGCGCCGCCACCGGCGGCAACGACGCCCTCGCCTACGTCTCGCCGAAGAGCGGCCGGGCGGTCAGCGCCTCGGCGGGCGAGCCCTATCGGGACCGTCTTCTCGCGCTTCCAACCTTCCTGCTCGCCGGCGGATCCCCGGGTCCGGACGGCGTTGCCCAAGGGTTTACCTTGACGGGGTACTTCCTCGACCGGCACGTCTGGGGCCCTCGGGGCCTCGCGCCGTCCGAGGAGCGGGCGCGATTCGTTGCGCTCGGCCGAGAGGCCGGGTAATGTTCGCGCTATGTTCTAATCGCGCCCGGGTCTGAGCGCGGCTCTACCCGGGCTGTGTCATCCCGTCGTTTCGGGGCCGCGAAGCGGAGCCCGGAATCCAGAATCGCTCGACCCGCAAGGTTCGTCCGCCTCCTCGGACAGGGTCGGTGGTTCTGGATTCCGGGCTCGCCTTCGGTGCCCCGGACTGACGAACCATCCGGAAAGGCGGCGCTGCCGGTCGGCGGCCCCGCCCTGAGACAGGAGCCGTCATGGGCCAGCCCTTCGAGCCGCCGTCCGGCGACGGGATCGAGAGCGTCGAGCTGAAATCCGCGCTGGAAGAGCGCTACCTCGCCTATGCGCTGTCCACGATCATGCACCGGGCGCTGCCGGATGCCCGCGACGGGCTGAAGCCCGTGCATCGGCGCATCCTCTACGGGATGCGGCTGCTGCGCCTCGACCCCAACACCGCGCACAAGAAATGCGCCAAGATCGTCGGCGACGTGATGGGTGACTTCCACCCGCACGGCGACCAGGCGATCTACGACGCCCTGGTGCGGCTTTCCCAGGACTTCGCCCAGCGCTACCCGCTGGTCGACGGGCAGGGCAATTTCGGCAACATCGATGGCGACGGTCCGGCCGCCTACCGCTACACCGAGGCGCGGCTCACCGAGGTCGCCCGCCTCCTGCTCGACGGGATCGACGAGGACACCGTCGATTTCCGGCCGTCCTACAACGGCGAGAAGGAGGAGCCGATCGTCCTGCCGGCGGCCTTCCCGAACCTGCTCGCCAACGGCAGCCAGGGCATCGCGGTCGGCATGGCGACCTCGATCCCGCCGCACAACGCCGCCGAGCTGTGCGACGCGGCGCTCTACCTGATCAACCATCCCGAGGCGACGTCCGGGCAGCTCGCGAAGTTCGTGCAGGGGCCGGACTTCCCGACCGGCGGCATCCTGGTGGATTCGGCCGAGTCGATCGCCGAGGCCTACCGCACCGGCCGCGGTGCCTTCCGGGTCCGCGCCCGCTGGACCAAGGAGGATCTCGGCCGCGGCACCTGGAACATCGTCGTCACCGAGATCCCCTACGGCATCCCGAAGGGCCGGCTGATCGAGAAGATGGCCGAGCTGCTGCAGGAGAAGAAGCTGCCGCTGCTCGCCGACGTGCGCGATGAATCCGCCGAGGACGTGCGTGTCGTGCTGGAGCCGCGCTCGCGCACGGTGGATCCGGTGATCCTGATGGAATCGCTGTTCCGGCTCACCGAGCTGGAGGCGCGGATCCCGCTCAACCTCAACGTCCTGGTCGGCGGCCTCGTGCCGAAGGTGATCGGGCTCGCCGAGTGCCTGCGGGAATGGGTCGACCACCGCCGCGTCGTCCTGCAGCGCCGCTCGCGCTACCGCCTCGGCCAGATCGACCGCCGCCTGGAGATCCTGGGCGGGTTGCTCATCGTCTATCTCGACCTCGACGAGGTGATCCGCATCATCCGCGAGGAGGACGAGCCGAAGGCCGCCCTGATGGCCCGTTTCGAGCTGACCGAGATCCAGGCCAACGCCATCCTCGACACCCGCCTGCGCAGCTTGCGCAAGCTGGAGGAGATGGAGTTGAAGCGCGAGTTCGACGCGCTCACCGCCGAGAAGGCCGAGATCGACGCCCTGCTCGCCTCCGAGCCGGCGCAGTGGAAGACGATCCAGGCGCAGATCCGCGCCGTGAAGAAGACCTTCGGGCCCGAGACCAAGCTCGGCAAGCGCCGCACGACGCTGGCGAGCCCCCCGGATGTCGGCGGCATCGACTTCACCGCGGCCCTGGTCGAGCGCGAGCCGATCACCGTGATCGTCTCCACCAAGGGCTGGATCCGGGCGCTCAAAGGCCACGTCGCCGACCTCTCGGGCGTTGCGTTCAAGGGCGACGACACCCTGAAGATCGCCTTCCCCACCGAGACCACCCAGAAGATCCTGCTGCTCGCCACGAACGGCAAGGTGTTCACGCTGGAAGCCTCGAAGCTACCGGGCGGGCGCGGCTTCGGCGACCCGGTGCGGCTGATGGCCGACCTCGACGACGGCACCGAGATCGTGGCGGCGCTGCCCTACCGGCCCGAGACCAAGCTGCTGATCGCGGGCTCGGACGGGCGCGGCTTCGTGGCGCCCGCCGACGCGCTGGTGGCCAACACCCGCAAGGGCAAGAACGTTCTGGGCCTCGACGGCGACGCCACCGCGGCGGTGCTGGTGCCGGCCGAGGGCGACCACGTCGCGGTGGTCAATACGGAAAAACTGCTGCTGATCTTCCCGATCTCCGAGGTGGCCGAACTCGCCCGCGGCAAGGGCGTGCGCCTCCAGCGCTGCCGCAGCGGCGGGCTGCTCGACGCGCACGTGTTCAAGCTGGCGGACGGCCTGCCCTGGCAGGACGGCTCACCGGAGGGCCGGCTCGCCAACGCGTCGGTGCTGGAGAAGTGGCTCGGCCACCGCGCCGAGGTCGGGCTGATGATGGCGCGCAGCTTCCCGAAATTCGAGCGGTTCGGGCGCTGAAGCAGGGCCGACTGAAAGAGGACGGCCATACGCACGTCCGTTCATGTAGGCGCGACAGGCTCCCTCTCCCGTTCGGGAGAGGGTTGGGGTGAGGGTCGAGAAGGATCAGAATAGAGCCCGCCATCGACGCGCGTTTGGGTCGCGCCTCTTCCGGATCGTTCTCATCCCTGTCCCTCTCCCGCTCGGGAGAGGGGACCCGCGCCTCGTTCGGAGACGGTCTCAGCGCGAACGCTGATCGAGCCAAGGCGCGCCAAGGGCCACCACGCCGCCGATCGGAACCGCCAGAAGAAAGAGCTGGGCTGTCGTCACGGGCAAAGGGTCCGTGGTGCGTGCCACCCGCCCCCTGTAGGGCGCCATCCATGGCCCCACAACGACCATGGGGGCACCGGGTCGACCAGCCCCTCCGTCATCGCGAGCACAGCGAAGTGACTCAGGGCCAGCGGCATACTTTAGCGTGGTGCCGACTGGATTGCTTCGCTCCGCTCGCAAGGACGGCGGCGCCGAAGCGACGGGTTAGCACCCCTATCACCGCGCCTTCACAGCCGCCTCGTCCGCCGCCCAGAGGTGCTGCGCCGCGTAGGCCCGGAACGGGCGCCACGCCTCGGCCCGGGCCAGGAGCGCCGCCGGGCTTGGACGCCCAGTGCGGCTCTCCAGCGCCCGCAGCAGGCCGACATCGCCCACCGGCAGGGCGTCGGGCAGCTTGAGCGCCCGCATGGCGATGTACTGCGCCGTCCAGGGACCGATCCCGCGGATCGCCGTGAAGCGGAGCACCGCGGCCTCCAGAGACTCCGCCGGGGCGAACAGGTCCGGATCGGCCAAAGCCGCCGCGGCCAGCGCTCGGATCGCCGCGCCGCGGGCCCGCGGCATGTTGAGCGCCAGGGCGATATCCGCCTCGGCCAGATCCGCCGGCGTGGGAAAGACGTGGGTCAGCCCGCCCATCGGCTCCGCGAGGGGCGTCCCGAACGCCGCCACCAGCTTGCCTGCGAGCCCGATCGCGGCCGCCACAGAGACCTGCTGACCGAGGATCGCTCGGCAGCCGGTCTCGAACGGGTCCCAGGCCCCGGGGAGGCGCAACCCCGGCCGCGCGGCGACGAGCGGGGCCAGGACCGGATCGCCGACAAGGCAGGCCGCGATGGCGCCGGGATCGGCGTCGCAGTCGAAGAGGCGGCGCAGGCGCCCCGCGACCGCCTCGGCGTGCCCGGCCTCGACACCGCGCAGCGCGACGTGCAGGCAATCCGCGCCGGGCGCCACCGTCAGGAGCCCGTGCCGCCCCGCGATGCTGATCGTGCGGGCGTAGGCCGCCGCGGGATCGGCCGCCTCGACGCCCGGGATCGCCCGCTTGGCGAGGAACGCGCGGATCGCCGCCCAGTCGTAGGGCGGCCGGACGGGCAGGCGACGTTCGATCGCCCCCGCAAACACGAAGGGCGGCCTCTCGGCCGCCCCGTCTCTCGCGTCACAGGACAGGTGGTCCTGCCTCAGCCGCGCTGGTCGACCGGCACGTAGTCGCGCTGGGTCGGACCGACGTAGAGCTGGCGGGGACGGCCGATCTTCTGCGACGGATCCTCGATCATCTCGGCCCACTGGGCGATCCAGCCGACCGTGCGGGCCACGGCGAACAGCACCGTGAACATGTCGGTCGGGAAGCCCATCGCCTTGAGGGTGATGCCCGAATAGAAATCGATGTTCGGGTAGAGCTTCTTCTCGATGAAGTACTCGTCCTTGAGGGCGATCTGCTCCAACTCCATGGCGACGTGGAGCAGCGGATCGTCGGTCTTGCCGAGCTCCTTCAGCACCTGATGGGTGGTGCTCTGCATGATCCGGGCGCGCGGGTCGTAGTTCTTGTAGACCCGGTGGCCGAAGCCCATCAGGCGGAACGGGTCGTTCTTGTCCTTGGCCTTGGCGACGTACTTGCCGACGTTCTCCGGGGTGCCGATCTCCATCAGCATCTTGAGCGCCGCCTCGTTGGCGCCGCCATGGGCCGGGCCCCACAGGCAGGCGATGCCGGCCGCGATGCAGGCGAAGGGGTTGGCGCCCGAGGAGCCGGCGAGCCGCACCGTCGAGGTCGAAGCGTTCTGCTCGTGGTCGGCGTGCAGGATGAAGATCTTGTCGAGCGCCCGGGCGAAGACCGGGTTCACCTCGTACTCCTCGCACGGCACCGCGTAGCACATGCGCAGGAAGTTCGAGGTATAGTCGAGGTCGTTCTTCGGGTACACGAACGGCTGGCCGATCGAGTACTTGTAGGCCATCGCGGCGAGCGTCGGCATCTTGGCGATCATGCGGATCGACGCGATCAGCCGCTGGCTCTCGTCCGTGATGTCGGTCGAGTCGTGGTAGAAGGCCGAGAGGGCGCCCACCGAGGCGACCATCACGGCCATCGGGTGCGCGTCGCGGCGGAAGCCGGTGAAGAACCGGTTCATCTGGTCGTGCACCATGGTGTGGCGCGTGACCCGATACTCGAAATCGGCCCGCTGGGCGGCGGTCGGCAGGGCGCCGAACAGCATCAGGTAGCAGGTCTCGAGGAAGTCGCCCTTCTCGGCGAGCTGCTCGATCGGGTAGCCGCGATAGAGCAGTACGCCCTCGTCGCCGTCGATATAGGTGATCTTCGATTCGCAGGACGCCGTCGAGGTGAAGCCCGGGTCGAAGGTGAAGGCGCCGGTCTGGGCGTAGAGTTTGCCGATATCGATCACGTCCGGCCCGATCGTGCCGGATTTCACCGGCAGCTCGATCGACTTGCCGTCCACGGTGATGGTGCTGGGTGCGCTCATGGATCGTGGACCCTTCTCTGGCGACGTGGCGGATGCCGGGCTCGGGCTGCCCGAGTCGGTCCCGGGGGCCTGAGCACACGCATTATGCTGCGGGTGCTCACAGGCATGGGTTACCCAAACGGCACTGCAGCAGCAACGGGGTCGGTGACAACCCGACCCCGACGCCAAGCAAATTCCACCAAGCGCAATTCGAGCCGGGGCCGGCAGTTCCCCGGCTACGCCCGGTGGCTTCAGACCTGCGGCACCTGATCGCCCAGGCGGGCGAGGGTTTCCTCCCGGCCGAGCACCGCCATCACGTCGAACAGGGGCGGGGAGGTGGTGCGGCCGGTCAGCGCCGCGCGCAGGGGCTGGGCCACCTGTCCGAGCTTGCAGCCGGCGTCCTCCGCGTACTGGCGGACAGCCCCCTCGGTCGAGGCCGCATTCCAGTCCGGCAGCGCCTCGAGCACCGGCCGCACCCCGGCGAGGCGGGCGCGGCCCTCGTCGGAGAGGAGGGCGCGGGCCTTGTCGTCCAGCGCCAGCGGCCGCTGGGCGTAGAGGTAATAGGCGCTGTCGAGGAGCTCGATCAGCGTCTTGGCCCGCTCCTTCAGGCCCGGCATGGCCTGGGTGAGCTTGTCCTTGAGGTCGGGCTGCAGCGGCGCCGACAGGCCGCGTCCGGGACCGACATTGGGCAGGATCGTCTCGATCGCCGCGACGAGATCGGCATCGGTGCTGGTGCGGATGTAGAGGCCGTTGAGGTTGGCGAGCTTGGCGAAGTCGAACCGCGCCGCGGAGCGCCCCACCGCGCCGAGGTCGAAGGCCGCGACCATCTCCTCGGTGGAGAAGACCTCCTGGTCGCCGTGGCTCCAGCCGAGCCGCACGAGGTAGTTGCGCAGGGCCGCCGGCAGGTAGCCGAGATCGCGATAGGCCTCGACGCCGAGCGCCCCGTGGCGCTTCGAGAGCTTGGCTCCGTCCGCCCCGTGGATCAGCGGGATATGGGCCATCCGGGGAATGTCCCAGCCCAAGGCGGAAAAGATCTGGCTCTGGCGCGCCGCGTTGGTGAGGTGGTCGTCGCCGCGGATGATCTGCGTGACGCCCATGTCGTGGTCGTCGACCACCACGGCCAGCATGTAGGTCGGCGTCCCGTCCGAACGCAGCAGGACGAGGTCGTCGAGGTCCTTGTTGGCCCAGGTCACGCGGCCCTGGACGGCGTCCTCGACGACGGTCTCGCCCTCGGTCGGCGCGCGCAGGCGGATCACCGGCTTGACCCCCGCGGGGGCCTCGGACGGGTCGCGGTCGCGCCAGCGGCCGTCGTAGCGGGGGGCACGGCCCTCGGCCCGGGCGGTCTCCCGCATCGAGGTCAGCTCCTCGGCGGTGGCATAGCAATGGTAGGCACGGCCGGCCGCCAGCAGCTCCTCGGCCACGGCCCGGTGGCGCTCGGCCCGGGCGAACTGGAACACCACGTCCCCGTCCCAGTCGAGGCCGAGCCAGGACAGGCCGTCGAGGATCGCGTCGATCGCGCCCTTGGTGGAGCGCTCCCGGTCGGTATCCTCGATGCGCAGCAGCATCTTGCCGCCGGTGTGGCGGGCGTAGAGCCAGTTGAACAACGCCGTGCGGGCCCCGCCGATATGCAGGTAGCCGGTGGGCGAGGGGGCGAAGCGCGTGACGACGGCTGAGGACATCGGTCCGGTATGTTCCGGGGCTGGTCGCGGACGGAGCGCGACGGACGGCGAAGGGGCGGCGGAGCGGCGAGGGGCTCGACAGGGCGCCCGTAGCACGAAGCACCGGCTGTAGCACGAGCCGGAGGATGCGTTAAGAATCGCCCGCAGAATCGCCCGGCCCCGAGACAGGTCGCGCGGAACGGGGCGGCGGCGATGCGGCGGATCGGCGCGAGGCTGGCGGGCGGCGCGGTGGCGCTGGCCGGCCCCCGCGCGCCCGCCCTCCCGGTCATCCGCCACTGGGTGGCCGAAGGCCTCGCCCGGGACGCCGAGCAGCGCCGGCTGTTCCCCTGGCTGGCGGTGGCCTTCGGCGGGGGGATCCTGGTCTATTTCGCGGCGACCGACGGCGCGCCGAGCCTGGCCGCGCCCCTTGTCGCCGCCGCCCTTGCCCTGGCGCCGATCCCGCTCCTCGGCGCGCGCCCTGCGGCGCTGGCGGCGGTGCTCGCGGTGGCGGCCGCGTTCCTCGGCTTCGCGGCGGCGGCCTGGCGGGTCTCGGAGGTCGCCGCCCCGGTCCTCAACCGCACCACCATCGGCCCCCTCATCGGAACGGTCGAGGCCCTGGACGAGCGCGAGGTCGGCGCCCGGCTGCTGATCCGGGTGGAGAGCTTCGCCGGCCTCGCGCCGGAGGCGCGGCCCGCCCGGGTGCGGGTGTCCTTCCGCAAGACGCCGACCCCGCTTCCCGGGGACGTCGTCGCCGCCACCGCCCGGTTGTTGCCTCCCCCGGAGGCGGCCCGGCCCGGAGGCTACGATTTTGCCCGAGACGCCTACTTCCAGGGGATCGGCGCGGTGGGCTCCCTGGTCGGGGCGGTCACGATCCGGGCGCCGACCGAGCCGCCGCCCCTCCGCCTGCGGCTCGCCGCCACGCTCGACGCGGCCCGGAACGGGCTCACCCGCCGGATCGCGGAGGCCGCCGGCGGCCAGGCGGGCGCGGTGGCGGCGGCCCTGGTGACCGGCAAGCGCGGCCTCATCGGCCCGGCGACCAACGATGCGCTGCGCGCCGCCGGGATCTACCACGTTGTGTCGATCTCGGGCCTCCACATGGTGCTGGCCGCCGGCGTGGTGTTCTGGCTGGTGCGGGCGCTCCTCGCGCTGGTCCCCCATTGCGCGCTCCTCTGGCCGATCAAGAAGATCGCGGCCGGCTTCGCCATGGTCGGCGTCACCGCCTACTGCGCCTTTTCGGGCTGGGACATCGCCGCCGAGCGCTCGCTGATCATGACCCTGATCATGCTGGGCGCGATCCTGGTGGACCGGCCCGCCCTGTCCATGCGCAACCTCGCCCTCGCGGCGCTGATCGCCCTGGCCCGGGAGCCGGAGGGCCTGCTCGGCCCGAGCTTCCAGATGTCCTTCGGCGCCGTGGCCGGGCTGATCGCCTGCGCGCGGCTGATCGACGGGCGGCTGTTCGTGCGCCCCGGGGCGGGCCGGCTCGGTCGGCTCGTCGGCACCGGCCTCTCGGCGGTCACCGGGACCCTGGCCACGACCCTGGTGGCGCAGGTCGCGACCGCACCCTTCGCCACCTACCATTTCCAGACGATCCAGCCCTTCGGCCTCGTCGGCAACGCCCTGACCCTGCCGCTCGTCTCCCTCGTGGTGATGCCCTCCGCGGTGATCGGGATCCTCGCCTATCCCTTCGCCCTCGACCGCCCGATCTGGTGGCTGATGGGTCAGGCGGTGGGGGGCATGCTCGCCGTCTCCCAGTGGATCGCCGGGTTCGAGCGGGCCATCGTGGTCGTGCCGGCCTTCGGCACCGCGGCGCTGTTCCTGCTGACCGCGGGCCTGCTGCTCGCGACGTTACCGGCCTCCCGCCTGCGCTGGCTCGCCGTGCCGCCGATCCTGCTTGGACTCGTCGTCGCGGCCCGACCCGACCGCTACGACCTCTATGTCGATCGGCAGGGCGCGGGAGCCGCGGTGCGGGGGCCGGACGGACGGCTTGCGGCCCTCGGCAGTCCGTCCGGCTTCGTCCTCGAACAATGGCTGAAGGCGGACGGCGACGGACGGGGAGCCGGGGGACTGATCGTCCGATCGGGCGGCGGCCGCTGTGACCGGCTCGGATGCACCGCGCGCCTGCCGGACGGACGGGCGGTCGCCCTGGTCCGGGACCGGCGGGCCTTCCCGGAGGATTGCGCCCGCGCCGCGGTGCTGATCACGGGCCTCGTGGCCCCTCCGACCTGCACCAGCCCCCTGGTGATCGACCGGCGCGTCCTGTCCGCCCAGGGCGCCGTCGCCCTCAGGTCCGAAGGCGAGAGCTTCGTCGCCCATCACGCCCGGGCCGATGGCCGCGCCGTGCCCTGGCGACCACGCTCGGGACACGGGTCGGTGCCGCCACAACCGGTCACCGCGCCCTCCGCGGAGGCCCGCGCCTCTGACGACGGGGCGACAACGCCTCCGGAAACCGATGCGTCGGGCGGGGACCTCGCCCCCGGCGACGCGCCGGCCGAGCCGCTTCAGTAGCGGCGGACGAGGCTGACGAGGCGGCCCTGGATCCGGACCCGGTCGGGCCCGAGGACACGCGTCTCGTAGGCCGGGTTGGCGGCCTCCAGGGCGATCGAGGAGCCGCGGCGGCGCAGACGCTTGAGCGTCGCCTCCTCGTCGTCGATCAGCGCCACGATGATGTCGCCGGTATTGGCCGTGTCCTGCTTGCGGATCACCACGAGGTCGCCGTCGAGGATGCCGGCCTCGACCATCGAGTCGCCGCGCACCTCCAGGGCGTAGTGCTCGCCGCCGGCCACGAAGTCCGGCGACAGGGTGATGGCATGGCTCTGGTTCTGGATCGCCGAGACCGGCGTACCGGCGGCGATCCGGCCCATCACCGGGATCGAAATGGCACGACCGGCGTCGTCGATCATCCGTGTGCTGGCCGGGGCCGGCGGATGCTTGGACTTGCCGCCCTCGACCACGCTCGGGGTGAAACGGCGCGGCTCGGCCGGGGCCGAAGATGGGGCCGAAGATGGGGCCGTCTGGCTCAGGCTCTCGGGGATGCGGATCACCTCGATGGCGCGCGCCCGATTCGGCAGGCGCCGGAGGAAGCCGCGCTCCTCCAGGGCCGTGATCAGCCGGTGGATGCCGGATTTCGACTTGAGGTCGAGGGCGTCCTTCATCTCGTCGAAGGACGGCGGGACGCCGCATTCCTGCATCCGGCTCTGGATGAAACGCAGGAGGTCCAGCTGCTTGCGCGTGAGCATCGAAGGGGGACTCGCGGCTTGGCAGACCGCCCCGTGACGGTCTCTGAAACAAATCACGAACAGGTTAAACGTTCCGCAAGTGTTCCGCAAGGGCGGCACCGCTACGCTTGGCGCGTCGCTCCGCGCTCGCGGGAGCAAGGTCGAGAAACGCATTGACGGCGCAAGCGGAGCCGTTTCAATGCACCGCGGCGCCCCGCCGGGAAGGCGGCGGATCCGGGCCGCGGGCTGGGACCCTCTTGGGATGACGAGGATGCGACGACCCGCAGCTCTGCTGCCCCTCGGCCTCGCCGCCCTCGGCCTCGCCGGCTGCACCACCGGGTTCTCCTACATCTCGCGGAACTACGTGGCGCTCACCCCCCAGGTGGTGACGATCGGCTGCAAGGAGCCCTACGAGGTCTACGACAACCGGCAGATGCGCCGGATGCTGATCGTCTCGAACGCCCTGCGCGAATATACCGGCTGCAACCTGAGCGAGGCCCGGATCGATCCGGAGCCGGACGCCACCCGGGTGAAGCGCTTCCGCACCGCCGCCCGGGCCTATCTCGACGAGACCGTGCGCGAGGATTGCCGGATCACCGGCGAGACCGTGTTCGATCCGCTGAAGACCGAGTTCGCCTACGCCTGCGACACGCCGATCGAGAAGCGTGGCACCGTGGTCCCCCGCCTGCCCGGCCGCAATCCCGGTCTCGCCCGCTGACCGACCGGCGGCGCGCCGTCAGGCGCCCGGCTTCGGGAAGGTCCGTTCCGCCGCGTCGCCGGCGGCGGCGAGCAGGGCGCGTGCGAAGGCCCGGGCTTCCGCCCGGTCGAGAACGATCGCGGCGGTGACCGGCGCGCCGCCGAGGTCGGCCAGGGCGAGTTCCAGGCGCACCCCGTCGGGCACGGCGGTCGCCTGCAGGCTCCAGCCGGAGCCCCGATCCGTGCTCTCCGCCATCACATGTCCCTCCCGCCTGCCCCGGGAAAACGCCGCAGGCGCCCGCCGGAACCGGCCGTGCGCGGGACTGTTCCCGAGCCGTGCCCAGCGCTTCCCTGCCTCGCCTGTCCGCTTACCTCAAGGCCGCAGGCCCGGGACTCGTGGTGATGCTGGCCGATACGGATGTCGGAAGCCTCATCACGGCGGCCCAGAGCGGGGCGCGCTGGGGCTATTCGCTCCTGCTCCTCCAGATCCTGCTGGTGCCGATCCTGTACGTCGTCCAGGAGCTGACGGTGCGGCTCGGGACCGCCACCGGACGCGGCCACGGCGCGCTGATCCGGGAGCGCTACGGGCCGGCCTGGGCCTGGATCTCGTACGGCGGCCTCGTGGTCGCCGGCATCGGCGCCATCGTCACGGAATTCTCCGGCATCGCCGGCATCGGGGACCTGTTCGGGGTGCCGCGGCTCGTGAGCCTCGGCCTGCCGGCCTGCCTGCTCCTGGGGCTCGTCTTCACCGGGAGCTACCGGCGCGTCGAGGTCGTGGCGATCGTGGTCGGCCTGTTCGAGCTGGTCTTCGTCGGGCTCGCCGTCGCGGCGCGGCCGAACCTGCCCGAGATCGTCGCCTCCTTCGGGCACATGCCGCTGGGCGACGGCCAGTTCCGGGTGCTGATCGCGGCCAATATCGGCGCGGTGATCATGCCGTGGATGATCTTCTACCAGCAGTCGGCGATCGTCGATAAGGGCCTGGGCTGGGAGCACGCGCGGCGCTCGCGGCTCGACACACTCGTGGGTGCGGTGGTCTCGCAATGCGTGATGGGCGCGATCCTCGTCGCCGCCGCCGCCACGATCGGCAAGGCCGGGCAGGGCAGCGCGAAGGGGCTGGAGACCGTCGGCGATCTCGCGGGCGCCTTCACGCCGGCCCTGGGGCCGTGGCTCGGGCAGGTGGTGTTCGGGGTGGGCATCATCGCGGCGGCCTTCGTGGCGCTCAACGTCGTGGCCCTGGCGCTGGCCTGGGGGTTTGGCGACGTGACCGGCCGGCCGCACTCCCTGGAGCAGTCGCCCCGGGAGGCTCCGGCCTTCTACGGCGCCTTCGCGCTCGCGGTCGCGACCGGCGCGGTCGCCGTGCAGCTCGTGCCGGATCTCGTGGCGCTCAACATCGCCGTGGAGGTGATGAACGCGCTGCTCCTGCCGCTCGCGCTCGGCCTGCTGATCCTCCTCGCCACCCGGGCCCTGCCCGAGGGGCAGCGCGTGGCGGGCGTCTACAAGGGGGTGGTCTACGCGGTGTCGGGGATCACGATCGCGTTCGCGATGGTCGGCGTCCTGGACGGGGTGGGCCTGCTCTGACGCGATTGACGCGGGGCCTCCGATGATGTCTCCCGCGGGCTCCGATCAGGTGGAGTTCGAACATGCAAGAGATCTGGTTCCGCACGGGCGAGGCCACGGTGCTGGCGGCCGAGGGCCAGTACACCGACGCCATGCCGGAGGTGCTGATCGGCTCGGTGCGCGGTCCGGTCGGCCAGGCCTTCGCGTCGATGATGGGGCAGGTCCAGGGCCACACGCGGATGTTCGTGGTCCGCGACCTCAACCAGCTCGTGCGCCCCGCCACGATGATGACCACCAAGGTCACGATCCACACGGCCGAGTATGCCGAGCTCCTCGGCGGCGTGGTCCAGGCCGCCACCGGCGACGCGATCGTGGACTGCATCATCGAGGGCATCCTGCCCAAGGACGGGCTCGACGAGCTGTGCATGATCATCATGATCTGGCTCGATCAGCGCTGCGCCGAGGACGACAACCTCGACCAGAAGGACCTCTACCGGACCAACTACGAGGCGACGAAGCTCGCCATCGCCCGCGCCCTCAAGGGCGAGCCGACGGTGGACGAGCTGATCGCCAACCGGAAGACCGTGAAGCACTACGCGCTGGACGGCGTGATCGAGTACTGATCGGCCCCTTCGCGCGCATCCTGCCGGGGTCGATATCGCATCACCCCGGCGGGATGCGCCCCACCGAGCACAGGGTCCGCATCGCGGTGCTGCCCGGGTCGGTGTAGCAGGAGGCCGACCAGCCGTTCTGCTGGATGAACGACTTGCGCCGCTCCGACAGCGCGGTCCGGTAGGCGCTGGCGATGATCGGCTCGACGGTCGCGGCCGGCTCGCCGACCAGGATCTCGGAGGCCACCGACAGGTCGCGGAAGAAGGTCGCCGAGGGGGCGGGCTCGGCCGAGGTCGCCTGCACGATCGGCTCGGCCCGGCAGGTCACGTCGAACTTGATCGGGCCGGCCATGCGGATGTCGATGCTGGGGCCCGCCCGCTTGCCGACCTTGCCGCCGATGGCGCCGGCGATCTGGCGGGTGAGGTCGTCGCAGCTGTCGGCCCGGGCGGCCTCCGCCCAGAGGGGGAGGGCCGCACAGGCGGCGAGGCAGGCGGCGAGGAGGAGGCGCGGAACGGCGAAGCTCGACATGGCCGCACTCTACGCGCGGCGCGGGGCCTGTCGAGGGGCGTTCCTCAGTGGAAATCCCGGCTGCGATACACGCGCCGATCCGGGGGCACGCCGAAATCCGTGTTCTCGGGGGGCAGCTTCATCCCGGCCTCGCGCAGGTCGCGCAGGGACGCGGTGAGATCGCGAAACCCCTCAGCCACGAGATGGACCACCCCGTCCGCCCGCTGGATCCGGCCGCGCACGGCGAGGAACCGGGCCTGCATGGCGATCCGGCGGTTGGCCTCGAACACCGTCTTCCAGACGATCACGTTGGCGATACCGGTCTCGTCCTCCAGGGTCAGGAACACCACGCCCTTGGCGGTGCCGGGCCGCTGGCGGATCAGCACGAGGCCCGCCACCGTGACCCGCGCCCCCTGGGGCAGGGCGGGATCGAGATGCGCCCGGGCCGGGATCGCGCCGATCCGGGCGAGCCGCCCCCGGAAGAAGGCGACCGGGTGCCCCTGCAGCGACAGGCCGGTGGCGGCATAATCCTCGGCCACCGCCTCGGACGGGGCCAGGGACGGCAGGTCCACGGCCGGCTCGTGCCGGAACAGGCCGTCATCGGCGTGCCAGGCGAAGAGCGGCAGGGGCGCGTCGAGGAGATGGGCCCGGCGCGCGCTCGGGTCGGCCTTGGCGGCCTTGCGCGCCGAGGTCCCCTCCAGGGTGCGGACCATCCAGAGGGCGGCGCGCCGGTCGAGGCCCAGCGAGCGGAACGCGTCCGCTTCGGCCAGCCGCTCCAGGGTGTTGCGGGGCAGGGCGAGGGCGGCCTGCAGGCCCTCGATGCTGGCATAACCGTTGGCCCGCAGCCGCACGAGCCGGCGCATGGCGGCCTCGGGCAGGCCGCGCACCACCCGCAGGCCGATCCGCACGGCGTGCAGCGCGGGATTTCCGGCCGGCTCCAGGGTGCAGTCCCAGTCGCTGGCGTTGACGCAGACGCCCCGCACCTCGACCCCGTGGGCGCGGGCGTCGCGCACGAGCTGGGCCGGCTGGTAGAAGCCCATGGGCTGGGCGTTGAGGATCGCGGCCAGGAAGACGTCGGGGTGCCGGCACTTCATCCAGGCCGAGGCGTAGACGAGGAGCGCGAAGCTCGCCGCGTGGCTCTCCGGGAATCCGTAGGTGGAGAAGCCGCGGATCTGCGCGAAGCAGCGCTCGGCGAAGTCCTGCGGGTAGCCCCGCCGGGTCATGCCGCCGACGAACTTGTCCGCGAAGCCGCCGATCGAGCCGACATGGCGGAAGGTCGCCATCGCCCGGCGCAGCCCGTCGGCCTCGGCCGGGGTGAAGCCCGCCGCCGTGATGGCGATCTGCATGGCATGCTCCTGGAACAGCGGCACGCCGTAGGTCTTCTGCAGGACCTCCTTCAGTTCGTCCGCCGGCCCGTGGTCCGGGTGCGGGGCGGGGTACTCCACCGGGTCGACCCCGGAGCGGCGCCGCAGGTAGGGATGGACCATGTCGCCCTGGATCGGACCGGGGCGCACGATCGCCACCTGCACGACGAGGTCGTAGAATTCCTTGGGCTTCAGGCGCGGCAGCATCGACATCTGCGCCCGGCTCTCGACCTGGAACACGCCGACGGAATCGGCCTTCGCCAGCATCGCGTAGGTGGCGGGATCCTCCTGGGGCAGGTCGGCCAGCGTCTCGTAGAAGGTATTGTGGTCCTTCTCCAGAAACGCGAGGCCGCGCTTGAGGCAGGTCAGCATGCCGAGCGCCAGCACGTCGACCTTCATCAGGCCGATCGCGTCGATGTCGTCCTTGTCCCACTCGATGAAGGTGCGGTCCGCCATGGCGCCGTTGCCCACCGGCACGGTCTCGTCGAGGCGCCCGCGGGTCAGCACGAAGCCGCCGACATGCTGGGACAGGTGGCGGGGGAAGCCGATCAGCTGATGGGCGAGGTCCAGCGCCTGCCGGATCGCCGGGTTCCCGGGATCGAGGCCGGCCTCGCGCACATGCTGGTCCGGCATCCCGGTGCCCCAGGAGCCCCAGACCGTGTCGGCGATCGCCGCGGTCACGTCCTCGGTGAGCCCGAGGACCTTGCCGACCTCGCGGATCGCCATGCGCGGACGGTAGTGGATCACCGTGGCGCAGAGGGCGGCCCGCTCCCGGCCGTAGCGGGCGTAGAGGTGCTGGATCACCTCCTCGCGGCGCTCGTGCTCGAAATCGACGTCGATGTCGGGGGGCTCGCCCCGGTTCTCCGAGATGAAGCGGGCGAAGAGCAGCCGGTGCTTGGACGGGTCCACCGCGGTGATGCCCAGGCAGAAGCACACGGCGGAATTGGCCGCCGAGCCGCGGCCCTGGCAGAGGATCCCCTTGCCGCGGGCGAACTCGACCACGTCGAACAGGGTCAGGAAGTAACGGGCATAGTCCATCTTGGCGATGAGCCGCAGCTCCTCGCGGAGCGTCGCCGCTACGGCGGAGGGAATATCGCCGCCGTAGCGCCAGTGCGCCCGCTCGAAGGTCTTCTCCTCCAGGTATTCCTGCGGCGTGCGACCGGGGGGCACCGGCTCGTCGGGATATTCGTAGCGCAGCTGGGACAGGCAGAAGCCGCAGGCCTCGGCGATCTCGACGGTGCGGGCCACCGCCTCCGGGTGGTCGGCGAACAGCCGCGCCATCTCGGCGGGGGGCTTCAGGTGGCGCTCGGCATTGGCCTCCAGCCGGTAGCCCGCCTCGCCGATCCGGCAGCCCGCGCGGATGCACGTCACCACGTCCTGGAGCGGGCGCCGCTCGGGATGGTGGTAAAGCGCGTCCGAGACCGCGACCATCGGCGCGCGGGCGGCCGCGCCCAGCTCGGCGAGCAGACCGAGGCGGCGCCGCTCGTCGCCCCGGCGCGTATGGCTCGCCCCGAGGAAGGTCCGGCCCGGGGCCGCGGCGGCGAGCGCCTCCAGACGCGACCGGAAGCCCTCCGGCAGGCGCCGGGCCGGCGGCATGGCGATGAACATCTGCCCCTCCGCGGCCTCCAGCATCTCGGCGAAGGCGAAGCGGCATTCCCCCTTGCGGACGCGCCGGTTGCCCAGGGTGAGCAGCCGGCAGAGGCGCCCCCAGGCCGCCCGGTCCATCGGGTAGGTGACGGCCTCGAACCCCTCCTCGGTGACGAGGCGGACGCCGGGCAGGATCCGGATCTTCGTGCCCTCCGCTTCGAGCGCCCGCGCCGCCGCATGCGCCCGGACCACGCCGGCCACGGTGTTGCGGTCGGCGATGCCGATCGCCGAGAGGCCGTAGGCCGCCGCCTGCACGACGTAGTCCTGCGGGTGCGCGGCGCCGTGCAGGAACGAGAAGTTCGTGGTGACGGCGAGTTCGGCGAAAGGGATCTCGGGGCGGCTCACGCGAACAGCCCGTGGACGTACCACGCGGCCGGCTGCCCGGGGGCGTGCGGCCCGTCGCGGTAGAGCCAGAGCCGGTGACCGGCCTCGCATTCGATGCGGTAATAGTCGCGCTCCGCGCCGGGCGCGCACCACCATTCGGCGGAAATCCGCTCCGGCCCCTCGGCATGGGCGACGCGGTGAACCTGCGCGCGCCAGCGGAAGCGCCGGGGCGGCCCCTCCGGGACGGCAGAGAGCACGTCGCACGCGGCTTCGCCCCGGGGGAACAGCACCAGGGGGCGGGGCGGGAGGTGATCGGGCCAGGGGATTGAGCAGGGGACGGAGATGGGAAAGGCCCGCGCCTTCACGCCCCCCTCTGCGGGGGAGGTTGGCTCCTGCTTCAGAAGGGGCCGGGAGAAGGGAAAGCCGCTTCCGGAGGGATCGCGCGCTTCATGAAGGCCACGGCCGGACCCTGCACCCTCGCTCCCCTCGTGCGGGACTTCGTGCCGACCCGTCCCCTTTCGGGGGGCATCCTCCTCCGCAGAGGGGAGAGGGCGATGCGCGCGCGTCCGGCCGATGTCCTTGTCGGCTGACGATCCGTGCCCCTCTCCGGCAACCCAGGGACCGCTCCGATCAGCCCGTTCCGGCAGGTGACTCGCCCGTGGCTCCAGGCGCAGCAACCCCCGCCCGAGGCGCTGCGCCAGGGCATCGGCCAGGACGGCGACCCCATCGCCGGAGGCGTCCGCCCCGAGATCGGTCTGGCGGGCCGGCATGGCCCCGGTCACCGTCACGGCGAGCGCCACGGTCTCGAAGCCGAACCCGGCCTCGAGGGCGGAGCCCAACCGGTCGAGGCGCAGAGAAACCAGGGCCGCGACCCGCTCGGGGTGACGCTCGGGGCGCGACAGGCCGAGGTCGAGGGCCCGCACCGCGCCGTCGACCCGGTGCAGGGCGAGGCGCAGGGTACAGGCACCGAGCCCGTCCCGCTCCAGGCGGGGGGCGATCTCGGCCATCAGGTCCCGGGCGGTCCGGACGATGTCCGACTGCCGCCCGATCGGGTCGAGGAAGCCGCGGGCGGCGGCGTATTCGGCGGCCTCCGACAGGGGCGCCAGCGGCTCGGGACGGCGTGCCAGGGCCTGATCGAGGCGCAACAGCAACGCCTCGCCGAAGCGACGGGCGAGGGGTCCCCGGGGGAGGGCATCGAGTTCGCCCATCCGGCGCAGGCCGAGCCGCTTCAGCCCCGAGACCGTGCCGGGATCCAGCCGCAGGGCCTCCACGGGCAGACCCCGCAGAGCCTCGGCCGCCCCGCCCGGCGGCACGACGATCCGGTCGACCCCGCCGTGGCTGGCCAGCGCGAAGGCGGCCCCGGGTGTGTCGGCAAGGGCGATCCGGGCGGGGATATGTCCCCGCGCGAGACGGTCTGCCAGATCATCGACGATACTCGCCTCGCCGCCGCGCAGGTGACTGGCCCCGGCGACGTCGATGTAGAGCCCGTCCCCCGCCTCGGCCGGCCCGAACGGCGCCACGAGGGGCGCGTAGCCGCCCGCCCAGCGGCAGAGCCGCAGCAGAGCGTCCCGGTCGGCGGTCGGGTCGGCGGGATAGACCTGGAGCGGCACGCCGATCCGCGCCCGGACCCGGCCCAGGGGCTCGCCGGGCTGGAGGCCCAGGGCGCGGGCCTCCGGGTCGAGGGCCACGAGCCGCAGGCCGCCGGGGCCCTCGGCGGCCACCGCGAGGGGGCCGCGCTCAGGCGCGAGACCGGCCCGCCGCAGCCGCGTCACCGGCCAGTGGCTCAGGCAGATGCAGACGATGCGCGGCATGGTCCCACTCCAGAAGCCAGTCGCCGCCCCGCCCGTTGCGACAGCGTTCGAGCCGCGCCCGCCAGCGCGGCCTGTCGAGGGTGCCGAACCGGTCCCGCGCCGCGGGCGCCGCGGCGATCCGCCAGCGGGTGGCGGCCCCGTTGGGCAGGCCGGCAGGCGCCGGCCGCAGGATCAGCAGCAGCGGCGGAGCAGACCCTTCCGCGGCGAGCTGCAGGCGCCGGCCCGGCTTCAGCGGCAGGCCGTCCCGGACGAGGCCGACGAGGGCCGTGAGCGCCCGGGCGTGCAGGGCCGCCTCCAGCGCGCGGAACACCTCCGCATCGCTGCCGGCCTCCAGCAGCAGCAGCCGGGCGGGATCGAGGCCGAGTCCCGCGAGGCCATGGCCGTAGGGCAGGGGCTGCCCCGGCGCGGCGGCGATCAGCGCCGGACCAGGCCGGCCAGCAAGGTGGCGGGCGCAGAGCGCCAGGGCGAAGCCGAGGGCCGCGACACCGTCCACGGGCTCGGCCGGCGCGATCTCGTGGGGCGGCCCGAGGACGAGGCCGCCGCCCGGCAGATGCCCGTCGAGCTCCGGTACGCCCAGCGGCAGGACCGGCGGCAGGACCGGCGGCAGGTCCCGCTCGCCGGCCGGCGGCGCGAGGCGCATCCGCAGGGCCGCGAGCCGGGCCCGGGGATCGCCCCGCGCGATCGCCCCCTCGGTCTCGTCCGCAGGGTCCAGCCCCATCTCCGTCGGCTCCGGTCATGCCGGACGATAGGAACATAACAGGAACGCACACAAACGGTTTCCGCGGCGTCTCGGAATCGCGCACGGAAGCAGCGGCTTGGCCTGTGGATGGCTGTGGACGCCTGTGGAATCGACCGCCACCGCCGGTTCCGCCGCCCCGGTTGACCTCCCTCGCAGGGCGAGACCAATGTCGGGCCGCCGCGTGCGTGACGCGGCCGAACCGGACCGCGCATGCGCTCAGCCCTCACTCTGACGATCCTGCTCGCCCTGTCGGGGGCGGCGCTCGGCCAGCAGGCGGATCCGCCGGGTGGCGCAGGTCCGGATCCGGCCGCGGCCGCCGCAGGGCGATCGCGCCCGGCCCGCCCGCGAGTCCGGCACGCGCAGACCCCGAGCCAGCCGATCATGGTCTACGACGCGCGCATCGAGGCCGGCGACCTCCGGATCTCGGGCTCGGTGCGCAAGCCCGGGGCGATCGTGGTGCTGGACGACGACATCTCGATCCAGGCCGACCGGCGCGGACGGTTCACCTTCCGGCTGCCCTACCGGCCTTCGACCTGCGTGGTGACGCTGAAGGCGGAGCCGGACGAGCGGGAGGCGGTTGTGGCGAACTGCGCGCCGGAGGGTCCGCCCGGACCGCCCGGCCCTCAGGGTGTCGCAGGACCGCCCGGGGAGACGGGGGCCAAGGGCGAGGCCGGTCTCAAGGGCGATCAGGGGGCCAAGGGAGACCAAGGAGCCAAGGGCGAGCAGGGTCTCAAGGGCGATACGGGTCCTC
This sequence comes from Methylobacterium sp. UNCCL125, assembly GCF_900116795.1. NCBI lineage: Bacteria > Pseudomonadati > Pseudomonadota > Alphaproteobacteria > Hyphomicrobiales > Methylobacteriaceae > Methylobacterium > Methylobacterium sp. UNCCL125. Next base: position 60,434 of record NZ_FPBW01000019.1, on the reverse strand, counting down.
AGGGCGAGACCGGTCCGAAAGGGGAGACCGGCCCCCAGGGCGCGGTCGGCCCGCAGGGCGCACCGGGCCCGAAGGGCGATGCCGGGGCCGCGGGCCTGCAGGGTCCTCCGGGCCCGCGGGGTCCGGTCGGACCGCAGGGCGGCCCGGGCCCGAAGGGCGAGGCCACAGCCGCCAGCTTGCGACCCGTGCGCAAATCCGATTGCCCGGGGGGCTGCACGATCACCTGCGGGACCGGCGAGATGCTGGTCACGGCCCATTGCCTCAAGGGGGGCGTGGCGGTCTATGACGGGGAGGGCGCCAGCTGCCCCGCGGACGCGTCCGGCATCGTCGGGTTCTGCACGCGGCCGTGAGGCGGGCGCGTCAGCCGCCGGTCTCGCGCAGCCAGTCGAGCATACCGGCGGCGGCCGCCCTTCCGCCCGCGAGGGCGCCCTGGAGCAGGTAGCCGCCGGTCGGCGCCTCCCAGTCGAGCATCTCCCCGGCCAGGAACAGGCCGGGATGGGCCCGCAGCATCGACCGTTCGTCGAGGGCGTCGAGCCGGACGCCGCCCGCCGTCGAGATCGCCCGCTCGATCGGCGCGGAGGCGGTGAGGGTGATGGGCGCGGCCTTGATCAACCCGGCCAGCGCCCCGGGATCCGCCGGGAGGGCGGCGCCGGTCGCCTCGCGCAGCAATCCCGCCGCAACGGGCGCGAGGCCCGCGGCTTTGCGCAGCCGGGTCGCGGCCGAGTCGCCCGGCCGGGCGCCGGACAGACGGCGGGCGAGGGCTTCCCGGGTGAGGTCGGGGCGGAGATCCACGACGAGCCGCGCGCTGCCCCCGGCCGCGATCGCTTCGCGTAAGAGGCGCGAGAGGGCGTAGATCGCTCCGCCCTCGATGCCGGTCTGCGTGATCACGGCCTCGCCCCGCACCACGGTGCCTTCGCAGGCGAGCGCCACCCGCTTCAGCGGTGCTCCGGAGAACCGCTCCCGGAACAGGTCGGACCACGCCACCGCGAAGCCGGCATTGGCCGGACGCAGGGGCGCCACCGCCACCCCGAGCCCTTCGAGGAGGGGCACCCAGCGCCCGTCCGAGCCGAGGCGCGGCCAGCTCGCACCGCCGAGCGCCAGCAGGGTGGCGCGGGGCCGGATCGCGCGCGGCCCGTCCGGGGTGTCGAAATGCAGCGTCCCGCCCAGGGCCGTGAGCCGGTGGCGGGTGTGGATCCGGACCCCGAGGCGGTCGAGCCGCGCCAGCCATGCCCGGAGCAGGGGCGAGGCCTTGAAGCTGCGCGGGAAGACGCGCCCGCTCGACCCGACGAAGGTCGGCTCGCCGAGTTCCGCGCACCACGCCCGCAGCGCGTCGGGCGGGAAGGCCGCGATGGCGGCATCGAGACAGCCATGCGGATGGTAGCGGGCGAGGAAGTCCGCCCGCGCCTCGCTGTGGGTGATGTTGAGGCCGCCGCGCCCGGCGATCAGCAGCTTGCGGGCGACCGAGGGCATGCGCTCGTAGACCGCGACCGCGCGGCCTGCGCCTCCCAGCACCTCGGCGGCGGCGAGCCCGGCCGGCCCGCCGCCCACGATGGCGATTGCATCCCTGTCATCCGGCATCCGCCGGGAGAGCGACAGGCCGCCAGTCCTGTCAAGGGCGAAGACCGGATCGGTGCCGGACGGCATGGGCTGCCCTCCGGCGCTGCGCTAAGGATCGATACGGCCGAGCGGAAGCTCTTCTTGGTCCCGGGCCTCGCGGATAGCGGCGGCCCGAGCCGCGGCCGCGGGCCGTCCGCCATCCCCTTTCGCCGCCCTGTCCCCATTCGCACCGGATGGTCGGCCGGCACGGCTCGGATCAGAGGCTCAGACACGTGGCCAGCCCCGCTGCCGTCACCGGAACCCCGGCGCAGACACAGGCGCAGACCGGCGCCCCTCAAGATCGCCTCAACCAGAGCGAGATCCGCGCGATCGTCTACGGCCTGATGACCGCGATGCTGCTCGCGGCCCTCGACCAGACCATCGTGGCGACCGCCATGCCGACCATCGGGCTCGACCTCGGGGACGCCGCCAACCTCCCCTGGATCGTCACCGCCTACCTGCTGGCCTCCACGGCGGTGACCCCGCTCTATGGCAAGCTCAGCGACATCCACGGCCGGCGGATCATGCTGCTGATCGCCATCGCGACCTTCGGGCTCGGGTCGCTGGCCTGCGCGCTCGCCCCCACGATGGTGACGCTGGCGCTGGCCCGGGGCCTCCAGGGGATCGGCGGTGGCGGGCTGATCGCGCTTTCCCAGACCATCCTGGCCGACATCATGTCGCCCAAGGAGCGCGCCCGCTATCAGGTGGTGATCGCGGGCGTGTTCGTGGCCGCCTCGGTGGCGGGGCCGCTGCTCGGGGGCCTCTTCGCCCAGCACCTGCACTGGTCGCTGATCTTCTGGATCAACCTGCCGATCGGCATCCTCGCCTTCGCGCTGACCAACGCCAACCTGAAGCGCCTGCCGCGCCACGACCGCCAGCACCGGCTGGACTGGCCCGGGGCCGCCCTGATGGTCGCGGGGTCTGTCACCCTCCTGCTGGCCCTGAGCTGGGGCGGCGTGCGCTATCCCTGGGGCTCGCCCACGATCCTCGCCCTCCTCGCCGGGGCGGCCGTACTGGCCGGCGGTTTCGCGGCGCGGCTCGCCACGGCGTCAGAGCCGCTGATCCCCACGGAGGTGCTCAAGGACCGGGTGGTCTACAGCGCGACGCTGGCCGCCTGCTTCGCCATGGGCACCTTCATCGGCCTCACCATCTATGTGCCGATCTTCCTCGAAGGGGTGATCGGGCTCTCGGCGAGCGAGTCCGGCGTGGCGCTGGTGCCGCTGATGATCGGCACCGTCACGGGCGCGACGCTGTCGGGCCGATCGATGCTGCATTTCCGGCACTACAAGCGCGTGCCCCTGGCGATGATGAGCCTCAGCCTCGCCTGCTGCGCCACCATCGCCTGGGAAGGCCGGGCGCTGCCCTTCTGGCTCATGGAGGTGCTGTTCGCGCTGCTCTCCATGGGCATCGGGACAATCCTGCCCCTCTCCACCATCGCCATCCAGAACGCGGTGGAACCGCACCAGCTCGGGATCGCCACCGCCGCGATGAACTTCTTCCGGTCGCTCGGCGGGGCGCTGATCGTGGCGGCTTTCGGCACGATCGTACTCGGCGGCGTCGCAGGCGGGGCAGGGAGCGGGACAGGAGGCCACGACGTGGAGAGCCTGATCCGCGGCGCGGACCCGGCGCAGCTCGCCCTGACCTTCCGTTTCGTCTTCATGGCCGCCTGCCTCGGCCTGCTGGGCGCCTTCACGTTCCTGGCGCTGATGGAGGAGCGACCCCTGCGCGAACGCGCATCGCCGCGGATGGGCGGGGAACCGGCTACCGGCGACCCGGGCTGAGGGTTCGGAACCTCGGCTGCGGCGTCGCTCGGCCGGTGTGCTTGGCCGGTGCGGAGCGAAGACCGTCTCGGGGCACGTGGCGCTGCGATCGACGACGCTCTCGCAGATCCGGACCGTGCCGCCCGGCAAACGGATCCCTCGTCCACCCCGTCAACACACCGCACGCGCGGCTTTTCGATGGGGGCGTTGAGCGCCAGCAGATTGGTCTGTCCGGCGATCCCCTGGATCAGGGTCACGACCTCGCCGATCTGCGCGGCTTGTCCGCTCAACCCCTCCAGTACGGGTGCACGCCGTCCCGAACGCACCGCGAGAGCGGCCGAGCCGACTGAGCCGGCCCGGCCGGGCCGCACATCCGATCCAGGCGCCGCCCACCGGCACATTCCCGATGGAACCATCCGGGGGATGCAGGCCCGCATCCCCAGCCCTGCCCTTGATTCGCCCCGATCACCGCTTACCTCGCCCTTATCGGCTGCGGGCCCCTCTGGCGGGCGCTTCCCAGCGCCCGTGATGTCGGAGCCGATGCTTTCCTTCCGGAATCAGCATCAGGTCCCGCACATGATGGACGTCCTCACCATCGAATGGCTCGGCAAGCCATTGTGGATGTGGCTCGGGTTCCACCTCCTGATCGCCGGCCTGCTCGCCTTCGACCTCGGACTCCTCCACCGCGACAAGGAGCACGAGATCGGCGTCCGGGAGAGCTTGGCTCTCACCGGCTTCTACCTCGCGCTGGGCCTCGCCTTCGGCGGCTGGATCTGGTGGTATCTGGGTCCTCAGTCCGGCGAGGAATACGTCACCGGACTCGTGGTCGAGAAGTCGCTGTCGATGGACAACGTCTTCGTCATCGCCATGATCCTCACGGCGCTCGGCGTCCCCCGGGCTGCCCAGCACCGGGTCCTCCTCTGGGGTATCCTGGCGGCGGTGCTGCTGCGCGGTCTGATGATCGGACTGGGCGCCGCGCTGGTGCACGAGGTGCACTGGGTTCTGTCCCTGTTCGCCGCCTTCCTGATCTATGCCGGCCTGAAGATCCTCGTCTCGGGCGACGAGGAGGAGGGCGACTTCCAGAACAGCGCCGTCGTGCGCTGGTTCAAGTCCACCTTCCGGGTGACGCCGGAGCTGCACGGCCAGCGTTTCACGGTCCGCAAGACCGATCCGAAGACCGGTAGGGTCGCCCTGTACTTCACGCCGCTTGCCCTCGCCCTGGTGCTGGTGAACGGCGCCGACGTGATCTTCGCGGTCGACAGCGTGCCGGCGATCTTCGCGATCACCACCGACACGTTCGTGGTCTACACCTCCAACATCTTCGCGATCCTGGGCCTGCGCGCCCTCTACTTCGCCCTGGCCGCGATGGTCGACAGGTTCGCCTATCTCAAGACCGCGCTCGCCTTCATCCTGATCTTCATCGGCGCCAAGATCGTGGTGGCCGACACGTTCGGGCTCGTGACGGTTCCGCCGTGGGTCTCGCTGGTGGTCACCCTGACGCTGCTGGCGGCCGGCGTCGCCTACAGCCTCTGGCGGACCCGGACCGACGCGCCGGATCAAGCGGATGCGGATTCCGTCCCTCCGCACGAGGCCCGGGCCCACCGCGCCTGAGGCGGGACCGGCGGTCCTCAGGCCGCCGGCAGGGCCGCGATCAGGTCGCGCAGGGTGGTGATGGTGGAGGCGTCGGCGACGCCATCCACCCGCGCCGGACGGAAATGACGCTGGAACGCGGTGATCACCGCCTGGGTGCGCGCGTCGAACAGGCCCGTCACCGGCTGGTCATAGCCGTAGAGTGCGACCATCGCCTGAAGCGCCTCGACGGGCTGGCCGGCATCGCCCCGCGCGAAAAACCGGCCGTCCTGGAGGCGGGCCGGGGGCACGTAATGGCCCACCCCCGCCGCCGCGAGCCGGCTCCAGGGGAAGGTCTCGCCCGGATCCTCCTTGCGTTCGGGTGCGATGTCGGAATGGCCGAGCACCCGCTCCGGCGGGATCGGCCAGCGGCCGATGATGTCCCGGGCCAGGGCGATCACCGCTTCGATCTGCGCGTCCGGGTAGGACGGCAGGCCGCCGGCATGGCCCGGATGGACGATCTCGATCCCGATGGAGCGGGAATTGATATCGGTCTCGCCCTTCCAGGCCCCAGCGCCGGCATGCCAGGCCCGGCGGGCCTCCGGCACCATCTGGACGATGGCGCCATCTTCGAACACGAGATAGTGGGCCGAGACCTCGCTCAGCGGGTCGCGCAGCCGCGCCAGCGCGGCGGCCCCGCTGTCCATGCCGGTGTAATGCAGGACCAGCATGTCGAGCGGCCCCGCGCGCCGGGCTCCGTGGTTCGGCGAGGGCGCGACGCGGCGGGCGAGGGGCGTATCGGGGATGAGGCTCACCGCAGCCCGCGCTCCTGCGCGATCCGGTCGTAGGCTGCGTTGATCGCGGCGAGGCGCCGCGTGGCGATGGCCACCGCCTCCGTCGGCAGGCCGCGGGCGAGCGCCCGATCCGGGTGATGCTCGGCGACCAGCGCGCGGTGGCGCGCCTTCACGGCGGCATCGTCCGCCTCCCGGTCCAGCCCGAGGACGCCGTAGGGATCGTCCGGGAGCCGCACGTGCCGGGCGGCGATGCGCCGGAACGCCACCTCATCGAAGCCGAAGATCCCCGAGACCGCGCGCAGGTAGCGCTCCTCGGCCTCGTGGAGGGCCCCGTCGGCGCCGGCGATCTGGAACAGGCCGTCGAGCACGTCCTCCAGCAGCGCCGGCTCGTCGCCGAAGGTGGTCGCCAGCTGGTGCGCGTAGGCCTCGAAGCCGTTCGTGGTCTTCTTGGCGAGATCGAACAGGCGCTCCACGCCCGCCCGCGCGGACGGCTCCACCTGAATCACCCGGCCGAAGGCCTCGACCTCAGACGGCAGCACGACGCCGTCGGATTTCGCCATCTTGGCGGCGAGCGCCACGAGTCCGGTCGTGAACACGACGTCGCGCGGCGTCCGCCCGAAGGGTGCGCCGACCCGGTCCAGCAGGAAATGGCCCGCGACCCCTCCGATCAGGGCCCCGAGCGGACCGCCGATCGCGAGGCCGATGCCGGCACCGCCGAGCTTCCCCCAGACGCCCTGGGACTTGGTCGCCTGGCTCATGGGCGGCCCGGTCTCGGCGCTGATCCTCGGCTCGGCTCTGTCATCGGGGCGGCGGGGTTCCGGCACCGGGACAGGCCCGGCCGAGCGACGGGATAGACCCTCCGCACGCCGCGAGGAAGGGCCGGGACGCGCCCGGCCCGCCCAGCTCAGTCTCGCTTAGCGGCAGTAGACGTTGCCGTAGGCGTCGCGATAGGTGCCGTAGGGGCAGCGCGGCGCGGTCGAGGCGCCCACGATGGCGCCGCCGGCGCCGCCGATCGCGGCACCCGCCAGGGCACCGCCCGCGCGGCCGGTGGCCGCCGCACCGATCGCCGCACCGGTCAGGGCGCCGAGGCCCGCACCGCCCAGAGCCCGGTCTTCCGGGGTGTTGCAGCCGGCGAGCGAGAGGGCGGCGATGGTGGCGAGGGCGGCTGCCGTCAGCTTCTTCATGGTCCCCAGAACTCCCTTTGTGAATCCGGTCCGGCCGGTGGCCGTGATCGTTGCGGATCGCGTCGAGCTTAGCAGGAAAGGAATGCCGGCCATACGGCTAAGGTTCCATCGGCCGCGAGACGAGTTGCGTCGGGTTCCCGTCTCGCCCTATGCCACGGTTCCGAGGCGGTGCTCCGGCCGGGATGCCGTAGCCCCCTATCCGGCACCACGTCCGGCATCAGTCCGGCACCATGTCCGAGGGTCCCATGCCGACAGCCACCACGATCGTCCGCCGGGCCGCGGTGCGCGCCGACCGCGTCGCCGACACGGTGACCCTCGACCGCGCGGCCCGGGATGCCGTCACGGGACCCCTGGTCGCCGAGGGCGGTCTCGGCTTCGACGTCGCACTCACCAAGGTGGCGGCGCTCGAGGACGGCGACGCCCTGCGCCTCGACGACGGCCGGCTCGTCGCGGTGCGGGCGGCCGCCGAGGATCTCCTGGAGGTGCGCGCCGAGAATCCGGCCCGCCTGCTGCGCCTGGCCTGGCAGCTCGGCGGCAGCCACGTGGATGCCGAGATCGGCGCGGACGTGCTCTACGTTCCGGCGACACCCGCCGCGGCCGAGCTGGTCCGCGGGCAGGGCTGCGTCGCGACCCCGGTCTCCCGCGCCTTCCGGCCCGAGCACGCCGCCCACGATCACAGCACCTGCGGGCACGATCACGGGCACGATCATCATGCCCACGCTCATCACGACCATGATCATCACGATCACGGTCACGGGCATGATCACGATCACGCGCACGACCATGGCCACAGCCACGATCACAGCCACGATCACGAGCACGGGCACCAGAAGCACGGCCATGATCATGCCCACGATCACGGCCACGTGCATGGTCCTGGCTGCGGCTGCGGCCACGATCACTAGCGTTTGAGCCTGGCCTGGCCCGGCTCGGAGCGGCGCTCGGGGGCCGGGCCGGTCAGGCAGGACCGGTCAGGCATCCTGCGCCGGCGCCGGAACGCGGACGGCCCGCCGCCGTCACTCCGCCGGGACGAAGCGCAGCGTGCCGGCGCGCCGCGTGGGCTGGCCGGTGTCGTTCGTGTGATTGACGCCGTCCATCACCGGGACCTCCGGAAAGTCGAAGGGGCTGACCCCGTCCAGGCAGGCCACGTTGACCGCGTGGACGTTCGGGTCCGACCGCCGCTGATGATGCGTGTAGACGCCGCAGCGGGAACAGAAGAAATGCTGCGCCGCCCCGGTATGGAACCGGTAGGTCGTTAGCGCCTCCGCACCCTGCAGGATCCTCACCCCGCCCGGCCGCGCCATGGCGACGACGGCGCCGCGCATGCGGCAGTAGGAGCAGGTGCACCGGCGGATCGACGCGAGATCGTCATCGAGGGCCGCCTCGAAGCGAACGGCCCCGCAATGGCAGCGGCCGGACCGGATCGTCGCATCGTCCGCCATGGTGCTGGGCCTTCCGTGCGATTTCCTGCGATCCGGCTCGGCGACAGATCCGGTCGGCGCCCCGAAGTCTAGGTTTCGGGCGCCGGGCGAACAATCGCCAAGTCGTCACGCAGCGTGTCAGGAAAACTCACGCGGGCCTCCGGGAGGCCGGGATTCCTGCCGGTCACAGGCGTTTCGGCACGGGCCTGCGGCAGTACAGGCGCGCCGCCTCGGCGGACAGGCCGTCCTGGGCGGCCACGCACTGGTCGAGGGTGAGGCCGATGCTGGCCGCGTAGGGCTCGTTGGGCGACAGCGCCGCGCGGGCGAGCGCCGCGAGGTATAGCAGGAAGGCCGCGACCGCGACGATCAGCGCCGCGACGACGGCGCGGTTCAGCAGCATCGCCGGCGTCCGCTCACGGGATCCCGACCAGCAGCAGCGCGAGCACGAGCACCGTCAGCCCCGCCCCGATCAGCGCCACGGCGGTGTAGTCGCGTCCGGACCGCCGCAGGGATGTGCGGCCGGGCCGGACCGTGATCCGCCCCTTGGATCCCTGTCCCGGGTCCCCGTCCCGGGGCGGGCTCACTGCAGCAGGCCCCACAGGCCCGTGGCCAAGCCGAAGGTGAGCGAGAGCATCGCTGCGTAGAGCAGGACGCGATCGATCATGCGGGCGACCCGATCCTCCGGCTGAACCTCGATCATGGCGGGACCTCCTCGCAGCGAGATTGACGAACGCCTGTTGCTGAGCTGTGTCGGCCCATCGCGGGCAGACGGACTCGTGTTGTCCCGGCGGGCGGGGCCGGACGGTGCCGGACGGGGGCGCGGCGCCGCGGCGCCGGAACACCCGGGAGGCCGTGCGGTTGGACCGGCACCCCCACCGGAGACGACGCGTGACCACGAATCCGCTGCACAAGTATCCCCGCCCGCCCTTCGCGGCGCAGCCCCAGAGCTTCCCCGGCAAGACCGGGCGCATGGAGCCGGAACCCGACCATGGCGAGACGAGCTACAAGGGCTCGGGCAAGCTGACCGGCCAGGCGGCGCTGATCACCGGCGGCGATTCCGGCATCGGCCGCGCGGTCGCCATCGCCTTCGCCCGGGAGGGTGCGGACGTCGCCATCTCCTACCTGCCGGACGAGCAGGCCGACGCGGAGGCGGTCGCCCAGTGGATCGAGAAGGCGGGACGGCGCGCGCTGCTCCTGCCGGGCGACCTCAAGGACGCCGCCTACGGGCGCCAGATCGTCGCCCGCACGGTGGAGACGTTCGGGCGCCTCGACGTGCTGGTCAACAACGGCGCGTTCCAGCAGCCGAACGCGGACCTCGCCGGAATCGACGATGCCGTGTTCGAGGATCATTTCCGCACCAACGTGTTCGGGGCGTTCTACGTGACCAAGGCGGCCCTCGCCCATCTGAAGCCCGGCGCCTCGGTGATCTTCACCTCCTCAGTGAATTCCAAGCATCCGATGCCGTCGCTCCTCGCCTACAGCGCCACCAAGGGTGCGCTGAGCAACATGGTGCTGAGCCTCGCCCAGCTGCTCGCGGAAAAGGGCGTGCGCGTGAACGGCGTGCTGCCCGGGCCGATCTGGACGCCGTTCATTCCCTCCGGGATGAGCCAGGATTCGGTGAAATCCTTCGGCAGCCAAGTGCCGTTCGGCCGCCCCGGACAACCGGCCGAACTCGCCTCGGCCTACGTGATGCTGGCCTCGGAGGAGAGCAGCTACACGTCGGGTGCGCTCGTCACGGTGGCGGGAGCCATGCCGGTACTCTGACGCGCCGCGTCGGACGGGCATCCGCCACGGTGGTGCCCATCCGACGCGACCGCGCACTCAGGCGGCCCGCATCTCGGCGAGGAAGCGCATGACCTCGGACCGCAGGGCCTCGGCGCTGCGGCAGACGTCGCCGGCCGCCGCGCCGACCTCCCCGGCCACGCGCTGCGTCGCCTCCGCGGCCGATGAGGCCGAGACCACGTTCTGGCTCACCGAATCGGTGCCCTGGGCAGCCTGGTCGATGTTCTGCGAGATGTGCCCCGTGGCGACCCGCTGCTGCTCGACCGCCGCCGCGATCGCGCTGGCGATGGCGTTCATCGTGTCGACCGTGCCGCCGATGGCGTGCACCGCGTTGACGGCCTCCATGGTCTCGCCCTGGATCGCGGCGATCTGCGCGGTGATCTCCTCGGTGGCCTTCGCGGTCTGTCCGGCCAGCCCCTTCACCTCGGCGGCGACCACCGCGAAACCCCGCCCCGACTCGCCGGCCCGCGCCGCCTCGATGGTCGCGTTGAGCGCCAGGAGGTTCGTCTGCTCGGCGATCGCCGAGATGATCCGCACGACCTCCCCGATCTTCTCCGCGGCCCCGGCGAGCCCGCGGATCTGCCGGTCGGTCCGCTCCGCCTCCGTCACCGCCTGACCGGCGATCTCGGCCGACTTGGCGACCTGGCCGCTGATCTCCCCGATCGAGGCGGACAGCTCCTCGGTGGCGGCCGCCACCGTCTGCACGTTGGCCGCCGCCTGCTGCGCAGACCCGGCCGCCGAGCCGGCCTGCTGCGCCGCCTCCGCGGCGATCTCCGACATCGCCCGGCAGGCTTCCCGCATCCCGGCCGCCGCGGTGTCGACCCGCGCCAGCAACTGGCTCGCCTCGGCATCGAAGCTGCGGGTCACCGCCTCCACCCAGTGGGCGCGCTCCTGCCGCCGCTCCTGCTCGGCCCGCTGCTCGGCCGATAGAGTCTGGGCCTGGATCATGCTGTCCCGGAACACGCCGGCGGCCTCGGCCATCTGGCCGATCTCATCGCGCCGGCCGCGCCCCGGGATGGCGACATCCATCTCGCCGCCTGCGAGCCGCCGCAGGGCGGCCGTGAACGCGCTCAGGGGGCGCGTGATGCTGCGTGCCAGCAGAAACCCGACCACCCCGACCCCGATGGCGAGCGGGACCAGCCAGAGCAGGGTGGTGACGATCCGTGCCCGGTCCAAGGCGTGGATGTCGTCCACGTACAGGGCGGAGTTGATGACCCATTGCCAGGGCTCGTAGGCGAGCGAGTAGGCGACCTTCGGCGCGGGCTCGGTCTCACCGAGGCGGGCCCAACGGTACTCGGTGAAGCCGCCGCCCTCCTGAGCGTGCCGGATCATCGTCCAGACGAAGGTCTTCTTCATCGCCGCGTCGTCGCGGGACCGCGTGCCCTCGATCTTGGGATCGGGATGCACGACGTTGCGGCCGATATCGCCCGGGGTCGAGCTATAGACGAAGACGTAGTCGCCACCGTTGTAGCGCATCGCCCGCAGCGCGTCGGCAGCGCGCCGCCGCGCCTCGTCGGCCGTCATCGCGCCGGCCTCCGCCTGCTTGGCAAACGTCGCCACGATGCTGTGGGCCGACTCGACCTGGGCGCGGATGGCGGCCTTGCGGCCGTCCATCATCACTCCGCCGATGGAGGAGACCTGCACACCCACGATCGATATGAATGCCAACATTATCCCGCCTATAATATAGAAGACCTTTTTCCCGATAGTCATTTCTGTTAATTCCCAATATAAATTGGTAAAATACGCACCTGCGCGAGACAGAATCAAATGCTCCACGGCACCGCACCGGCCCATCATCTTCTTTACATTGGAATGATTCCATGCCGGCCGCACATGGGAGCCATGCTGCAGCCCGGTTTTCACCGACATGGTGCGATCGCCGAGGGATTTACTGGCCGGCCGGACCACGCGCCTGACCGAGCCCGCGCCTCACCGAGCCAAAGGCCAGCCGCGACGCCGGCGACGGACTGACCGGCACCGCACGGCGTTTCGCCGGGCGGCCTCCCGTGGTATCCGGCGCCCTCCCGCGCCATCGGCCGGACCCCGGACGCGCGGCCTCCGGCGGGACGCATGGCGGGCGGGATACGGGTCACAGCACGGATCAGGGAACGTGACGGCGGCTGACGAACGCGGCGCACTGGCGGGATGGCGGTTTTCCGTCGCCCCGATGATGGACTGGACGGACCGGCATTGCCGGGCCTTCCACCGGTCCCTCTCGGCGCGCGCCCGGCTCTACACCGAGATGGTGACCACCGGCGCAGTGCTGCACGGGCCGCGGGAGCGCCTGCTCGGCTTCGCGGATGTCGAGCACCCGGTGGCGGTCCAGCTCGGCGGCTCGGATCCGGCGGACTTGGCGCAGGCCGCGCGGATCGCCGCGGATTTCGGCTACGACGAGGTCAATCTCAATGTCGGCTGCCCCTCGGACCGGGTGCAGGAGGGCCGCTTCGGCGCCTGCCTGATGCGCGAGCCGGCCCTTGTGGGCGACTGCGTCGCCGCCCTGAAGGCGGCGGTCTCCGTGCCGGTCACGGTGAAGTGCCGGATCGGCGTCGACGACCAGGATCCCGAGGCCGCGCTCGACACCCTGGCCGACGCCGTGATGGCGGCGGGCGTCGACGGGCTGATCGTCCATGCGCGCAAGGCTTGGCTCCAGGGGCTCTCGCCCAAGGAGAACCGGGACGTGCCGCCTCTCGATTACGGACGCGCGGCCCGGCTGAAGCAGCGGCTGCCCGGCCTGCCGATCGCGGTCAATGGCGGCCTGCGCGACCTGGACGCCGCGCGGGCGCGGCTCGCCGAGGTCGACGGCGTGATGGTCGGCCGCGCCGCCTATACCGAGCCGGCGCTGCTGCTCGGTGTCGATCCCGACCTGTTCGGCGTGCCGGCACCGGCCCCCGACGCTTTCGCGGCGATCGCGACATTCGAGCCCTATATCGCAGCGACCCTGGCCCGAGGCGAGCGGCTGCACGCGGTGACGCGGCACATGCTCGGTCTGTTCAACGGCCGGCCGGGGGCGCGGGCCTACCGACGCCATCTCTCGACCCACGGCATGCGCCCGGAGGCGGACCTCGCGACCCTGCGGGAGGCGGTGGCGCTGGTCTCCCGCGCGGCGCCCGAAGAAGCCCGCGCGGCCTGAGCGGCGGCCCGGTTAGGGACGCCGCAGGATCAGGCGGTCGCCCCGCACCTCGTAGCCGGACAGCCGCGACAGGAAGGTCTGGCCGAGGAGGTTCGCGGAGAGCGCGCCGGGCTTGGCCACCATGGCGTTGACCCGCCGCTCGGTGATCGTGCCGACGCTGAGCGAGTCGAGCTGGGTCGGCGCCGCGTAGGTGATGCCGTTGGCGGTGGAGACGCGGGCGGTGAAATCGGCGGGCGCGGGGGTGAGGCCGAGGGCGGCGGCGTTCTCGGCGGTGAGCACGACGCTGCTCGCCCCGGTGTCGAACAGGAAGGGCTGCACCCGGCCGTTCACCTCGGCATCGACGCGGAAATCGCCGTCCGCCCGCCGGGTGACGGTGACGGCCCCGTCGGCGCCCGGGGTCGCACTCCCCGGCCGGAGATCGCCGAGCACCCGGGCGCCGACATCCTGGATCCGGTCGCGGTAGCTGTAGCCGATCACGAGGGCGAGGCCGATCAGCCCCCAGGCCAGGAGCGCCTGCAGGTTCGCGCCGAGCCGCGCCGTGAATTGCCGCCAGAATCCGGCCACCACCAGGAGCAGGATCGTGCCGGTCCAGGCGAGGTTGGCGAGCTGATCGGGCCCGATCACGCCGCCGACGCTGTCGCTGCCGTCGCTGAGGACCAGGGCGACGGCCACCAGGGCGAGGGCGGCGAGGCCGAGATAGATCATGACGGCAGCGGCGCTTCCAGAGGCGTGAGGCCGGCGGCCCGCATCCGGGCTTCGAGCCCCGCCATGACGGTGCGGCGCTGCATCTCCGACAGCGCCCCCCAGGCGGCGATCTCGTCGCGGGTCCGCCCGCAGCCGCAGCACAATCCGGTCGGGGCGTCGAGCACGCAGACCTTGGTGCAGGGCGAGGAGGGTTTTGGCGCGGGCGGCATCGGGAAACCTTGGGCGGGGGATCGTGGCCGGGTCAAGACGCGTTGGCTTCCTCACTCCGCCCAAGCCGCCACCAGGGCCAGCAGCGCGGCGATCTCCGCGACCTGCTGGCAGGCGCCGATCACGTCCCCGGTCTGCCCCCCGATCCTGGCGCGGGCGAGCCGGGTCAGGGCCAAAGCCGCGAGGCCGGCGCACAGGATCATCGACACGACCCCGCCGAACGGCAGGCCGAGCGGCACGGCGCCGAGGGCCAGCACCGCACCGAGGCCGAGGGCGGTGGCGAGGCTCGCCCGGTCCGGGCGGCCCACCGCGGCGGCGAGCCCGCCGGGCCGGGCCGGCTCCAGCAGCACCATCGGGGCGAGGGCGGCGACCCGCGACAGGGCGGCGGCCAGGATCAGGCCGGTGACGGCGGCGTACCCGGTCCGGTCGAGGAGCGTGGCCAGGGCGCCGATCCGCAGGGCCAGGGCCAGGACCAGGGCCGCGCCCCCGTAGGCGCCGATCCGGCTGTCGCGCATGATCTCCAGGCGGCGCTCCCGGGTGGTGCCGCCGCCGAACCCGTCGGCGACGTCGGCGAGCCCGTCCTCGTGCAGGGCGCCCGTGGCCACCACCAGTACGGCGATGGCGAGCGTCGCGGCCAGGAACGGCCCGAGCCCGATCCACCAGCCGCCGGCCAGGACCAGGGCCGCGGGCAGGGCCAGGATCAGGCCGGCCAGCGGCAGCATCCGGGGCAGGGTGGTGAAGTCGGGGCTGCGATGCGGGTCCGGCTCGCCGGGCAGTTGCGGCACCGGCAGGCGGGAGTAGAAGCGCAGGCACCCGGCGAGGTCGTAGAGGGCGCCGCGCCCGGGCCAGTCGGCCTCCCCGCCGGTCTGCCTGTTCATCGCGGTCTCTCGCATCCGCCCGCCACCGCGCGCCGGTCCATTATAGTCTCCCCGTCCGGGGGCGCCCACAGGAAATCATCGCCGCCATGACCGACCCGATGACCGCTCCCGAACCCGGTCCCTTCGACGACATCCGCAACCTGCTGAAGGCGATGCCGGGCCCCGACGCGGAGGCGAAGGCCGCGGTCGCCGCCCGGGACGCGACCCTGACGAAGCCCGCGGGCTCGCTGGGGCGGCTGGAGAGCCTCGTGACGTGGCTGGCGGCATGGCAGGGTAAGGCGCCCCCGAGCTTCGACCGGCCGCTGGTCTGCGTCTTCGCCGGCAGCCACGGGGTCACCCGCCGCGGCGTCTCGGCCTTCCCGGACGCGGTCAACCGGCAGATGCTCGACAATTTCGCCGCCGGGGGCGGGGCGATCAACCAGATCTGCGCGGCCTACGGCCTCGGCTTCAAGGTGTTCGACCTCGCCCTCGACATGCCCACCGGCGACATCACGGAAGCGCCGGCCCTCGACGAGCGCGCCACGGTGGCCACCATGGCGTTCGGCATGGAGGCGGTGGCCGCCGGTACCGACTGCCTCGGCATCGGCGAGATGGGCATCGGCAACACCACCGTGGCGGCCGCCCTCTACGCCGCCCTGTTCGGCGGCGATCCCGCCCACTGGGTCGGGCGCGGCACCGGCGTCGACCGGGACGGCCTGTCCCGGAAGGTCGCGGCCGTGGAGGCGGCGCTCGCCCACCATGCCGGCCATCTCGACGACCCGCTCCAGGTCCTGGCGCGCCTCGGCGGCCGGGAGATCGCCGCCATGGCGGGGGCGATCCTGGCCGCCAGGCTCCAGCGCATCCCGGTGGTGATCGACGGCTACGTGGCCACCGCCGCGGCGGCCGTGCTCCACGCCGCCGACCCGAGCGCCCTCGACCATTGCCTCGCCGGCCACGTCTCGGCGGAGGGCGTCCACGCCGAGGTGCTGGAGCGGCTCGGTCTGGTGCCGCTGTTGGCGCTCGGCATGCGCCTCGGCGAGGCCTCGGGCGCCGGCATGGCGATGGGCCTGCTGAAGGGCGCGCTCGCCTGCCACACCGGCATGGCGACCTTCGCGCAGGCCGGTGTGTCCGAGAAAGGGGCGGGCTAGGACCGCCGCGGGCGCTCCGACCCTCCAGGCTCAGGCGGTCTTCTCGATGTTCCAGAAGAACTGCACGGGCGCCATCACCATGCCCTTGAGCTTCGAACTCACGGCCATCGGCTGCTGCACGAGGCCCGCAGGGGCGTAGGGCACGACCGCGAAGGCGCGCTCCTCGATGCGGGCGGCCAGCGCCTTCTGCTGCGCCTCGTCGCTCGTGGCGATCCACTCGCTGCGCAGGGTCTCGAGCGTCGGGTCGTCCGGCCAGCCGAACCACGCGGCCTGACCGTTGGCCCGGATCAGCGGGTGGAGCGCCGGGTTCAGGACGTCGGCCCCCGACCAGAGCGTGTGGAACAGCGACCAGCCGCCGGCATCGACCGGCCCGCGGTTGCCGCGGCGGGCGATGAAGCTGCCCCAGTCGGTGGAGACCAGATCGACAGTCATCCCGAGCTGCTTGAGCAGATCCTGGGTCACGAGCGACTGGTTGTAGGCGATCGGCTGGTCGGCCGGGGCCAGCAGCACCACGCGCTCGCCCTTGTAGCCGGCCTTGGCCAGCATCGCCTTGGCCTTGGCGAGGTCCCCCTGCATGGCGGCGGCCCCGCCGGCACCGGTCGACATCGGCGAGCCCGGCGTGAAGAAGGTCTTGGCCTCCCGGTAGTATTCGGGGCTGCCGACCACCGCCTGCATGTAGTCGTCCTGCTGCATGGCCATCATCACGGCCCGGCGGATCTCGGGATTGTTGAACGGCGGCTGCGTGTGGTTGAACCGCATCAGCAGGATCAGCCCGAGCGGGACGTTGCGGATCTCGATCCCGGGCTTGCCCTTCAGGACGGGGATCAGGTCGATCGCCGGCTGCTCGTACCAGTCCACCGCCCCCTGGATCATCGCGCCCACCGCCGCCGAGGCCTCGGTGATGGCCAGCCACTCGATCCGGTCGACCTTGGCGACCTTGCCGCCGGCCGCCCAGGAGGGCGCCTCCTCGCGGGGCCGGTAGCCGGCGTGGCGGGTGTAGATCGCGTTCTGGCCGGGAATCCATTCCCGCGCCTCGAACCGCCAGGGCCCGGACCCCATGGCGACGGCGATCGGCTTGGACGCGTCCTGAAGGGCGATGCGCTCCGGCATGATGAAGGGCACGTTGGAGGACAGCTTGCCCAACGCCGCCGGGAGCAGGGGGAAGGGCTGCTTCAGGCTGATCGTGAAGGTCCGGGCGTCCTCCTGGCCGTATTCCGCCACGAATCCCGCCAGGGTCTGACCGAAGGCGTCGCGCTTGGACCAGCGCGCGATGGACGCGATGCAGTCCTTGGCCTCGACGGGGGAGCCGTCATGGAAGGTGAGACCGTCGCGGAGATGGAAGGTCCAGCGCAGGCCGTCGGGCGCGGTCTGCCACTCGCGGACCATCTGCGGCTGGATCCGGAAATTCTCGTCGGTGGCGAACAGCGTGTCGTAGACGAGATAGCCGTGGTTGCGGATGACGTAGCTCGTGGCGACGATCGGATCGAGGGACGGCAGGGGCGTCGACGGGATGAAGCGCAGCACGCTGCCGCCGCCGGGCTGGGCCCGGACCAGGTGCGGGAGGCCGAGGCCGGCGGCCGCGCCTGCGGTTCCGGCCAGAAGCTGGCGACGGGAGAGCTTCATCGCGGGCACCCTTGTCCTGATCGAGCCCGTTGCCCGATTGATTTTATACAATTTCAACACCGGAGCTCCGCCGTCAAGGGTCCTGCGGAGCTCCCGGGGGCGACCGGGAGCGAGACGATGAAGAACCGGACCATCGCGGGTTCGATCGGGACCGAGATCCGGCGACGCATCCTCGACGGGCGCTATCCGGCCGGCTCGCAGCTCCGCCAGGACGGGCTCGCGGCGGAGTTCGGGGCCAGCCGGATCCCGGTGCGGGAAGCCCTGTTCCAGCTCGAGGCCGAGGGCCTCGTGCGGATCCTGCCCCATCGCGGCGCCATGGTGGCGCCGCTCTCGCCGGCGGACGCGGCCGAGGCCCTGGAACTCCGGGGCGCCCTCGAGCCCCGCCTCCTGTCCCTGTCGGCGCCCAACCTGACCGCCGACGATTACGCCCGGGCCGACGCCCTGCTGGAGGATTACGCCGCGGCGTTGCGCGACGGCGCGACGGCGCTCTGGGGCGCCCTCAACACGGAGCTGCACCTCCTCCTCTACAGCCGGGCCGAGCGGCCCCGCGCCCTCGCTCTCGTCGGCTCCCTCCTGGCCGAGTGCGACCGCTACACGCGCCTGCAGCTCTCGACGGACAATGCCGAGCTGGAACGGGCCGACCGCGAGCACCGCGAGATCGTCCGGCTCTGCCGCAACGGCCACGTCTCGGCGGCCTGCGCCCTCCTGACCGACCATATCGACCACGTCGCGTCCGCGCTGATGGCCTTCCTGGGCGACGCCTCGGCGACCCCCACCAAGCGCGAGATTGTATAAAATTCTTGCCAGAATCGCGCGTCGCTGCCATGAAGAGGGGCGCCAACCCGCGAGGCCCGACAGGCCGGCCGGGGCGATTCTCCTCCCAGCAGACGAGCCGGCGATGGCCTTCGACCGACACATCTTCTCCGGCACGATCCCGGCCCTGATGACCCCCTGCCGGCCGGACCGGACACCCGATCTCGACGCCCTGGCGCGGAAGGGGAAGGACCTCGTCGCCGCGGGGATGTCGGCGGTGGTCTATTGCGGCTCGATGGGTGACTGGCCGCTGCTCACCGACGAGGAGCGGATGGCGGGCGTCGAGCGGCTGCTGGCGGCCGGCGTCCCGGTCATCGTCGGGACCGGGGCCCAGAACCCGAAGCGGGCGGCGGCGCTCGCCGCCCACGCCAAGGCGGCCGGCGCCCAGGGCCTGATGATCATCCCGCGGGTCCTGTCGCGGGGGAGCGCGGCCGCGGCGCAGGAAGCCCATTTCTCCGGCATCCTCGAGGCGGCGGTCGACCTGCCGTCGGTGATCTACAACAGCCCCTATTACGGGTTCGAGACCCGGGCGGACCTGTTCTTCCGCCTGCGCACCCGGTATCCGCACCTCGTCGGCTTCAAGGAGTTCGGCGGCGCGGCCTCGCTCACCTACGCGGCCGAGCACATCACCGGCCAGTCGCCCGACATCACCCTGATGGTCGGGGTGGATACGCAGGTGGTGCACGGCTACGTCAATTGCGGCGCCCGGGGCGCCATCACGGGCATCGGCAACGTCCTGCCGCGGGAGGTCCTCCACCTCGTCGCCCTGTGCGAGAAGGCCGCCGCGGGCGACGTCCAGGCCCGCCGCCGGGCGGAGGAGCTCGACGCCGCACTGGCGATCCTGTCGAGCTTCGACGAGGGGCCGGACCTCGTCCTGTACTACAAGCACCTGATGGTGCTGGAAGGAAACCCGGAATACGCCCTCCACTTCAACGCCACCGACGCGCTGAGCGCCGGCCAGCGCCACTACGCGGAGACGCAGCTGCGCCTGTTCAAGGCCTGGTACGCCCGGTGGTCGGAAGAGGCCGCGGAGGACCGCCCCCGGGCCTGACCCTGCACCGGGGCGGCCCTCCTCGGCCATCGGGGGAGGGGCGGGCGGCACGCCCCGGAACAGCCAGCCTTTGCGCGAAACGGTCCGTCGGCGCTATTGCGGGTGCGAGATCGGTCCCAGCCCGCGAACCCCGCCCATGAAGATCACCCAAGCCTTCACCTTCGAGGCGGCCCACCGGCTGCCGAACGTGCCCGAGACCCACCGCTGCCACCGGATGCACGGGCATTCCTACCGGGTCGAGCTGACGGTGGCCGGTCCGGTCGATGCCCACACCGGCTGGGTGATCGACTTCTACGACATCGAGTCGATCTTCGGGCCGCTGCTCGCCCGGCTCGACCACCATTGCCTCAACGAGATCGAGGGGCTGGAGAACCCGACCGCCGAGAACATCGCGGCGTGGATCTGGCAGCGCCTCCGGCCGGACCTGCCGGGCCTCGCGCTGGTGCGGGTCGCCGAGACCCCGATGTCCTGGGCCGAGTACGATGGCGAGTGAGGCCGCGCCTTCGGGGGACCGCGCCGCGCTGGTGCTGTTCTCCGGCGGCCAGGATTCGGCCACCTGCCTCGCCTGGGCGCTGGACCGGTTCGACCATGTCGAGACCCTCGGCTTCGATTACGGACAGCGCCACCGGGTCGAGCTCGACCGCCGCGCCGCCCTGCGGGCGGGCACGACGGACCTCAATCCCGACTGGGCGCCCCGCCTCGGGGCGGACCACACGCTCGCCCTCGACGCCCTCGGGCAGGTGTCCGAGACGGCACTCACCCGGGAGGCCGCGATCGGCTACGAGGCGTCGGGCCTGCCCAACACCTTCGTGCCCGGCCGCAACCTCGTCTTCCTGACCTTCGCGGCGGCGCTCGCCTACCGGCGGGGCCTCCGGCACGTGGTCGGCGGGATGTGCGAGACCGACTATTCCGGCTACCCGGACTGCCGCGACGACACGATCAAGGCCCTGCAGGTGGCGCTCAACCTCGGCATGGAGCGGCGCTTCGTCCTGCACACGCCGCTGATGTGGCTCGACAAGGCGCAGACCTGGGAACTGGCCGAGACGTTGGGGGGCCGAGCGCTGGTCGACCTGATCGTCGAGGAGAGCCACACCTGCTACCTCGGCGAGCGCGGGCAGCGGCATCCCTGGGGCTACGGCTGCGGGACCTGCCCGGCCTGCCGCCTCCGGGCGGACGGCTACGCGCGGTTCACTGCGGCCTGAGCCCGTCCACCAGGACCGCCAGCGTCCCCCGGAAGGCCGCCGGGCTCGCGAACAGGCGCTCCATCAGCAGCGCCCCCTCCAGGGTGGCGACGACGTAGCGGGCGAGCGCCGCCGGATCCGCGCCGCCGCGGACGCTCCCGTCCGCCTGCCCCTCCCGCAGGATCGCCTCCAGCCACGCGAGGTGATCCGCGAAGAAGGCCGCAATGTCCCGGCGCAGGCGCTCGGGCAGGGCCTCGCCCTCGATGGCGAGCGCCGCGCACAGGCAGCCGAGCCCCTGCTCGACACCGCCGAGATAGAGCCGGCCATAGGCCTCGACCCGGCCCGGCCCGTCCGGGACGTCCCGGCGGATCGCCTCCAGGGCGGCGGCGTAGCGCGCCGCATAGGCCGCCACCAGGGCGGCGCCGAGATCGATCTTGGTGGGGAAGTGGTGGTGGATGCTCGCCTTGCGGATGCCCACCGCCGCCGCGAGGTCGGCGTAGCTGAAGCCGGCATAGCCGCGTCCCCGCACCAGGGTCTCGGCCTGCATCAGCAGCTCGGCGCGGGTATCCCTCATCGCGGCGATCGTCGCTCCGGCTCACGCGAATGTGGGGCCGGCCGCGATCCCGATCGCGGCGCACCCCTTGACGGAGGAGCAATCTACCTACTTAATGGTAGACAATCAAGATCGGGAGGTTTCGGCATGACGGCATCCGCCGTCCATCCGAGGACGTTCGCCGCCGGCGCCGGGCTGACGCGGCGGCACGCGCTCTTCGCGGGGCTCTGCCTGTGCTGCCTGCCGACGCTGGGCCGCGCCGCCGAGAGCTTCACGATGGAGGAGGTCGGTCCGGGCGTGTTCGTGCGCAAGGGCCTGATCGCCGACGCAACCTCCGACAATGCGGACGCCATCGCGAATATCGGCTTCCTCATCGGCAAGAGCGGCGTGCTGGTGACGGAATCCGGCGGCAGCCTCGCGGACGGCCAGTGGCTGCGCGCCGAGATCGTCAAGCGCACGCAGAAGCCGATCACCCACGTCGTGCTGACCCATGTCCATCCCGACCACGTCTTCGGCGCGGGGGCGTTCGTCCAGGACAAGCCGGTCTTCATCGGCCACGCCAAGCTCACCGAGGCGCTCTCGGCCCGCGGCGAGTTCTACCGCAAGCGCCTGATCGATCTCCTGGGCGAGGACCGGACCGGGCCGGTGGTCTACCCGACGATGAGCGTGGCCGACACGGCCGAGATCGACCTCGGCGACCGGCGCCTGACCTTCACGGCGCACGGGCCGGCGCACACCACCTCGGACCTGTCGATGATCGATTCCGGCAGCGGCCTGCTGTTCCCCGCCGACCTGCTGTTCGTGAACCGGATCCCGTCCCTCGACGGCAGCCTCAAGGGCTGGCTGAGCGAGATCGAGCGCCTGAAGGCCATGGGTGCCTCACGGGCGGTGCCGGGCCACGGCCCCGTCGCGGTGGATCTCGCCCCGGCGCTGTCCGACCTTACCGGCTACCTGACCGCCCTCCGCGACGGGACCCGGGCTGCGATCGCCAAGGACGTCCCCATCGAGAAGGCGGTGACGCGCGTCGCCGCGGACCAGCGGGACCAGTGGGCGCTGTTCGAGACCTACAACGGCCGCAACGTCACCGTGGCCTATCAGGAACTCGAGTGGGAATAGGATTTTCGGTTCCCCATATCGGATGACAACGGGAGGCACGCCATGACCCACCGGATCGGAAAGACCCTCTCCACCCTCGCCCTCAGCGCCGCCCTGGCGGCGACCGCCCTGTCCGGCCCCCTCGTCCACGCTGCGCAGGCGGCGGGCGCCTCCGATACCGATCAGGAGCGGGCGGCCCGCTGGCAGGAGATCGCCAAGTCGATCTTCGGCGACCGCCAGATCGCCCAGACCGACAGCCTCGTGAAGATCGACGCCCCCGCCCGGGCGCTCGACGCCGCCCTGGTGCCGATCACCCTGACCATGCCCAACGACGGGCAGATCAAGGCGGTCTCGCTGATCATCGACGACAACCCGGCGCCCTACGCGGCCAAGTTCGAGTTCGGACCGGCCGCCGACCCGGCCGAGTTGAAGCTGCGCGTGCGGGTCAACAACTACACCGACATGCACGCCGTGGTGGAGACGCAGGACGGCAAGCTCTACGAGGCCAAGCAGTTCGTGAAGGCGTCCGGCGGCTGTTCGGCCCCGATGGGCATGAGCGACGAGGAGGCCATGAAGGGCATGGGCGACATGCGCATGAAGTTCGCCGAGACCCAGCCCGGCAAGCCCGTGGAGGCGACGCTGATGATCCGCCACCCGAATTTCTCGGGCATGCAGATGAACCAGGTGACCCGCGACTACACGCCGGCGCGCTACATCGACAAGCTCACCGTCTCGGCGGGCGACCGGACGGTCTTCACCATGACGGGCGACATCTCCATCGCCTCGAACCCGGTGATCAACTTCGCCTTCAAGCCGGACGGCAAGCCGATCCAGGTGGCGGCTTCCGACAACCAGGGCGGGCGCTGGCAGCACAGCTTCACCCCGCCGGGCCCGACGAACTGACCATGCGGCGCCTCCTCCTGACCGGCCGGGCCGCTGCGGCCTGTGCCGCACTCCTCTGCCTCGCCGCCGCGCCGGCCGATTCGCCGGTCAACGTCCCCGAGCCGGAGGGGCTCTATGCCGGCCCGCCGAAGGGCTACACGCCACAGACCCTGAAAGGGGCGACGGTGGTCGATGCCGACGCCGTCGCGGCCCTGATGGCGGGCCCCGACAAGCCGGTGCTGATCGACGTGGCTGCCCCGGACCGCAAACCGTCGAACTTCCCGGAGGGACGGTTGTGGCTTCCGGTGCATCCCTCGATTCCGGGGGCCGTCTGGATGCCGGAGGCCGGCGCCGAACCCCTGGCGCCCGCGCGCGAGGCGCTGTTCTACGACCGGGTCGCCGCGCTGACGGGCGGCGACAAGGCCCGCCCGGTGGTGGTGTTCTGCCACGTGGAGTGCTGGGGCAGCTGGAACGCCGCCAAGCGCCTCATCCTGAAGGGCTATACCGGCGTGCGCTGGTTCCCCCAGGGCGTCGAGGGCTGGCAGGAGACGCACGAGACCGCGAACCTGCAGGTCGATCCGGCCTGGAAGGCGGGCGCCGAGCCACAGGCGGGGCGCTGACCGGCGGCGCCGGGCGGTGTAAGAGGGACGCATGAAACGGGACGCGCCCCCTCTCCCGAGCGGGAGAGGGTTGGGGTGAGGGAACAGGTCTTTCCGGACGAGTCACCCCCTCATCCTGTCCCACTCCCGCACGGGAGGGGGACAGGCGCTTGCCCTCGGTGCCGGAAGGGATCTGAATCATGTCGCAGGTCGTGCAGTCCCGACGGCTCCGGGCGATCGATATCGGCAAGCGCAAGGCCGAGGGGCGCAAGATCACCGCGCTGACCGCCTACCACGCCCACACGGCCGGCATCGTCGATCCCTATTGCGACTTCATCCTCGTGGGCGATTCCCTCGGCATGGTCATGCACGGGATGGAATCGACGATCCCCGTGACCCTGGAGATGATGATCCTCCAGGCTCAGGCGGTGATCCGCGGCACCGAGAAGGCGCTCGTCGTGGTCGACATGCCGTTCGGCTCCTACGAGGCCAGCCGGGAACAGGCGTTCCTCAACGCGTCCCGGGTGCTGAAAGAGACGGGCGCGGGCGCGATCAAGATGGAGGGCGGAGCCCATTTCGCCGAGACGGTGGCGTTCCTGGTCCAGCGCGGCGTACCGGTGATGGGGCATATCGGCCTCACCCCGCAGGCTGTGAACACGATGGGCGGCTTCAAGGTCCAGGGCCGGGGGCCCGACGACGAGCGCCGCCTTCTGGAGGATGCCCGCGCCATCTCCGAGGCCGGCGCCTTCGCGATCGTGCTGGAGGGCATCGTCGAGCCGGTGGCTCGCGCCATCGCGACCTCGCCCCGGGTGACGGCCGCCACGATCGGCATCGGCGCCTCCGCGGTCTGCGACGGCCAGATCCTCGTGCTGGAGGACATGCTCGGCCTGTCCGAGCGGACGCCGAAATTCGTGCGCCAGTTCGGCAGCCTGCGCAACCATATCGAGGAGGCCGTGAAAGCCTACGCGGAGGAGGTCCGGGCCGGGCGGTTCCCGGCCGACGACCACACCTACGGGTAGGGCAGGGGCGGCCGATGTCCCCTCCGATCCTGCCGTCGGGCGGTCGCGCCGAGAGGCTCGTCATCGCCTTCGCGCTGTGCGCCGCCATCGCCCGACCGGGACCGGCGCAGGCGCTGGAAAACCCGGCCTCCGCCTTCTGCGCAACGATGGGGGGACGGTCGATCATCGCGAAGCTGCCGGATGGGGGCGCGATCGGGCTCTGCTCCCTGCCGGGCAACAAGATCGTCGAGGAATGGACGCTCTACCGGATGCTCCATGGCGTGAAGCCCCCGGCCGACGACAACCCGTTCCGATAGCCCGGCCACGCGCGGGCGCATGCGAATCCCGAACGCGCCGCGCCCGTTCGAGGATGCCGTGACGGCCGGCGCGGGCGCGGTCTGTACCGGCCGACGACCACACCTGCGGTGAGAATCCGACACGGGGCGACCAACGCTGGACCAGCGCGTACGGTCGCCACGGCCTCGCCTGGAGCCATGCCGGCGCCTTCAGCACCGGCGCGCAGATCCTCGTGTCGCTCCATCCGGAGGCCGGTTTCCACACCCTCGTCCTGACGAACGCCATCCCGTCCGGCCTGCCGGAGGGGCGCACCGACAGCTTCGCCGACCGCGTCTTCGACGGCCGGGCCGGCCAGGACAGGCTGAAGGCCTGGGGGGGGGCGGCCTACGGCGCACCGCCGGCCTGGGCCTCGGCATCCTGGCGCGACGGAAAGATCGATCCCGTTCGTCAGCCCACCCGCCGCGACGGCAGCCGCAACCCCGGGGCGGGCCGCTCCAGCAGCACCTCCCGGCGGAAGCGCACGAGCCGCGCCGGCCGGCCGGCGGCGCCGCTGGTGACGCTCTCGGTCTCCTCCACCAGTCCCTGCTGCGCCACGAGACGGCGGAAATTCTGCTTGTGCAGCTGCGTCCCCGACAGGGCCTCCACGGTGCGCTGGAGCTGGAGCAGGGTGAATTCCGGCGGCATCAGCTCGAACACCACCGGGCGATACTTGATCTTGCCCCGGAGCCGGCCGATCGCGGTGGCGAGCACCCGCCGGTGGTCGAAGGCCATGGGCACGCCGGTTGGGTCGTTCGGGAGGGCCGGACCGGGATTGCCCTTCGCCTCCGGGATCAGACCGGCCTCGAACAGCAACTCGTAGCGCTCCAGGACACGCTCTTCGTTCCACGTGCCGCCGTTCATGCCGAAGGTCAGGCCGAGGCGGTCCAGGCGGCGGGTCCGGGTAGCACATTCCTCGGGCTCGGACGCCCAGGCGGCGAGCCGCGCCTCGATGGCGTCGAGCTGGCGGGGGCGCCCCTGGCGGAAATCCTCGTAGGGCAGGTAGCGGTACCAGTTCTGCCACGCGGCCTCGGCCAAGCCGGCCGGCCGCTCCTCGCGAACGAGCGCCAGATAGGCCACCGAGAGCGAATGCACGCCGGACAGGTTCGCCGTGCCGGAGCGGTCCCGATCGCCGAAGGTATAGAGCTGCTCCACGTAGCCCAGACGCTGGTGCGTCTGCCGCTCCACCCAGGCGCGCAGGCCCCGTTCCAGGGTCGCGTGTTCGGGGACCAGCGGGCCGGCCGGCAGGCCGTCGCCCCGGCCCGGTGCCTGGTCGGGCACGCGGATCGTCAGGGCGCGCGGCTCCCCCTTGGTCGCGGCGACGATCACCGCGACGAGGCCTACGGAGGAGCGCTCCGGCGAGGCCTGCGCCCCCCGCGCATCCGTCTGCGCCGCGGCACCCTTCATCGTTCCTCGACCGCCTCTCCCCCGGGACGCGCCGGAGCGGATCCCACCTATAGGGGGACAGGATCGCCGCGCGTCAACGCCGCTGTCGGACGGAGCGGCCCCGTGCGCTTGCCAACGCGCCGATGCCTGCCCAAACAGGGAGGGACCGGCGCGGACGCCGCCGGGGCGGTTCTGCCGGAACGAGGATACAGCGACAGCGATGCCAGCCAGCGCCAGCGCCGCATCGACCGGGAGACAGGCGGTCGACCTGCGACTCTACGGCCTCCTCGACGTCGGCGCCTGCGGCGCCGACGGGGCGCGGCTGGCTGAACTCGGCGCCGAAGCGGTGGCCGGGGGCTGCACCCTGCTCCAGTACCGCGAGAAGGACATCGCCGATGCCCGCGCCGCCCTGGGGCGGATCCGGGCGATCCTGGAAGCCGTGGGCGGCCGGGTCCCGGTCCTCGTCAACGACCGCGTCGACCTCGCCCTCGCCGCAGGCGCGGACGGGGTGCATCTCGGCCAGAGCGACCTCCATCCGGCGGATGCCCGCCGCCTCCTGGGGGAGGGCGCGATCATCGGTCTCACCCTCAAGAAGGCCGCCCAGGCGGACGAGCTGTACCGGCTTCCCGTCGACTACGCCTGCATCGGCGGCGTGTTCGCCACCACCAGCAAGGACAATCCCGACCCGCCCGTGGGCCTCGACGGCTTTGCCAGCATCGCCTTCCGCGCCCGCCTCGCCCGCGGGGCGGACCTGCCGCTCGGCGCCATCGCGGGGATCGGCCTGGACAACGCCGCCGCGGTGATCGCCGCGGGGGCGGACGGCGTCGCGGTGATCACCGCCCTGTTCGGCGCGGACTCGGTGCGCCAGCGCGCCCGCGACCTGCGCGCGCGGATCGACGCCGCCCTGGCGGAGCGGGCGGCCTCGCGATGAGCGACCCCGCGCCCATCGCGGTGACGATCGCGGGCTCGGATTCCGGCGGGGGCGCCGGCATCCAAGCGGACCTCAAGACCTTCTCGGCGCTCGGCGTCTACGGGGCCAGCGTGATCACGGCGCTGACCGCGCAGAACACGAAGGGGGTCCAGGGCATCCACGACGTGCCGCCGGACTTCGTCACCCGGCAGATCGACAGCGTGTTCTCCGACCTCGCCGTGAAGGCCGTGAAGATCGGCATGCTGTCGCAGGTGGCGGTGATCGCCGCCGTGGCCGAGGGGCTGGCGCGCCACGCCGGGGCGATCCCGGTCGTCCTCGATCCCGTGATGGTCGCCACGAGCGGCGACCGGCTGATCGCGGACGCGGCCGTGGCGACGCTCCGCGAGCGGCTGCTGCCGCGGGCCGATCTGATCACCCCCAACCTGCCGGAGGCGGCGGTGCTCCTCGGCGAGGCCGTCGCCACGGACGCGGCGACGATCGTGGCCCAGGGCCGGCGGCTCGTGGGGCTGGGCGCCCGGGCGGTGCTGATCAAGGGCGGCCACGGCGTGGGGCGCGAGAGCATCGACCACCTCGTCACGGCGGACGGCACCCTGCGGACCCTCTCGGCGCCGCGAATCGCGACGGCCAACACCCACGGCACCGGCTGCACGCTCTCGGCCGCGGTGGCGGCGGGACTCGCCCAGGGCCTGGATCTGCCTGAGGCGGTGGCGGCCGCCAAGGCTTACCTCACGGCCGCCCTCGCCGCCGCCGACCAGCTCGCGGTCGGGACGGGCCACGGGCCGGTTCATCACTTCCACGCTCTCTGGTCGTAGGCCACGCCCGAGCCGGCACTTTCCAGCGCCCCTGCCGCCCGCTGCCTTGCAACCGGGCGGCGATTGCGTTTGAAGAAGCGCACGATCGTTCGGATAACGGAACGGTACAGGCGGACCGGTGACGATGCAGGATCAGGCGGAACGGCCCGACCGGGGGCGCGGGCGCGACCTGCTGACCGGCGCGCAGGCGCTCTCCGGGCAGCTCGGCAAGACCATCCAGCGGCTGCGCAAGGCCTACAACCTGTCGCTCTCGGAACTCGCCGAGCAGTCCGGTGTGGCCAAATCGATCATCAGCCAGATCGAGCGCAACGAGACCAATCCGACCCTCGCGACCATCTGGCGCCTGTCGCAGGCGCTGGACGTGTCCATCGAGCGGGTGCTGGCGGCGGGCGACGAGGAGCCCTTCATCGAGAAGACCTCCCGGGCCGACACGCCGATCCTCGTCTCCGAGGACGGGAAGGTGCGGCTCGCGATCATCGGCTGGCTCAAGACGATCGAGTGGCTGCAATGGTACGAGGTCACGGCGGATCTCGGCGGCGTCCTCGACTCGGACCCGCACCAGCGCGGCTCGGTGGAATCGCTGTCGGTCGCCGAGGGCGCGTTCGAGGTCGAGATCGGCGGCAGCGTGCAGCGCGCGCGGGCCGGCGAGACCCTGCGCTACCGCTGCGACCGGCCCCACCTCATCCGCTGCACGGACGGCCCGGCCCGGGCCACCATGGTGGTGATCATGAAGGCCGCCGTGATGGAGTGAGGCGGTTTCACCGCCCGCTGTTCACCCACCGCACCACGTCGGCGAGCACGGTCACCAGCGCCTGATCGAGGGCGCGGGCGCCGTTTCCGGCATCGATCTTGGACACCGGGACCCGGGCCGTGAAGATCCGCGCGGCGGCGACCTTGCCGGTGCCGTCGGCTACGAGCTTCAGCGACAGGTCGACCACCGCCTCGCCGGTCGCGGCCTGGACATCGAAGGCGCGGATCTCGCTGATCAGCTGGTAGTCGGCCACGACCTTGTCGCCGGGTCGACTCACCGAGCGGAGCCGGCCGGAATTCTCCAGGCTCTGGATGAGCCGCGTCTGGATCAGGCGCGGCAGCCGGTCGGCCCATTGGCCGCCGCCCAGGAAGGACAGCGCCCCGCCGTTCTCGCGCACGATGATCCGGTCGGCCTCGAAGGGCTGGATCCCAACCGGCTCCGACACCACGATCGAACGGCCGGCCGCGATCGGCCGGCCCGCGGGGGGCAGCGCCGCGAGGTCGAAGGTGAGGGGCGCCACACCGCCGCCGCAGCCGCCCAGGAGGGCGGCGAACAGCGCGGCGGCGAGGATGTGGGACGAGCGGACCATACACATGACCTGAGAAACTCCGCCGGCGAGCAGCGAAGCTGTAAAAGCTATGCGGTTAAAACTAATCCGCTGCGGCATCCGTGCCGTGCGCCGGGACACATCCGTCCGGCGCCGCGCGCTTTCAGCGCCCACCGTTGTATTCGGGCAACGATGGCTTGCCGCCGAAGATCACCTGGCTCGGGTCGCGCTCCAGGCTGCGCACCGTGCGGTTGAGGGTGCTCAGGGTCCGCTGCCCGTCCCCCGACAGGGCCTCCACCTCCCGGCGGCCGGTGCCGCTGAGCCGTCCGAAACTGGTCGCGATGCTGGCGGTGCGCTTGTCGAGGTTTTCCGACATGGTCCGGAACGCCTTGCCGGCGTCGCGCACCGAGATCGCCGCCGCGCGGATCTCCGCGAAGGTGCTGGAGCCCTCCTGGCCGGAGGCCGAGCCCAGGAAGCTCTCGGCGCCGTTGAGCACCGCGTCGATCTTGTCGGCCGAGGCGCTGAGCTTGCCGGCGAGCAGCCGGGCGTCGTGCAGGCCCGCCTCGATGTCGGGGCTGGCCTTGGACAGGGCCGCCGAGAAGCGGTCGGCGTTGTCGATCACGCGGCCGAGCTTCGCACCGTCCACCGCCTTGACCAGGGCGGAGATGTTGGGGCCGGCATCGGCGAGCGTCTTGGAGAAGGTCTCGACATTGGACAGCGACCGGTTGATCGCCCCCTCGTTGGCGGAGACGAGCCTGTCCAGGCGAGCGAGCATGTCGTCGGCCCGCTGCGCCACCTGACGGGCCAGCGCCATCATGTCCTGCATGTCGGAGGAATCGGCGAAGATGGTCGGCGGCTCGCCGTTGGCCATCGGGGTCAGCACCGGCGCGTCGGCGTTGCCGCCCGACAGGGAGATCACCGAGACGCCGGTGAGCATCGCCGAGTCGAGGCGGGCGCGGGTGTCGGCCCGGAGTGGGGTCGCGGGATCGACCTTGATCGTGGCGAGCACCCGGCGGGGATCCTGCGGAGCGAGGCGGATATCGGTGACCTCGCCGACCTTGATGCCGTTGAAGTTCACGCTCGATCCGCGCGAGAGCCCCCCGACCGAGCCGGAGAAGACGATGCGGACGATCTGGCTGACCTGCCGCGACGAGCCGCCGGAGAGCCACAGCACGGTGCCGAAGCCCGCCAGGATGACGGCGATGGTGAAGGCCCCGATGAGGGCGTAGTTCGCGCGGGTTTCCATGCGCTCAACCTGCGGTTCTGGCCGGCGGGGATGCGGCCGGGCCTGTGGCCCCGGCCCCCGGAGGGGAGCAGGGCGGGATCTGGGTGGGACGGTGATCAGGCATCGGGTCAGGCATGAGCCGATGCGCCGCCCGTCGCGATGGTCCGGGCACGCTTGCCGTGGAAGTAGGAGCGCAGCCAGGGATGGTCGCTCGCCAGCATCTCGTCGATCGTGCCGGCGGCGATGATCTGGCCGTCGCCGAGCGCCGCGATGCGGTCGCAGGCGGTGTAGAGGCTGTCGAGGTCGTGGGTGACCATGAAGACGGTCAGGCCCAGCGTTTCCTTGAGGGTCGAGACGAGGTCGTCGAACTCGCCGGCACCGATCGGGTCGAGGCCCGAGGTCGGCTCGTCGAGGAACAGGATCTCGGGGTCGAGGGCCAGGGAGCGGGCGAGCGCCGCGCGCTTGATCATGCCGCCCGACAGCTCCGAGGGCAGCTTGTCGGCGGCGTCGGGCTTCAGGCCGACCATCTCGATCTTGAGCCGGGCGAACTCGTCGAGGAGGCGTTCGGACAGGTTCAGGTGCTCGCGCATCGGCACCTGGATGTTCTGCTTGACGGTCAGCGCCGAGAACAGGGCGCCCTGCTGGAACAGCACGCCCCAGCGCTGCTCCATCCGGCGCCGCTCCGCGTAGGTGAGCTCGTCGACGTCCCGGCCGAATACCTCGATCGTGCCGGCCCGCTTGGGGTTGAGGCCGAGGATCGTCCGGGTGAGCACCGACTTGCCCTGGCCCGAGGGCCCGACGAAGCCGAGGATCTCACCGGCGCGGATGTCGAGGCTCAGACCCTTCAGGATGTTGCGGTCGCGGAATCCGACCACGAGGTCGCGCACGCGGATGATCGGGGCGGGGGCGGTCATCGGGTCGGCCTCAGAAGTCGATCGCGGCGAAGAACACCGCGAACAGGCCATCGAGGACGATGACCATGAAGATGGACTTCACCACCGACGCGGTGACGTGGCGGCCGAGCGATTCCGCCGAGCCTTCGACCGCGAAACCCTCGATCGTGGCGATCACCCCAATGGTCAGCGCCATGAACGGCGCCTTGATCAGGCCGACCATGACGTGGTGGACGCCCACCGCCGCCTGGAGGCGGACCAGGAACTGGTCGAGGGTCAGGCCGCCGTAGAGCATCGCGGTGAGCCCGCCGCCGGCGAGCGCCGCGAGGTCGCCGATCAGCGTCAGCATCGGCAGGCCGATCATCAGGGCGAGCACCCGGGGCACGATCAGGATCTCGACGGGGTCGAGGCCCATGACCCGGAGCGCGTCCACCTCCTCGCGCATGCGCATGGAGCCGATCTCGGCGGTGATCGCCGAGCCGGAGCGGCCGGCGACCATGATCGAGGTGAGCAGCACGCCCATCTCGCGCAGGATCAGCAGGCCGATCAGGTTGACCACGAAGGTCTGGGCGCCGAAGCGCTGGAGCTGGAAGATCCCCTGCTGGGCGACGATGCCGCCCACCAGGAACGAGATCAGCACGATGATCGGCGTGCCGTTGAGCGCCACCTGCTGGATCTGGTTGATCAGGGCGTTGCCGCGGAACGTGCCGGGCCGCAGGGCGACGCGTCCGCAGGCGGCGATCAGCTCGCCGAGGAAGGCGAGGGCGGTGACGAATTCATGGCCGCCCTGTACCGTCTGGCGCCCGGTGGCATCGAGCAGGCCGACGACCGGGCCGTGCCGCCGGGGCGGCGGCGCGTCCGGCTCGCGCAGGCGAACCTCCCCCAGAAGGGTGCGGTGCTCCGGCCGTGCGTTGAGATAGGTGAGGGCGCCCCCCGCCTGCTCGATCTCGGCGCGGGTCCGCTCCAGAACCCAGGCACCGAGGGTGTCGAGGCGCTCGATGGCCGACAGGTCGACCGCCACCGGCCCGGCGCGGCCGGCCGCCGCGATGCCCGCGGCCGCGGCCTCGACGGCCGGGCCCTGGTCGGCGGTCCAGCGGCCGTCGAGCGTCAGACGGCCGTCGGCCGTCCGGTCCCGCAGCGCGGCGCCGGCCAAGGCGCCGGGAACAGTGCCCTCGCTCAGCAACACCCATACTCCTCGATCGAGGCACCACCCTGCCCGGCGGTTATGACGACATTACGGTTGACGATCCGTCTCCAACCTCACCCCTGAAGCGCGGCGTGAGGCCAGGGCGAGCCCCAGGCCCGCGGCGGCGAGCGGCGCCATGAGCAGGAAGGCGAGGGGGCCGCCGGCCCGGTAGGCGACGCCGCTGCCCAGGGTCGCGACCACCGAGATCCCGGCATTGACCGCGCTGAGCGTGCCCTGCGCCCGGCCCCGGGCGCCGTCCGGGGCGTAGGCCGAGACCGCCGCCATGGCGCCGAGCTGCGTCGCCCCGAAGGTCAGGCCGTGGAGGCATTGCAGCGGCACCAGCGCGGCGAGATGGTCGCCGAGGAGGAACATGCCGACCGCCCGCAGGATCGCCGCGACGGCCCCGGCACCGAGGAGCCGCACCGGGCTGCGCCAGGCGGCGGGCAGGGCGGGCAGAGCGGCGAACAGGGCGATCTCGGCGAGCACCCCGGTCGCCCAGAGCGAGCCGACCCAGGCCGCCGGGATCCCCTGGCTGGTCCAGTAGATGCTGCCGAACCCGTAGATCGCCCCGTGGCTCGCCTGGATCGCGGCCGCCGCGCCGATGCACAGCCACAGCTTCAGAGGCAGCCGCGGCCGGCCGGTTCCCGCCGCGGACGGCGGCAGGGCCGCCACCGCGCGGCTGCGCCACGCCACCAGCGCCGCGCCGAGGGCGAGGCCGGTCAGCAGAAGCGGCACGGCGAGCCGCCCGCCCAGCGCCGTCAGAAGCACTCCGCCCGCGAGGTTCGCCAGCAGGAACGCGACGGAGCCCGCCATCCGGATCCGCGAATAGGCGAGGCGGGAATCCCCGCGCACGGCCGCGAGCGTCAGGTAGTCGATGCAGGGCACGAGGGGCGCGCCGGCGACCGCGTTGAGCACGATGAGCGCGGCGAGCCACGGCCAGGCGATCCCGGCTGCGGCGGGCATCAACGCGTAGGTCAGGCTGAGCGCGAGGCTGCCGAGCAGGATCAGCCGGCGCGGGCCCAGGCCCCGGTCGAGCAGGCTCATGAGCGGGGCCGTGGCGGCGATTCGCGTGGCGATCGGCAGCGCGAGCAGGAGGCCGATCACCCTTGCATCGAGGCCCAGGGCGTCGAGCCACAGGGGCATGAACGGCATCGCGATGCCGATCTCGGTGAACACCACGGCGTAGAGCAGCGACAGGCGCGCCGGGCCGGACGGGCGGGGCAAGGCGGGTCTCGACGGGAGGGGCGGGGGGCGTAGTCCGTCCGTAAGCGCCCGTTAAAGGGAGTCTGTCAAATTCCCGGGGATTGGCGCGCACCTGGGCGGGCCGCTACCGCGCCCGCCGCCAGCGTCCAGAGAGGCCCATGTTCGGTTCCGTGACTCCGAGCGCGCATGCGTCGGCCGAGTACGAGGCGATCGAGGCGACGATCAGCGCCAGCGAGCGCGGCCGCTGGTTCCTCGCCGAATACGCCCGGCGCAACCGGGGCCCCGAAACCGAGGTGCTGCTCGGAGCGATCGCACGGCTGGAGCGGAGCGTCACCGCCGACCGCGGGCAGGAGGCTTTCGGCCACCTGCGCGGCAACCTTCTCGACATGGCCGACGCGATCAGCCGGACCAAGGGCGAGATCGCGGCGCTCAACGCCCCGAACAGCGACGAGACCCGGCTGACGCAGGCGTCGCTCGCCCTCGACGCCATCGTGCGCGAGACCGAGCAGGCCACCTCCGACATCCTCAGCGCCGCCGAGTCGATCCAGGAGGCGGCCTGGACCCTCCGCGAGCATGGGGCCGACGCGCAGGCCTGCGACGCCCTCGACCGCCACGCCACCGCGATCTACACCGCCTGCTCCTTCCAGGACCTGACCGCGCAGCGCACCGCCCGGATCGTCTACACCCTGCGCTACCTGGAGGACCGGGTCTCCGCGATGATCGCCATCTGGGGCGAGGACGCGGTGCGGGTGCCGCCCCACCGGAGCGCGCGGCCGGCCGGCGAGCCGGCCGATCTGAACCAGAGCGACGTCGACCGCTACATCGCCATGGACGTACCGGCCATCACGGTGGCCGCCCTCGTGGCGCGCCCCGGCAGCCCGGCGCTCCACGAGGATCTGGTGTTCCTCCCGGTCTCGGCGGAGGCCGAGCCGGATGCGGAAGCACCGGAGCGGGTCGCGGATTCCGAGCCGGAGGCCGTCGCGGCGCCGGTCGACGAGATCGATATGGTGGCCGACCTGGTGGCCGACTTGGTGGCCGACCTGGACACCGTTCCCGGGTTTGCCGACGAGCCCGAGACTGTCTCGCCCCCTGACACCGGCACCTTCGCCGAGGCCGCGCCGGAGCCCGACGCCGCGCCGGAGCCCCACGCCCCGCTCGGAGCGGATATGGCCGATCTGGCCTGGGGCGAGGCCGTCGCGGCAGCCCCCGAGCCGGCCATGCCGCCGGAGGATCCGGCCCTGAGCTTCGCCGAGATCGCGGCGCTGACGCCGGAGCAGCGGCTCGCCCTGTTCGCCTGACGGCTTCCGAGCGAGGCCGACGCGGCGCCGGCCATCCGCGCGCACGGAAGACCGCGCCGCCGCATCTGCCTGAGGCGGTTCGGCAGGCGCGTCCCGACGCGGACCCTGCTATCAGGGCCGCCCCCGGCAATCCCGAGCAAGCACGTCCGTGGCCCTGCACCTGATCAAGCTCTGCGTCGGCCCCGCCACCATCGCCGACCTCGAGGCCCGGCAGGCCCGGTTCCGGGAGGAGGCGCTCCGGGACGGCCGGCCCGCGGCCCCGTTCCACGTCACCCGCACCCTGCCCAAGCGCCACCGGGAGATCACCGGGCGCGGTTCGATCTACTGGGTGATCCGGGGGACTCTGTCCTGCCGGCAGGCGATCAGCGCGATCGAACCACTGACCGGCGAGGACGGCATCCCGCGCTGCCGGTTGGTCTTCGATCCGCGCCTCGTCCCGGTGGCGCCCCGGCCCTGCCGGCCCTTCCAGGGCTGGCGCTACCTCACGGCGCGCGACGCGCCGGCCGACCTCGGCGCCGAGGCGTCGGGGGACCTCGCCGAGATGCCCGAGGCCCTGCGGCGCGAGCTGGTCGGCCTCGGCCTGCTGTGAGGATGTAGCGCCCCCCACCGCTCAGTCCCCCGCACGCCCTCCTGAGGCGCCGGCGCACGGCGGTGGCCGCGAAGGAAGCCCTCCAGACGGCGCCGCGATCCCTGCATCCCCGCGAGGCCTGCTGCCGCGGGCCCCTCAGGTGAGGGGGAGGGTGGGACAGCTCTCACTCCGGCCTGCGAACCCGCCGGAGCCATCTCGGCCCCGGCGGGATCCGTCCTACGCCCCGTCGAAGCGCCCGCTGGCATGGGCCAGCATCGTGTAGACCTTGCCGGTCTCGGAGGTCAGGTAGGCATCGGTGCGCTTGGCGTCGCTGTCGTTCTTGACCACGTCGCCGAGCAGGCGCTCGAACTCGCTGACGTAGCGGTCGACGCTGCGGCGGAACTCCGCATCCGACCGGTACCGGCGCTGGATCTCCGCGAAGGTCGCCCGGCCCTGCGGCGTGTAGATCCGCGGGTCGAACAGGTTCGGCTCGCCCCGGCGGTACCGCTCCCACAGGTCGACCGCGGTCCGATGCTCGATCATCTTGGCGATGTCGGTCGAGATCGTGTCGAGGGCGATCCGCCCGGTCTCGGCGGCCGCCACCGCGGGCCGGCGGGCCGGCTGTGCGGGGGCCGGCGCTTCGGCAGCGGGAACCTCCTCCTCGTCGTCGTCCAGCGAGGCGCGGGTCAGCAGGTCGGACAACCAGCCGCGCTTGTCGCCGGCCTGTGCCGGGCGGGCGGTCGCGGAGGGGCGGGGCGCCTCGATCCGGGCCGGGGCGGCGCGCGGCGCCGCCGCGGGGGCCGGGAGCGCCGGGGCGGCGGAGGCTGCCGGTGCGGCCGAAGGCGCGGCCGCGGGGGCCGCGGGGGCCGCGGCGGACGCGGCTGCGACGGCGCGGCCCCCGCCTTCCGCGACCCGGCGCTGGGGCTGGGCCTGCGGCTGGGCGACGTCGACCGAGCGACCGGAGCGGGAGACCAGGGACGACAGCTCGTTGAGCGCCTTGATCTGGTCCGCCACCACCCGGCGCATCTCGCCGGTGGCATCCTGCGTCTCGCGCGGCAGCTCGAGGACGCCCTTGGCGAGTTCGGCGCGGGTCGCGTCGAGTTCGCCGCGGATCGAGCCCGCCATCTCGCGCAGAGCCGAGAAGGAATCGCCGAAGCTGGCCTGGGCCTCCTGGAAGCCGCTGCGCATCTCGCGGGCCGCCTCCTCGATGACCTGCCGGACGCCCTGGGCGGCCTTCTCGCCCTCGGCGCTGGCGCTGTCCTTCAGGTCGGCGAAGGCGCTCGTCACCGAGGCCCCGGCGCCCTGGGCCGACTGGGCCAGGGACTCGCCGACGCTGCGGGCCCGCTCCTCGGCGGCGCGCAGGGTCTGCTCGATGGTCTGCGCCAGGGCGTTGCCGTTCTGCTCCAGGGCGGCGGCCCGGGCCTCGAAGGTGGCCAGCGCCTCGGTGAGCTTGGTCTCGCGGCCCGACAGGGCCGAGTCCAGGCGTTCCTCGATGGCCGCCAGGGAGGCCGCGGCCCGGTCGAGGGCCGCCACGTGCGCGACGGTCTGCTCGCCGAGGGAGCGGCCGCGGCCGTCGAGGGTCTCGGCGAGGCGCGAGGCCTCGCTGAGCGCCCCGTCGGCGGCGCCGCGCAGGGCCTCGACCTGGGCCGAGACGCCGGCGCTGGCGCGACCGGTCTCGGCGGCGATGCGCTCCAGGGCCCCCTGGACCTGCTCGATCCGGCCGGCGAGACCCCGCTCGATCGCGCCGAGGTTGGTGTCGGCCCCGGCCACGAGGTCGGTGAGCGCGGTGTTGGCGGCCTCGATCCGCTGCAGCAGGCTGCCGAGTTCGCGACCCATCCGGTCGTTGGTCTCGAACAGCTCCGAGAGGGTGCGGCCCGCGCCGTCCTCGACGGCGGCGCGCAGCAGCTCGGCCGAGGCCCGCGACTGCACGGCCAGTTCCTCGGTCCGCGCCCGCAGGCTCTCGGCCAGGGGCACGCCGGTCTCGGCGAGCGCCCGCTCGATCGCCTCGGCCCGGTCCGCGAGCGCCCGGGACAGGTCCATCATCGGCCCGTCGATGGCGCCGCGCAGGCGCTCGACATGGCCCTCCAGGCTGTCGCCGACCGCGCGGCCGCTGCCCTCGACGCTGGCGACGAGCGCGCCGCCGCGCTCCTCGATGGCGCGCACCAGGGTCTCTGCGCTCTCGGCGAGGCGGCGGGACAGGGCCTCGCCGCGGGCATCCACCAGGGCGCCGAGCGCCGTGGCACGGCGCTCGAACCCGGCCCCGAGGGCCTCGGTGCGGGCGTCGATCAGGCCGGCGAGCGCGGCCTCGCGGCGGCTAAGGGTCTCGGCCAGCGCCGCGTTGTGGGCGTCGACCTGCTCGGCATGGGCCCGCGCCCGCTCGTCGAGGGCGGCGACCAGGGACGCCGTGCGCTCGTCCATCAGGCCCGCGAAGGCCTCGTGGCGGTCGTCGAAGGCGGTGGCCAGGGTGTCGGCGCGCTGCGCCACCAGGGTCGCGAACAGCCGCATGCGGCTGTCGATGCGCTGGGTGAAGGCATCGGCGCGGGCGTCGACGCCACGGGCCAGGGCCTCGCTCTGCGCCTCCACGGCCTGCGCCAGGGCCGCGGTGCGGCCCTCGACGATGCCGTCGAGATCCCGCAGCCGGGTGTCGAAGGCCTCGACCAGGGCGCCGGTACGACCCTCGACGACGCCGTCGAAATCGCGCAGCCGGGTGTCGAACGTCTCGACCAGAGCGCCGGTACGGCCTCGGACGACGCCGTCGAGGTCGCGCAGCCGGGCGTCGAAGGTCTGAACCAGGGCGCCGGTGCGACCTTCGACGACGCCGTCGAGATCCCGCAGCCGGGTGTCGAAGACCTCCACGAGGGCGCCGGTACGGCCCTCGGCCGCCGCCACCAGGGCCTGGCTGCGGTCCTCCAGAAGCCCCTCGATGGACGCGCGCGCCTGCTCGAAGGTCGACCGCAGGGTCTCGATGCGCGCGTCGACCCGCTCGGACACGTCGCGGCCGGTACCTTCGACCAGCGCGCCGAGGCGGTTCTGCACCCGATCGAACAGGGTCTGCAGCTCGCCCGTCCGCTCCTTGAGAGTCTCGGCGAGCCGGTTCTCGCGCTCCTCGAGCAGGCCGGCGATGGCCGGGTTCACCCCCTCGATGGTCGCCTGGAGCGCCTGGGTGCGGTGCTCGATGGTCCCGGCGATCTGGCGGCCGCGGTTGTCCACGAGGCGGTCGATCTCGCCCTGCGCCCGCTCGAACAGGCCCTGAAGGTCCGAGAGGCGGGAATCCAGCAGGTCCGCCATCTGGGCGGGTGCCGCGTCGAGGGTCGCGCGCAGGCCCTCGGTCCGGGCCGCGATGGCGTCGGCGACGTCCTGGCCGCGTCCGTCCACGAGGTCGCGCAGGCCGGCCTGAGCCTCCTCGAAGAGGGTCTGCAGGCGCTGCGTGCGCGCGTCGAGGGTGGCGGCGAGCTGACGCTCGCGGGTCTCGACCAGCGCCGAGACGGCGGCGGGCGCCTCCTCCAGCACCGCGCGCAGGGATTGGATGCGGGCATCGACCGTGGCCGCGAAGCGGCCGCCGCCGCCCTCGACCACGCCGTCGAGGGCCGCCTGGGCCTCCTCGAACAGGGTGCGCAGGGCCTGGGCCCGGGCGGTGAGGGTGTCGGCGAGGCGGTTGCCGCGGCCGTCGACCAGGCTCTCGAGATGGCCGAGCCGCTCGTCGAACAGGCTGCCGAGCTGGCGGGTCCGTTCGTCCAGGGCGCCGCTGGCGGAGCCGAACGCGCCCTCCAGGGCGGTGACCAGCGCCTGCCCGCGGCCGTCCAGCGCGGCGTGGATCGGGCCCATGCGGCCGTCGAGGGTGGCGGCCAGGGTGCCGGCGTGGTCGTCCAGCATGACGCGGATCTGGTTGGTCCGGTCGTCCAGCAGGGTGTGGACCGAGCGCACGCCCTCGTCGAGCAGGCCACTGATGTCGGCGGTGCGGCTCGACAGGGTGTGGCCCAGGCGGCCCTCGCCGGCATCGAGCATCCGCTCGGCATCCGCGATGGTCTGCTGGAGCTTGGCGAGCACGCTGTCGCCGCGCTGGTCGATCAGCTCGGCGAGGGAGGTGCCGCCGCGGTCGAGCAGGCGGGCCAGCTCGGTGATCCGGCCGCCGATCGCCCCGAACACGGCGCGGCCCTTCTCGTCGAGCTCGCCCGACATGGCGGCGATGCGCTCGTCGATGAGACGGCCGAGGAGGTCGGCGCGCTCGGCGAAGGCGGCGTGCACGGCCTCGGTGCGGGCGGTCAAAGCCGCGTCGGCGCTCTCGGTGCGCTCGTCCACCAGCCGGACCATCGACTCCGCACGGTTCGCCAGCGCGGACTCGAGGCCGCGGGTGGCCTCCTCGATGGTGCCGGTGAGGGCGCGGACGCGCTCGGCCATGGCGCCGTCGAGGCCGCCGGTCCGGTCGGCGATCATCGCCACGAGGTCGCGGGTCCGGCCGGCCAGCTCCTCGTCCACCGCGCGGGTGCGCGCCTCGATGAGGCGGATCGCCTCGAAGGCCTGCACGCCGAAGCTCTCGTCGACGAGGCGGGCACGCTCGTCCAGGGTCTCGGCGATCGCCTGCAGGCGGCCGATGACGCCGGTGTCGAAATGGCCGGCGCTCTCCTCGATCCGGCGGGCGATCTCGCCCGTGTGCCGGGCGATGTCCTGGCCGAGGCCGTTGGTGCGGCCCTCCAACATCTCCATCAGGCCGCGATGGCCCTCGGCCATGACCCGCGCCATCTCGTCGGTCCGGGCGCGCAGCGCCTCGTCCGCCGCGCTGGTGCGGCTGCCGAGATGACCGTCGATCTGGCCGACGAGGTCGGCCACGGTGGCGGCGATCGCGGCGGCCCGCTCCGCGGAGCGCGTCTCCAGGCCCCCGAGATGGGTCTCGATCAGGCTGCCGGCCTCGCGGGCCCGGGCCGTGATCGTCTCGGCCACGGCCTCGCCCTTGCCGGTGAGGAGCCGGTCCATCTCCTCCAGACGGGCGCCGACGGTCTCGCCGAGGGCGGCGGTGTCGCGGCCGATCCGGTCGGCCAGGATGTCGCCGCGGGCGATGGTCTCCTGCAGGGCGGCGAGGCGGCTGCCCAGCGTCTCGTCGATCGCCCGGACCCGGCCGTCGGCGGTCTCGGCGAAGCTCGCACCGGTCTGGCTGAGGGTGTCGGCGATGCGGGCGCCCTGGCTCGCCACGGCGAGCACGATGTCGCGGCCGGTGCCGCTGATCCGGGCCTGGGTCTCGTCGGCATGGCTGGCGAGCAGCTCGGCGACGCCGCGGCCATGCGCGCCGAAGGCCGCTTCCATCTCGCCGATCCGGGCGGCGAGGTCGGCCGAGATGGCGCGGGCGGCCTCGGCGAGGCTGCCGGTGGCGTCGCCGGTCCGGGCGGCGAGTTCGCGGTTGAGGTCGTCGAGCGCGGCGCGGACGGCCGAGACGGCGGCCGTGCCGCGCTCGCCGAGTTCCGTGCCGGCGCGGTCGGCGGCGTCGCGGAACCGGGCGGTGAGGATCGCGGTCTCGGCCTCCACGGCGCCGGTGACCTCGCCGGAGGCGGTGCGCAGGGTCTCCAGGGCCGCGGTGAGCCGGGCGGCGGCATCCCGCGTCTGCGTCTCGGCGGCCTGGCCGGCCTGATCGGCGGCGGCGCGCAGCGCCGCGGCGGCCTCCTCGGTGCGCGCCGACAGGGTGGTGGCGGAATCCGCGACCCGGCGCTCGAACACCCGCACGGCCTCCAGGGTCCGGGCCTCGACCGCGCCGGTGGCCTCGTCGGTCGTGCCGCGCAGGGCGCTGGTGGCCGCCTCGGCCCCGCGCTGGAGCGCCGCGACCGCCTCGGCGGTGCGGCCGTCGATCTCGCCCGACAGGCTCTCGACGGTGCCCCGCAGGGATTGGACCGCCGAGGAGGCCCCCGCCTCGAAGCCCTGGCCCAGGGCCGCGAAGGCGGCCTCCAGGCGCGCCGCCACCGTCTCGGTCCGGTGCGCGATGCTGCCGCCGGCCTGCTCGGCCGCGGCTGCGACCCGGTGCTCCAGGTCCGCGGCCCGAACCGTCACGGTCTCGTCGAGGCGCGCCGCGATGCCGTCCATCCGCTCGGCGAGGGCGCTTCCGCGCTCCGACAGCCCTTCGGCGATCCGCTCG
The DNA here is from genome assembly GCF_900116795.1 of Methylobacterium sp. UNCCL125. Lineage (NCBI taxonomy): Bacteria > Pseudomonadati > Pseudomonadota > Alphaproteobacteria > Hyphomicrobiales > Methylobacteriaceae > Methylobacterium > Methylobacterium sp. UNCCL125. The sequence goes on along the minus strand of NZ_FPBW01000019.1, from coordinate 18,232 downwards.
GCGGTGCCGACGAGGTCGTCGCGCACGGCGCCGGCACGGGCCGTCAGGGTCTCGCCGGCGCCGCTGGCCGCCAGCGCCAGGGCAGCCTGGGCATCACGCCCGCGGCCCTCGATCGTCTCGGCGACCGACAGGCCGGCGCTCTCGATCTCGGCGCGCAGCGCGAGGCCGCGGCCGGCGATGTCCTGGGTGAGGGCCGAGCCGGTCTCGGCGAAGCGGGCGGTGATGTCGGCGCCCATCGCGCCGAAGCGCTCGGTCAGCTCCGAACCCCGGGACAGGAAGACGGATTCCAGCCCCGTCACGGACCGCTCGAAGCTCTCGCGCACGGTGCCGGCCTGGCGCTCCAGCGCGTCGCTGACGCGGCTGCCGGTCTCCTCCAGGGTCCGGGTGAGGGCGCCGGCATTCTCGGACAGGCGATCGGCCAGGGTGGTGCCGGCGGCCTGGAAGGCGCCGGTCGCCGCGCCGGCGCGATCCTCGAAGCTGCGGGTCAGGGTCTCGCCGACCTCCTGGATGGCGCCGCGCACCTCCTGGCTGGTGGCCGCGAGGGTGTCGACGAGGTCGCTGCCGCGGGCGGTCATGAGGTTGACCACCCGGTCGCCGGCCTCGCCCAGGGAGGCGGTGATCGCGGCGCCGCGGGTCTCCAGGGCGCCGGTCACCCGCTCGCCCGCGCCGGTCACGGCCGACACGATCCGGTCCGAGGCGCCTTCCAGGTCCTGGCTCAGGCTCTGGTGGGAGCCGGCAATGGCGCTGCGCACCCGGTCGGCGTTGGTGACGATCGCCTCGCGCTGGGCCACCAGCTCGTCCACGAGGGAGCGGATGCGGATCTCGTTGTCGGAATAGGCCCGCTCCAGGGTGGCGATCTCGCCCCGGACCAGGGTCTCCAGCTCGCCGGCCCGGGCGAGCGCCCGCTCGACGCCGTCGCCCACCGCCGCCACCTCGCGGCGCACGGTCTGCGACATGGTCAGGACGGCGTCGGTGGAGAAGCTCTCGGGCTCGGCCAAACGCACCGCGACCTCGCCCACCGCACGGGCGACGAGGCGCATCTCCTGGGCGCGCACCGCCAGCATGGCGGCGATCACGAACAGCACCACCGGGCCGAACAGCGCCGCGGCGCCGACGCTCGCCTGCAGGGCGGAGAGCCCCGACACGACGGCGCGCAGGTCGCCCTCGGACTTCGACCACGCGATCAGCACCAGGGCGCCGATCCAGACGGCGCCGGCGGCGAGCGCGAGCAGGTAGGGCTTGGGCGAGGAGCGCACCCGCAGGGTCTGCTGCAGGATGCCGATGTTGCGCCGGTCGTCGTTGGCCACCAGCGAGCGGTCGGGGGGCAGGAGCCCGCCCTCGCGGCGCGGGCGGTCCAGGCCCGGCGGCGGCAGGTCGGAGGCGAGCGGCGGGTCGAGATCGAGGCGCGGCGGCATGGTCCGCCCGGCGGCATCGAGGCCGCTGTCGAGCAGCGGCTCGGCGTCACCCACATCGGGCAGGCGCGGCTCGGCGCGGCCATCGGTGCCGTTCGGCGTCAGGGCGTCGAGGTTCAGCGCCTGCTCGATCGCAGAGAGCGCGGCCTCGGCCGGGTCCTTCAGCTTCTTCTCGGTCGCCATTCAACGCCTCGTTACACGGGTTCACCGACGCCTTGGGGAAGGCTGATGCCGGAGACGCAACGCCCCGTTTACCATTACAAGACTAAACTCAGGCAGCGACTGCCGATACCCGAGCCCTCGACTGGCCCCAGAAAACGTTAACCGAATGGTTACCGCGCCCGTCGCTCACCGCGTCCACCATCCTGCCGCAGGGGAGGGGTCCGGCGCGATCCCCACCCGGCGAATCAGGGGGTGAATTGTGTGGATCAGATCCGCAATCCCCGACGAATCCGGATGCCGGGAGCCCGAGCATGCAGGCCATCGACCCCGCGGAACTGGACGCCCAGACCGGTGGCGACGCCGAGCTGGCCCGTGAGGTCCTGGATCTGTTCGCCGGCCAGTGCCGGTCGATCCTGCCGCGCCTCGCCGACCCGGCCGTGCCGCGGGACGCGCGCGCTGACCTCGCCCATACCCTGAAGGGCTCGGCCGCCGGCGTCGGGGCCGTGCGCGTGCGGGCCCTGGCGGATGCCGCGGAGGCGCGCCTGCGGGACGGCACCGGGCCCGTGCCGGTCGACGACCTCGCGGACGCGGTCGCGCAGGCGCTGGCGGAGATCGCGGAGGCCCGGGCCTGACGGGGTCGCCGCAATGCGGCGATCGATCCGGGACCGGTGTCTAATGCCGCGCTTGCATTCCGCGTTTCCAGCCGCCAAGCAGGCACGCCGCCCGTCGGACAGAGTGCGCTCGACGCGAGCCCGGAGCCCCCAGCATGCCCAAGATCACCTACGTCGACCACGCCGGGACGGAGCGGACCGTCGAAGGCAGCGTCGGCGCGACCGTGATGGAGACGGCTCTGCGCAACAACGTGCCGGGCATCGACGCGGAGTGCGGCGGCGCCTGCGCCTGCGCCACCTGCCACGTGTACGTCGCCGACGCGTGGATCGAGGTGGTCGGCAAGGCCCAGGACATGGAGCAGGACATGCTCGACTTCGCCAGCGACGTCCGCGAGAATTCCCGCCTGTCCTGCCAGATCAAGATCACCCCGGCGCTCGACGGACTCGTGGTGACGACGCCGTCCCAGCAGGGCTGACAGGCCCTCCGATCGCGGAGCGGCCGGGCCACGATGTCGCGGAGCGTCCCGATCCCCGCACCCTCATCCTGAGGCGCCGGAGCGCAGCGGAGGCCTCGCAGGAGCCCTCCAGTCAGCGCCGCGATCCCTCGCGCCCGCCTTCAAGGCCCGCAGACGCGGGCACCTCAGGATGAGGCCGCGGATCGGCGCGACGAAGCCGGGGCATACCGAGCCTCACCGCACCAGCGCCCGGGCCGCCGCGTCGAGCCCGTCCAGGGTGAGGGGGAACATCCGGCCGGCGATCAGCCGCTGCATCATGCCGATCGACTGGGTGTAGCCCCAGTGCGTCTCGGGCACCGGGTTCAGCCACGCCGCCTTCGGGAAATGGTCGAGGAGCCGCTGCATCCAGACGGCGCCGGCCTCCGCGTTCCAGTGCTCCACCGAGCCGCCCGGCGTCGCGATCTCGTAGGGGCTCATCGAGGCGTCGCCCACGAAGACGAGCCGGTAGTCGCTGCCATAGGTGCGGATCACGTCGAGCAGCGGCGTCTGCGCCTCGTGCCGCCGCCGGTTCTCGGTCCAGACCGCCTCGTAGGGGCAGTTGTGGAAGTAGTAATGCGCGAGGTGCTTGAACTCCGAGCGCGCCGCCGAGAACAGCGCCTCCGCCTGCTCGATGTGCCAGTCCATCGAGCCGCCGACATCGAGGAACAGCAGCACCTTCACGGCATTGCGCCGCTCCGGCCGCAGCTTCACGTCGATATAGCCCTGGCGGGCGCTCGCCCGGATCGTGCCGTCGAGGTCGAGTTCCTCGGCCGCCCCCGTCCGGGCGAAGCGGCGCAGGCGCCGGAGGGCGAGGCGTAGGTTGCGCGCGCCGATCTCGCGGTCGTCGTCGAGATCCTTGAATTCCCGCTTGTCCCAGACCTTCACCGCCCGGAAGTTGCGGTTCCCGTCCTGGCCGATCCGGATCCCCTCGGGGTTGTAGCCGTAGGCGCCGAAGGGCGAGGTCCCGCCGGTGCCGATCCATTTCGAGCCGCCCTGGTGGCGCCCCTTCTGCTCGGCGAGCCGCTGCTTCAGGGTCTCGAACAGCGTGTCCCAGCCGAGCGCCTTCAACTCCGCCTTCTCGGCCTCGGTCAGGTACTTCTCGGTGAGCTTGCGCAGCCACTCCTCGGGGATCGCCGCGGGCTCGACCGCCTCGCCGAGGGTCTGAAGCCCCTTGAACACCGTGCCGAACACCCTGTCGAACCGGTCGAGATGCGCCTCGTCCTTCACGAGCGCCGTCCGCGACAGGAAGTAGAACGCCTCGACATCGTGCCCGGCGAGGCCCCGGTCCAGGGCGCCGAGCAGGATGAGGTACTCCTTCAGGGAGACGGGGACCTTGGCGTCCCGGAGGGCCGTGAAGAACTGCAGCAGCATCCCGGGAGAACGCGCCAGCCGGGCGCCCGGGTCAAGCCCGCGCGAATCGGCCAAGGCCGCGCCGGGCGGCGCAGGACTTTCTGGGCCGGATTTCGAGTCTTCGGCGATGGTCGACAAGATTTATCGTCGTCGACGCGGCCGGATCTCGGGCCGAAGCGAGTCTCTCCGGGCCGATGGGACTCATAACCTGGGTATAAGTTGTCGAATCTGTTGATATGTGCCCGGACAAGCCTCGCCCGGTCACTCAATCGGTCATGGGAATCGCTCAACTCGGGGCATCGAGTGTGTGCGGACGCGGCGACGCGGTCCGGACCGGACTGGCGAGGAGACCTGCGATGGCGGTCATCCTGCGGAATCTGACGGAATTCAAGCGGTTTCTCGGGAAGCCGGGGGCGACGATTCAGCTGGTGCGCAACACCTTCATGGATCGCCAGCCGGAGGCGACCCGGGACGCGTATCGCGACAAGGGCATGTATGCCCCTCGGGCGGTGCAGGCCCTGTCGCGCAAGGCGGCGGTCTTCACCCTGCGCGGCTATCCCGGGACGGTCTGGCTCTACTGGGACAAGGGCGCCCGCGGCTGGCGCTTCTCCGGCGACACCGTGACGGTGCCCCTGGTCACCGGCCTCGGGCCGGCGGACGAGTTGGTCTACCGGTGCAGCTTCGCCGACGGGTTCGAGCCGGCGCCGCGCAGCCGCGTGACGCGGCGGCCCAAGCACGAGGACGCGCAGCCCGCCCTGATCTGACGGCATCGGCGGCTTGCGCGCACCGGCCCGCTTCAGGCCATGCCGGCCGCCGCGGCGGCGCGTGCCGCCCGCGTGAGTCCGGACGCAACCTTGTACTCCGTCGGCGTCTGCCCGAAGCGCTCCTTGAAGCGGCGGGAGAAGTGCGCCTGGCTGGCGAACCCGCATTGATACGCGATCAGGCCGACCGGCACGACGCCGTTGACCGGATCGGCCAGCTTCGCGTGCGCCAATTGCAGACGGCGCTCCCACATCCAGTCCATCAGTGCGATATTCTCCGCGCTGGCCACCTCCTGAAGCCGGCGGACCGAGATATTGAGCGCGGCCGCGACATCGTTGATCGACAGGCCCTCGACACCGATATGGTCGATGATGAAAGCCCGCGCCCGGCTCAGGATCGCGGCGCCGCCCAGGGACCGGGGCGCGTCGGACTCCACTTTCTCCGCAAAGCCGGCCGCGATGAGTTGGACGGCAATCGCAGCCACGCGCGCCTGGCAGGCCGGATCGAGGGTCGCGCCATGCTTGATCAACGCGGACAGGTACGAGACGATGATAGGAAAGCTGGTCTGCGTCGCGTCGATCGACAATCCCGTCAGGCACCGGGCCGGCCCCATTGCCAGCTCCAGCACGGCCCGCGGGATGAAGACATTGATGATATCCAAGCCTTCAGGATGGGCACCCAGGAAGGGCTGAGTGTTGTCCAGGAGCGAGATCCCGCCGGTACTGGATCGATGGTATTGACCGTGATCCAGATTGAAGGTCCGCTCCGACGCCAGGATGACGAGATAGAAATCGTTATCCGACGATCGGATGTGAGACCGCGTCCGGACCATGGCGTGGGGCGATCCGACGTAGTGCGCGATCGTGAGGTTGTCGACGGTCAGAGTGTTCAACGCGGCGCGAAAGTTCTTTCGCTCCAGATCCACGAACTCGAAACTACCGAACATGGTTCGGCATGCCTCAATCCAGTAATCGAAACGCGCCTGGAGCGGCACCGCGTCCGTATTCATCCGCACGGTCGCGTATTCTGATATGTCCCGATCACCGCCGACCCGCGGAAATCGGCCGTCCCCCTCATACATCGCGACCTCGCTCGACGCCGCACGCACGGATCGGCGGGAAGACCCGGATCGCGAGCCGGTCTTGCGCCGCCGGTTGAACGTTACGTGACGCGCAGAACATCAGGAGACCGCTTTTAGCCATCACGGGCTTCACCTCGCATCAGACGCGCACCGGTCGAATGCCGCAATCCTACATGGCGAAATCTTGAGCCAATCTCACCTGCAATCGCACCGCGCCCTCAGAGGCACCTGCGGGCGAAGACAAAAGTCGCAGAGATCGAATCGATGCCAGCCAAACAAAGAACTACTTAGGCAAATATTCCGTAATATCGTATTTGAACACGCGACCCCTAGCAGCACGCACTACAGACTTCACGCGAAAAAAATTTGGCGCCGTTTTCTGTTCGAATCAATCGCGTCGAAAGATTTCGACGTCTCCTGCGCCTGCCGGCCGCCGCCGCAGCACGACTTGGCTGAAGCTGGGAAGCGGCCGGGGTTGGACGCGGCAGGACCCGCAACCGGGCCTGGGACAGCAGGCAGTCGTGATCCTGCCCTTGGTCGGGCGGCGGAATCGGCACGCTCTCCGGTTCCGCAGACGGACAGCGGACGCGCTACCGCGGCGGCGCCCCGCTGGTTCGGCAGGGCTGCGGCTCACGCCTCCTGTCACGCCTCCTGGCCGGCCGCCTCCTGGCGCTCGGGCTCGCGCTTGGCCGGCGGCTTGCCCAGAGCCTTGCCCACCGTGCGGCGGGCGCGGAAGATCGGCTTCGCCTCGTTCTCGCGCTTCTTCAGCAGGGTCCGGTACTCGTCGCGCCGCTCGTGGATCGACGCGATGACGAGCCCCATCGGGACGCCGACATCGACCAGCACGGCCTCCGAGAGCTGCAGGGAGGCCTCGATCGTCTCCGGCACCGCGTCGTCGACGCCGAGTTCGTAGAGGGACGACGCGTGACGGGCGTCGCGGGCACGGGCCACGATGGTCAGGTCCGGCCGCTCGGCCCGGGCCGCCACCACCGCCGCCTCGACGGCGCGCGGGTTGTCCAGGGTGACGACCAGGGCCCGGGCCGTGGCGATGTCGCAGCGGCGCAGCATCTCGGTGCTGCCGCTGTCGCCGAAATAGACCGGCGCCCCGGCGCGGCGCTGCTCGGCCACCCGCGCGGCGTCGGAATCGAGGGCGAGGTACGGGATCTGGTGCCGCTCCAGCATCTCGCCGACCTGCCGGCCGACGCGGCCGAAGCCCGCGACGATCACCCGGTTGTCCACCCGCTCCGGCACCGGCTCGGCCTTGGCGGCGGCCTGGGCGCTGGCCGTCGCCCGCATCTTGAGCCGCCGGCCGACGACGGCGAGCGCCGGGATCATGATCATGGTGACGGTGGTCACCACGAGGGCGGCCGCGCCGACCTCCTCCGGCACGAGCCCGGTGGCCATGGCGCCGCCGATCAGCACGTAGGCGAACTCGCCGCCCGGCCCGAGCAGCAGCGCCGTCTCCAGCGCCACGGGCCGGGGGATCTTCAGGACCGGAGCCGCCATCATCACCACGGCGGCCTTGATCAGGACCAGCGCCAGGGACAATCCGAGGATCGCGCCGGGACTCGCCATGAGCTGGGCCGGGTCCAGGTTCATGCCCACCGAGACGAAGAACACGCCGAGCAGGAGGCCCTTGAACGGGTCGATCGTCGCCTCGATCGCCCGGCGGTACTCGGTCTCGGCCAGCAGAAGGCCGGCCACGAAGGCGCCGAGCGTCATCGACAGGCCGCTCGCCGCCGCGGTCAGCGCCGTGCCGACGATGACCAGCAGGCAGGCGGCCATGAACAGCTCGGTGGAGCGCGTGCGCGCCACCAGCTGGAACAGCGGGCGCAGGGCGAGGCGGCCGGCGACCACGATCAGGACCAGCGCGATCGCCGCCTGCCCGAGCGCCATGGCCAGCGCCCAGCCCTTGTCGCCGCCGTCGTCGCGGCCGAGCACCGCGATGGCGAACAGGACCGGCGCCACCGCCAGATCCTGGAACAGCAGGACCGCGAAGCTGGTGCGGCCGGTGGGCGCGTTCAGCCGCTTCTGCTCGGCCAGCACCGGCAGCACCACGGCGGTGGAGGACAGGGCGAGGCCGATGCCGACGATCGCCGCGCCGGTGAGCGGCACGCCGAGCCCGTACAGGATCGCCCCGAGGATCAGCGCGGAGCAGCCCACCTGCAGGGAGCCGAGGCCGAAGACCAGCCGGCGCAGCACCCGCAGGCGCTCCCAGGACAGCTCGATCCCGATCATGAACATCAGGAAGATCACGCCGAATTCAGCGAGGTGCGCGATCTCGGCCCGGTTGCCGATGGTGAAGAGGTGAACGGAGGGATAGGTGTCGGCCAGCCGGCCGAGGCCGAAGGGTCCGAGCAGGGCGCCGGCGCCGATGAAGCCGAGCACCGGCGAGATCCGCAGGCGGTGGAACAGCGGCACCACGATGCCCGCTGTGACGAGGAACAGGATCGCTTCCTTGTAGGAGCCGGCATGGACCTCTGGCATCGGCGGCGGATCGAACCTCGTCTCTCGGGGCTGCGGGGGGACGCCGATCACGGCTTCGCGATCATGGGTCGTCGCCGTGCTGCGGGCAACCGCTTTCAGGCCGGGAATGGGCCGGCGCAGGTGCGCTCCGACACAAGCCGGATACATCGATCGGGTGAGACATTTCCGCCACCGGGGCGATGCTGCGGGCGATCACCCGGTGGATGTGTACGGCGGGTGTGTGCAACGCGGCTCAAAATCGGCACAATGGGCGCATACACGCCTGAGTTAACCGGGGGTTAAGCTCGGCCGGGCCCTGCCCGGAACTGGACCGGATGGATGCGACGAGGCCGATGATCTCCATCAAATCGATATTCTCCGGTCCGACAGCGCCCCCCAGCCGCGATCGCGAGCGCGAGAAGCGCGAGTGGAAGCTCGAGTCGGACCGCTGGCGCCACCAGCGCCACGTCGAGAAGGGCTACCGCATCAAGTGGGGCTACGTGGCAATCGCGTACCTCGTCGAGTTCATGGTGATCGGCGCCTCGCTCTGGGGCGCGTGGCTGTTCGCCGGCGTCTACAGCGACGGCGACTGGCACGCCTTCTACTTCATGCTGCTGGCGCCCCTGGTCTACGCCGCGGTGGAGCTGTGCCGGGTGCCGCTGGGCATCCTAGCGCGCACCCAGCGCTCGCATTTCGTGCGCGGGCTGGCGGTGCTGGGCATCATCTTCGCGGCGGGCGTGACCACCAAGTCGGTGTCGCAGCTCGGCGAGATGATGTTCCATCCCCGCCTGATGGAGGCGGCCCGGACCAAGACGGCCCTGAAGGACGCCCAGGCCGACCGTGCCACGATCGGCGACCGCATCAAGGCGGCGGACGAACGCGTGGCCCAGTACACGGCCGAGCTCGACCAGATCGAGAAGCGTTCCGCCGACAACGCCCAGCAGCTCGCCGGCCTGCCGGCCCAGCGCTGCGAGCGGGTCTTCGGCACCAACAGCAAGGGCCGGAAGTACCAGAACCTGAAATGCGTGGCCGATCCGCGGGTCGCCGCCCTGTCGCAGGGTGTCGCCAAGGCGTCCGCCGACCGCGCCGGGATGATCAAGGACCTGGAGGAGGCCCGCAAGGCCCGCGCCGCCCTCGATCCCGGCGCCGCCGACCGGCGCGTGGCCGATGCCGAGCAGGGCTACCGCAACGCGGTCAACCGCTCGCAGCTCCATTCCTTCACCGCCATGGTCTACGGCGTCGACCCGATCGACGTGACCGAGAGCCAGGTCCACGCCTTCCTGCGGATCTTCGTATTCCTGCCCGCGGTCTGCGCCGCCTTCGCGTCGACGATCCTGGCCCTCTGCGCGGTCTCGACCCGCCGGACCTTCATGGACGAGGACGACCTCGGCGCCGCCGTGAACCCGGAAGCGGCGCCGTACATGCTCGACGCGATCGCCGACGCCCTGCGTTCGAACCCTGAGCCGATCCTGCCGCGGGCCGCCAACGCCTCGGGGGCAGTGATCCCGATGAACCGCCCGGCGCAAGGCCAGCAGGCGCTGCCCAACCAGGCCCATCCGGGCCAGACCCTCCCTGCCGCTGGAGCCGGCGCATGAACTACGTCGCGAGCGGGACCCCCGAGAACATCGCCCTCGCCCAGCAGGTGAATTCCCGCCTGCGGGCGGATTCGAGCTACGTCGCCGCCCGGGCCTTCCTGTTCCGGGCGCTGGGTTTCGGCGCCTTCGCGTGCCTCGCCGGGATCGGCATCGGGGCGGCGGCCTATGGCTGGGCGACGCTCAACCAGTTCGACACCGCGGCGGAGAAGATCGCCGCCGCCATGCAGGCCGCCCTCTCGGACGTGACCCTGAAGACCAAGGGCGAAGTCACGCTGACCGACAACGTCTTGAAGCTCGAAGGCCTGCCCAAGGCATCCGCGTCGCCGACCCCCACCAAGGCGCAGCTCGGCAGCGACGCGGCCCCGGCCTCGAAGGCGACGGTGAACACCACCTTCACGGTGTTCAAGCAGGTGCCCTATCTCGACGGGCAGATCGTGACCGGCTGGAACTTCAAGGACAGCGCCGACCAGCCCTACCAGCAATATTGCTACTTCTCCCGCCGCACGGCCGAGGCGAAGGGGCAGGTCGAGATCAAGATCGACCTCGCCATGGACGGCAAGACCCTGCCGCAGCCGCAGAAGTCGGACGTGAACCTCGAGATCCTGGCCCGGAACTGCGTCTGGCACGAGAAGGGCTGACCAGGTCCCGAGGTTGAGCTCGGATCTCCACCCTCATCCTGAGGTGCCGGAGCGAAGCGGAGGTCTCGAAAGAGGCCTCCATCCGGCCGCGCGTTCCCTGGAGCCTTCCTGCGGGGCCCGCTGACGCGGGCGTCTCAGGATGCGGACGCGGGTCGGATCCGGCGCCGCGCTTGCGGCCCGGCCGCGCGCCGCGTTACCCCTGGGCTCAAGCCCCTCTCTCCGAGACCGCGATGCGCTTTTCCGGAACCGAGACCTACGTCGCGACCCCCGACCTCACCGCGGCGGTCAACGCCGCCGTGGTGCTGGAACGCCCGCTTCTGGTGAAGGGCGAGCCCGGCACCGGCAAGACGGTGCTGGCCGAGGAGATCGCCAGGGGACTCGGCGCGCCGCTGATCGTCTGGAACATCAAGTCGACCACCAAGGCGCAGCAGGGTCTCTACGAGTACGACGCGGTCTCGCGCCTGCGCGACTCCCAGCTCGGCGATCCCCGGGTCTCGGAGATCGGGAACTACATCCGGCGCGGCAAGCTCTGGGAGGCGTTCACCGCGCCCGAGCGCCCGGTCCTGCTGATCGACGAGATCGACAAGGCCGATATCGAGTTCCCCAACGACCTCCTCACCGAACTCGACCGGATGGAGTTCCACGTCTACGAGACCGGCGAGACCGTCAAAGCCGTGCGCCGGCCGATCGTGATCATCACGTCGAACAACGAGAAGGAGCTGCCGGACGCCTTCCTGCGCCGCTGCTTCTTCCACTACATCAAGTTCCCCGACGCCGAGACGCTGCTGCGCATCGTCGACGTCCACTATCCGGGCATCAAGCACCGCCTCGTCGAGGAGGCCCTGCGGACCTTCCTGGCCTTGCGCGAGGTGCCGGGCCTGAAGAAGAAGCCTTCGACCTCGGAACTGCTCGACTGGCTGAAGCTCCTCGTCTCCGAGGACATCGCCCCCGAGACCCTGCGCGAGCAGGACGGCCGCAAGCTGATCCCGCCCCTGCACGGGGCGCTCCTGAAGAACGAGCAGGATGTCAGCCTCTTCGAGAAGCTGGCCTTCATGATGCGCCGGGACCAGCGCGGCGGCTGAATTCGCGTGAAGACCCGAGGACTCCCGCCAGAGGAGCCCGGGACAGGGACGGAGCGTGCGGCATGGGCGAGATCGCGATCGTCGGCGGCGGCGTGATGGGGCACGGCATCGCCCTGGTGCTGGCGCTCGGCGGCCACGGCGTGCGGATCACCGACACGTCACCGGAGACCCGCGCGCGGGTGCCCGGCCTGATGGAATCGGCGCTGGCCACCCTGCAGGAGGCAGGGGCCGCGCCCGCGGGCTGGGATGCCGGGCGACTGGCACGGGCCGTCCGGGTCGAGGCGGCGCTGGACGCGGCGGTGGCGGGCGCCGGCCTCGTCATCGAGGCGATCACCGAGAATCCGGAGGCCAAGCGCGCCCTGTTCGCCGAGCTCGACCGGCTCTGCCCGGCCGACGCGATCCTCGCCAGCAACACCAGCTATCTCGACGTGTTCCCGCTGATCCCGGATGCCCGGCAGGCGCGGGCGCTGATCCTGCACTGGTACACGCCGCCCTACATCGTCGACCTCGTCGACGTGGTCCCGGGGCCCGGCACGGATCCGGCGGTGGTCGCCGCCATGGCCGACCTCGTGCGCGGCCTCGGGCAGGTCCCGATCGTGCTGAAGCGCTTCATCCCCGGCTACATCGCCAACCGCATCCAGCAGGCGATCAGCGCCGAGGTGTTCCGGCTCCTCGACGAGGACGTTGCCGCGCCGCGGGACATCGACGAGGCGATCATCCACGGGCTCTCCTTGCGCATCCCGATCCTCGGCCACCTCGCCAAGGCCGACTTCACCGGCCTGGAACTGACGCAGCGCGCGCTGGCCAACGGCAGCTACGCGCCGCCGCCGCCGCGCACCCGCTCCGAGACCCTCGACGCCCTCTGCGCCGCGGGCCGGACCGGGGTGATGGCGGGGCGCGGCTATTTCGACTGGGGCGGCCGGGCGCCCGCGGAGCTGTTCCGCGAGCGCGACCGCAAGCTCCTGGCGCTCAAGGCGGCGATGGCCGGGATCGGCCGGATGGAGGGATCATGATCGGAGCGGACCTGTCCGGACGGCGCGTCCTCGTCACCGGAGCCTCGTCGGGCATCGGGCTGGCGACGGTGGAGATCTTCGCCCGCAACGGCGCCGCGGTGGCGCTGAACCACCTGCCCGACGATCCCCGCGGTCCCGCCGAGGCCGCGCGACTTGCCGGGACGGGGCTCTCGGTGCTCGCGCTGCCCGGGGATGTGTCGCGGGCGGGCGAGGCCGAGGCGATGGTGGCGGCCGGGATCGACCGGCTCGGCGGCCTCGACGTGCTCGTCAACAATGCCGGGACGTCGGGCACGACCACGCCCATCGCCTTCGAGGATCTCGACGCGATGAGTGAGGATTTTTGGGCCACGATCCTGGCGACCAACCTCCTCGGGCCGTTCCGCTGCGCCCGGGCCGCGGCCGCGACCCTCAAGGCGAGCCGGGGCGCCATCGTCAACACCGCCTCGGTGGCCGGGCTCGGGCGGCGGGGCTCCTCGGTGGCCTACGCGGCCAGCAAGGCCGGGCTGATCAACCTGACCCGCAGCCTCGCCCGGGCGCTGGCGCCCGACGTGCGGGTCAACGCGGTGGCGCCGGGCCTCGTGGCCACGCCCTGGACCGAGCCGTGGTCGGAGGCGCGCAAGGCCTCGACGGTGGAGCGCACGATGCTCGGCCGCATGGCCCGGCCGGAGGACATCGCCGAGACGATCTTCTTCCTCGCGGCGGGGGCGGCTTACATCACCGGCGAGACGATCACGGTCGACGGCGGGGCGATCTGAGCCCGGGGAGGACGAAGATGTCGAGCACCACCGTCATCACCTGTGCCCTCACGGGCTCCTTCGACACGCCGAAGAAGAACCCGGCCGTGCCGGTGAGCCCGAAAGCCATCGCCCAGTCGGCCCTCGAGGCCGCCGCCGCCGGGGCCGCGGTGGTCCACATCCACGTCCGCGATCCCGAGACCGCCGCGCCCAGCATGGAGTTGGCCCATTACCGCGAGGTGGTGGAACGGATCCGCGACCAGAACGACAGCGTGATCCTCAACCTGACCACGGGGGCGGGGGGCCGGTTCGTGCCCGGCGATCCCGATCCGGCCGTCGCCGGCCCGGGCACCACCTTCGTGAGCCCGGAAGCCCGCACCCGGCACGTGGCGGCACTCACACCCGAGATCTGCACCCTCGACGTCGCCACGATGAATTTCGGCGAGCACCTGTTCCTCAACACCCCCGGCCACCTGCGGGCGATGGCGGGTCACATCCGGGCGGCGGGGGTGAAGCCGGAGATCGAGGTGTTCGATCTCGGCCAGATCGAGCTGGCCCGGCACCTGATCGCCGAGGGGCATCTGGCGCGGCCGCCGCTGTTCCAGATCTGCCTCGGCATCCCCTGGGGAGCGCCGGCGACACCGGAAGCCCTGGTGGCGATGCGCGCCCGGCTGCCGGAGGACGCGGTCTGGTCGGCCTTCGGCATCGGCCGGGAGGAGTTCCCGATCCTCGCGGTCGCCGCCGGCATGGGCGGCAACGTCCGCGTCGGGCTGGAGGATAACCTGTACCTGTCCCGCGGCACCCTCGCGCCGAGCAACGCCGCGCTGGTGGAGAAGGCCGTGAGCCTGCTGGCCCATATCGACCGTGCGCCGGCCACGCCCGATCAGGCGCGGGCGATCTTCGGGCTGGCGCCGCGGGGCGGTTGAGAGTCCGGTCGCCGCCGCTCACCCGTCATCACGTGCGCAGCGAAGACGGGGTGGCGCCTCGGAGAAGCGAATGCCCGTCCGCGATCACCGAAGCGTCGTCGCGGGCGGGGAAGGCGGCCCCTGACGGAACGCCCGCATCCTCACGCGTTGCCGTATCGACTGCGATCCCCCCCGGATAGTCTGCCCCTTGAGAAGAACCGAGCGGCGATCAACGCCGCCGCGTTCGGACAAACAGGGAGAGAGACATGACGGTCCGCCACCACGTCGCGCGACTGCTCGGGAGCTTGTGCGCGCTCGGCGCCGGCGCCGCCTTCGCGGCCGACCTCGTCCCGGTGAAGATCGGCGTCCTGAACGACCGCTCGGGCGTCTACTTCGATTCCACCGGCGAGGGCTCGGTGGTGGCCGCCCGCATGGCGGTCGAGGACTTCAAGCCGGAGGCGCAGGGGCTGAAGGTCGAGGTCGTCTCCGCCGACCACCAGAACAAGCCCGATGTCGGCGCCTCCGTCACCCGGCAATGGTACGACCGCGACGGCGTCGACGCGGTGTTCGACGTGCCGACCTCCTCGGTGGCGCTCGCCATCGCGCAGATCACCAAGGAGAAGAACAAGGCCTTCATCAACTCGGGGGGCGGCACCGCCGACCTCACCGGCCCGGCCTGCACGCCCAACACCGTGCACTGGACCTACGACACGGCGGCGCTCGCCAACGGCACCGGCAAGGCGATGCTCAAGCGCGGCGGCAAGACCTGGTACTTCATCACCGCCGACTACGCCTTCGGCCTCGCCCTGGAGCGCGACACCAAGGCCGTGGTGGAGAAGAACGGCGGCACGGTCGTCGGCGGCGTGCGCACGCCCTTCCCGAACCCGGACTTCTCCTCGTTCCTCCTCCAGGCCCAGGCCTCGGGGGCGCAGGTGATCGGGCTCGCCGATGCCGGCCTCGACGCCGCCAACGCCATCAAGCAGGCGCACGAGTTCGGCATCCGCCAGGGCGGCCAGAAGATCGCCGCCCTGCTGATCGCCATCACCGACATCCACTCGCTGGGCCTGGAGGTGGCGCAGGGGCTCGACTTCACGGCCTCGTTCTACTGGGACCTCAACGACGGCACCCGCGCCTTCGCGGAGCGGTTCGAGAAGCGCATGCCCGGCAAGAAGCCGACCTCGTACCAGGCGGGCGTCTACGCCAGCACGCTGCACTACCTGAAGGCGGTGGCGGCCCTGCATTCGGCCAAGGACGGCGCCGCCGTGGTGGCCAAGATGAAGGAGATGCCCACCGACGACCCGCTGTTCGGCAAGGGGACGATCCGGCCGGACGGGCGCAAGATCCACCCGATGTACCTGTTCGAGGCCAAGGCGCCCTCCGAGTCGAAGGGCGCGTGGGACCTCTACAAGGTGCTGGAGACGATCCCCGCCGAGCAGGCCTTCCGCCCGATGAGCGAGGGCGGCTGCCCGATGGTGGCCGGCATGACCGCGAAGTAGGGGCCCGAGCTATCCCACCAAACCCCTCAGCCTGAGGTGCCGCGCAGCGGCCGCGAAGGAGAGCTCCAGGGATCGCGGCGGTATCGGGAGGGCTCCTTCGAGGCTTCCGCTTCGCTCCAGCACCTCAGGATGAGGGCGGGGGTCGGATGAGCGCCTCTCACGCCGCCCCGATCCGGTCGAGCGCCGCCATGGCCTCCTCCGGCAGGCTGAGCTCCGCCGCCGCGAGGTTCTCGCGCAGATGGCCGAGGGACGACGTCCCCGGGATCAGCAGGATGTTGGGCGACCGGCGGAGCAGCCACGCTAGCGCTACCTGCATCGGCGTCGCGCCGAGCCCGGCGGCCACCTCCGACAGGGTGCCCGATTGCAGCGGGCTGAACCCGCCCAGCGGGAAGAACGGCACGTAGGCGGTGCCGGAAGCCGCGAGGGCGTCGATGAAGGCGTCGTCGCCCCGATGCGCGAGATTGTACTGGTTCTGCACGCAGACGATGTCGGTGATCCGGCGCCCGTCCGCGACCTGACGCGGCGTGGCGTTGCTCAGGCCGATCCGGCGGATCAGCCCCTGGCGCTGGAGATCGGCCAGCACGGTAAGCGGCGCCTCGACCGGGCCCTCCGCCGGCCCGTGGACGTCGAACATCAGGCGCAGGTTGACCACGTCGAGGGCCTCGACGCCGAGGTTGCGCAGGTTGTCGTGGACCGCCTGCGTCAGCTCCGCGGCCGAGAAGGCCGGGTTCCACGAGGCGTCGGCCCCGCGCTTCGCGCCGACCTTGGTGACGATCACGAGGTCGTCCGGGTAGGGGTGCAGCGCCTCGCGGATGATCTGGTTGGTGACGTGCGGCCCGTAGAAGTCGCTGGTGTCGATGTGGTCGACGCCCGCGGCGACGGCCGCGCGCAGCACCGCGATGGCGGCGGCGCGGTCCCTGGGCGGCCCGAACACGCCCGGCCCGGCGAGTTGCATGGCCCCGTAGCCGAGCCGCTTCACCCTGCGGTCGCCGAGTTGGAACGTGCCGGCCTGCGCGATGTCGGTCATGACGGATCTCCTGTTCGCGTCCCGGATGTAGACGCCAGCGATTCGACAGATAAGCGGTGACAATCGGCACGGGCTGTGCGGATCTTCGAACAATGACCCAGGATCTCACGGACCTCGCCGCCTTCGTGACCGTGGCGCGGGCCGGCGGCTTCCGCGAGGCCGCCCGCGCCGGGGGCGGGAGTGCGTCGCGCCTCAGCGAGGCGGTGCGCCGGCTGGAGACGGGGCTCGGCGTGCGCCTCCTGAACCGCACCACCCGCAGCGTCGCGCCCACCGAGGCGGGCATGCGCCTGCTGGAGCGGCTCGGCCCGGCTTTGGCCGAGGTGGAATCCGCCCTCGACGTGGTGAACGGGTTCCGCGACCGGCCGGCCGGGACGCTGCGGCTCAACGTGCCGCTGAGCGCGGCGCGCCTCGTGCTGCCGGCCCTCGTGCCGCCCTTCCTGGCGGCCTACCCGGAGATCCGCCTGGAGGTGGTCGTCGAGGACGGGTTCGTCGACGTGCTGGCGGCGGGCTGCGACGGCGGGATCCGCTACGACGAGCGGCTGGAGCAGGACATGATCGCCGTGCCGATCGGCCCGCGGCGGCAGCGCTTCGCCACCGCCGCGTCCCCGGCCTATCTCGACCGGCGCGGCCGGCCGGAGCATCCGCGCGACCTCCTCGCCCATGCCTGCCTGCTCGGCCGGTTCCCGAGCGGCGCCCTGACGGCGCCCTGGGAGTTCGAGCGCGACGGCGACATCGTCCGGGTGGACCCGTCCGGGCCGCTGATCGTGCGGGTCGCCGCCAGCGACCTCGCGGTGGAAGCCGCGGTCGCGGGTACCGGGATCGTCCACCTGTTCGAGGACTGGCTGCGCCCGCAGCTCGCGAGCGGCGCCCTGGAGCCGGTGCTGGAACCCTGGTGGCAGGTCTTCTCCGGCCCGTTCCTCTACTATCCGGGCCGGCGGCTCTTGCCGGCGCCCCTGCGCGCCTTCGTGGATTTCGTCGGCGCGCAGGCGTCGCGCGCTAGAACCGGAGGGTGAAGGTGCCCTTCACGGCCTGATCCTGGGCGCGGGCGCCGGTCTGGCCCGTGTAGGCCACGCCCAGGCTCGCGTTCGGCGCCACCGCCAGATCGAGCCCGACCTGCGCCACCAGCGCGTCCCGGTCGATCGGCACGCCCGCGCTCAGGAAGGCCGGGCCCGTGCCGAACCGCAGCAGGGCCGTCGGCACCACGTCGCCGAACGCCCGCCGGTAGCCGACCAGACCCCGCAGCGTCACCGGAAGACCCAACCCCAGCTCCAGGCCCGTCTGCGCCCGCACCCCCACGGTCGCCGCGCCCAGATCGTAGTCCCGCGCGACGCTCGCCAGCGCCGCCGCGCCCCCGGTCTCCGCGAAGGCGTCCCGCCGGATGCCGACATACGCCCCGCCGACGAA